>JAZREG010000157.1:0-10349 GCA_045660725.1 Faecousia sp.
TAAGCTCATCTGCGCCGACAATACTTGGCGGGCGACTGCCCGGGAAGATAGGTAATGCGAACACAGAAACCTCCACAGAAATGTGGAGGTTTTTTGCGCCTGCAAGTGTCCACCGGACACTTGCGGACGGCGCGACAATACTTGGCCTGCCCGGAAAGATCCGTAATGCGAACACAAACCTCCACAGAAATGTGGAGGTTTTTTGCGCCTGCAAGTGTCCACCGGACACTTGCGGACGGCGCGACAATACCTGGCCTACCCGGAAAGATCCGTAATGCGAACACAAGCCTCCACAGAAATGTGGAGGCTTTTTTCTATTGCATTTTTTGCATTCCTCTGTAAAATATAGATTATTGGGAGGTGCTGGCGATGGCGTATTATCATTGTTCTCCTGTGGCAGGGCTGCAGGTGCTTCGTGTTGGTAGGCCGAAGAATTTCGGGAAACCCGCGGCTGTATACATGACCACCTTGCTTCCGATGGCGCTGATGTATAGTGTTACGAATTATGAATATACCTATGGCTACACCAAGGAAGGGCAGATCCATTTGGACGAGTATTTCCCGAACGCGCTGGAGATTCTCTATCGTGGGAAGGCGGCCAGCCTGTATCTGTGCGATCCTGGCGCCGTGGAGACAACGAAGATCCCCAATGAAGCGGTATCTTATCAGGATGTCCCGGTTCTTGAAGAAACGGTGATCCCGGATGCCCTGGAGGCGCTCCTGGAACAGGAACGGTTGGGTGCATTGGTGATTCGTCGATACCATGAGCTGCCGCAAAAGATGTTGGCTTGGATCTGCAAAGCTGAGGTGGATGTCATCCGTGAGCATGACCTGCTGAATCACCCTGGACCCAGGGCGGATTACTATCGGGAACACTACCCGCAAAGTTGGCGACTTGCCCAGGAGGAGCAGATCTAATATGCATGTGATCGATATTTTTGGCGATAATCGCTTTGCGGAGTACTCGAAGGTCCGCGCAGCGTCGCGAGGGATCGTTCTGCGGGATGGGATGCTCCTGCTGACCTATGAGGCCAATACCGACCAGTATTTTCTCCCCGGCGGAGGTCTCGAGGCCGGGGAGACGCCGGCGGAAGCGTGCATCCGGGAGCTGGGGGAAGAAACCGGATTGGTTGTGCGTCCGTTTCATCTTTTTGCTACGATCCATGAGTATTATGAGGAATGGCTCTTTACCAGCTATTATTTTGCCTGTGAGATTTCCGGGCAAACCCAGCGCCTGCTGACAGAGCGGGAAGCGGAAGTGGGGCTGGAGCCTCGATGGGTTCCTCTTGAAGAGGCTGTGAGCATCTTTTCCAGGCACCAGGACTATGCCCATGATGAAATGAAGCGGGGCGCGTATTTGCGGGAATATCGTGCGTTATCGGCGTATTTAACGCAGGAAGGAATGGTTCCGGAATGAATAGGGAATATACCATCCTCCCGTTTGCTGAGAAATACCGGGACGATATGATCTTTATGGTGCTGGAAGCCAAGGATGCCCTTGGGCGCGTTCCCGGGCTGAATGAAGACCTGCTGGACATACGAAAGAATTATATAGATACCGGCGATATGTTTTGGTTGGCGATTGATGAAAATGACCGGGTGATTGGCTGTGTTGGCTACAAATCTATCCCCAATACCATGGAGGTTAGGCTCCACCGGCTGTATGTCAAGGCGACGCGGAAGCATCAGGGCATTGGTACGCGCCTGCTGCAAACGGTGGAGGCGCACTTGCGCAGGCAGGGAAAGACCGCGGTGCATGTTCATCTGGGCGGCAAGGAATTTGTGGAATCCCGCAGCTTCTATCCGAAGCATGGATACAGGGAATATGCCACAGGCATGATGAAAAAAGAATTGTGAGAAGGATTCTGACCATAGCACACGGTCAGGTTGCCTGGACGGCGCGGAGAAAGGACAAAACAATGGTTATCGGGATTTTTGGAGAAAGCTGCACCGGAAAGAGTACCCTTGCAGATAAAATAGCACGCAGCATTTCCTGTGAGGTCTTTACCGGTAAGGATTATTTGCGCCTTGCGAAGAATGAGGGGATCGCCAAGGCCTTGTTTCGGAAGAAAATGGAAGAGGCGATCAGCGGAGAGAATATTCTTTATGTGATTTCTGAAAAGGAGCACCTGTCGCTGCTGCCGGAGGGGGCGCTGCGGATCCTTGTGACGGCAGAGCTGGAGATGATCAAATCCAGGTTCGCCGAGCGGCTGCGTGGAAATCTTCCGGCACCGGTGGCAGCGATGCTGGAAAAGAAGCACGGCTGCTTTGATGCAGAACCCCATGATATTCATGTTGTGTCCGGGGGAACAGATCTGGATACAGTTGTAGAGATGATAAAGGCAAGGTTGATCGATCGCAGCCGGTGCATCCGCTGCGTTTGGGAACACAATGGGGATGACACGCTGTTGTATGCAGTGGACTATCCCGGTGCATTTGCCCGGGGAGCAAGCCTTTCCCAGGCTGCGGAGAAAATAGAAGTGGAGATCCGCAGCTACTGCGCCTGGCGAGGGACGAGCGCCCCGGAGGGAATCACGGTAGAGATTGTACAGGAAGCGGCCTGTGACCTGCAGATTCGGGATGCGGATTCGGATGTGTTGTTTGATTCGGAAAAAGAACCGCTGACCCAGGATGAATATCACGCTTTGAAGATCCTTGCGCTGCGTTCTGCCGAGGATTTTATGGCACTTTATGAATCTGTACTGGATAAGGAACAAAGCACTGAGCCAATCAGGCGCACCTTCTATGGGCAGGTTCCCCGGTCAGCGGAGGAAATGTATCGGCATACAAAGAATGTGAATGCCTACTATTTCGGTGAGATCGGCGTGGAGGCGGATAATGAGGGAAACATCCTGGAGTGCCGAAAAAGGGGCTTTGTGCTGCTGGAACAGCAGCCGGGTTATTTGAATAACGTGGTTTTTGAGGGGAGCTACGGGGAACTGTGGACTCTGCGGAAGATGCTGCGCCGATTCCTGTGGCATGATCGGATCCACGCCAAAGCCATGTATCGCAGGTGCGGCGGAAAGAAAGATCCTTTTTGTTTTGGAGGACAGAAATGAAATTCGTATTGTTGATCGGCGATGGAGCGGTGGGAAAAATGACCGTTGGGCAGGAGTTGGCAAAACTAACAGGCCTGCGTCTTTTTCATAACCACATGGCCATTGAGCCGGTATTGGAGATATTTGGGGCGTTTCGGCATGATGTGATCCACAAGCTCCGTCAGGTCATCTTTGAGGAATTTGCCAAGTCCGGTGAATATGGAATGATCCATACCCTTATGTGGGCGTTCGACATGCCGTCGGACTGGGAATATGTGCGGCATGTGACGGATCTTTTTGCGGCCCAGGGCGGGGAGATCTACTGCGTGGAGCTGGTGGCACCCCTGGAGGTGCGATTACAGCGTAATGAAACGGAGAACCGCCTGCTGCACAAGGCTTCCAAGCGGGATCTGGAGGCTTCCCGTGCCAGGGTGATCCGGGACAGTGCCAGCCATCGCTTAGAGAGTCTGCCGGGAGAGATCCCCTTTGAGAATTACCTGCGCATTGATAATACGGATCTGGCGCCGGAAGTGGTAGCCGAAATGATCCGGGATCACTTTTCCTTATAAACAAAGCCGTCCGCTTCTTTTGAAACGGACGGCTGAAATTTTACTTGGAAGCCATTTGCTTTTTAGCGTGGTGGGAAAGGATGGATGTTACAATGAGCAGCACGGTGCCCGCAGCAGCCAGGGCGGCTGCGATCTGCAGTGCGAGGGTGTAACTGCCGGTTGTATCAAAAATGGTGTTAGATGCGGGGGCAGCAATCAGTAGCGCCAGCTGCGGGATGGACATGAAAATTCCCAGATACATGCTGTGGGCTCTGTAACCGAAAAAGTTCTGCGTTAGCAGGGGAATCAAAACTGTGGGCAGAGGCAGAGCGATGGCGTAGAAGATAATGGCCATCGTGGCGCTGGCGGGGGAAGTGACCCCGGACAGCAGCCAAAGGCTCGCGCCGCCGATGGCTGCGCAGCTGATGGTGACGGTCTTAGAGCCGATGCGGTCACTCAGGGCGCCGCTGAGGAACTTGGAGGCGGTTAAGTAGATCAGCATGGCACTCTGCTGGGCGACCGCCTGATCCTGGGTCAGACCGCTGTCCTGCAGGTGGGGGACAATAATGTCATAGGCCAAATAAATAGCGCTGCTGGACAGGAAGACGCTCGCAAGGGTCAGATAGAATATTGGTGCGCGGATCAAATCTTCCATGGGATAACCGGCCCATTGGGGGTCTTTTGCAGGCCGCTTTTGGGCAGTGGCCATGCCAAAGCCATAGGGCGACAGTTCCATTTGTTCCGGGCGGCCCTTGACCAGAATGAATACCAGCAGGAAGGTGATTCCGATGATGATCGCGGAAGCGAAATATGCGATACGCCAGCCGTGGGATTGGATGATCCCGGACAGCAGCACACAGATCACGCTGCCGCCAATACCGGTGGAAGCGGAGACCGCACCCCAAACCAAACCCTGGTACCGGTGAAACCAGGCGCTGATGATCCGGGAAACGGCGGCGGTGCAGCACAGGGCATCGCCGATACCCAAAAGAATGTTGCCAATAGCCAGGGGCAGGATGTTGGTGCTCAGGGGCATGATCGCATATCCTGCGCCGCACAGGAGCAGGCCGGCGATCATGGGTGTTTTATTGCCAAATCGCAGGAACAGAACGCCGGAAAACAGGGTGGTTAAGAAGCCTGTTAGATATTTCAGAGTAAACGCAATGGAAAAGCTCGCTCTGCTGATCCCTAAGTCTTCGGTGATGTGCAGGATGAACAATCCGGAGTAATTGTTTCCTAAGCCACCTACCGCAGCTAACTGCAGGAACATGAGTAGCGCGATGATCCAATGGTAATGTTTTTTGATTTGTGAGAACATGATCGTTCCTCTCTGTACAGGGGGGATTTGTTTGCTAAGTGAATCATACCACGGCAAACTTGGTTTTGCAACAGGAAATCTACGCAAAAATACTAAAAAAATATGCCAAATAGTTAAAAAATAGTTGTAAATTCAGGGGAAATCGTATATAATAAATCAGTTAAGATTAAATGCAATGGAGTTGCAGTTATTATGAACGAACGTACTTTGGAACTTCAGAAGTATCTCCTGCCCGGAAAGCGGGTGCATTTGGTGGGCATCGGCGGCGTTTCCATGCGTCCTTTGGGCCTGGTGCTGAAGGGGATGGGGCTGGAGGTTTCCGGTTCTGATATGAATTCTTCCGTATCCACCGATGAGCTGATTGCCAGCGGCATCCGGGTGGAGATCGGACACCGGGCAGAAAATGTGCTGGGCGCGGATTGTGTGATCCGTACCGCCGCGGTACATAATGACAACCCGGAAATTGCCGGCGCCCGGGCAGCGGGTATCCCGGTGTTTGAGCGGGCCCAGGCCTGGGGCGTCATTATGCGTGCTTACCGGAATGCCATCTGTGTGTCCGGTACCCACGGCAAGACGACTACCACCTCCATGGTCGCCCATGTGCTGATGGAGGCACAGCAGGATCCCACAGTGATGATCGGCGGCTATCTGCCCCTGCTGCGGGCGGGCCACCGGGTGGGCAATGGCGATACCATTTTGCTGGAAAGCTGCGAATACTGTGATTCCTTCCTGAATTTCTTCCCCACCCTGGCGGTGATTTTGAATGTGGAAGCGGATCATTTGGATTATTTCAAGGATCTGCAGGATGTGCAGAAATCCTTCCGTGCCTTTGCCCAGCTGTCCACCGGCGGTATTCTCGCCAACGGCGATGACGCCAACACGGTGCAGACACTTCAGGGCCTGGATTACATCTCCTTTGGCCTGGCCGAGGAGAATCGTGTCCATGGGGAGGGCATCTCCGAGGATTGGCGCAGCTTTGATGTGATCTGCGATGGCAAGAAATACTGCCATGTTTCTCTGGCGGTGTACGGCCGCCACAATGCCCTCAACGCCCTGGCTGCAGCCGGTGCGGCCTGGATGATGGGTCTGCCCGGTGATGCGGTAGAGCGTGGCCTGGCGTCCTTCCGGGGCGCAGGACGCCGTATGGAGTTCAAGGGCAACTTCCGGGGCGCGGATGTGTATGACGATTATGCCCACCATCCCGGTGAGCTGGCCGCCACTATGGACTCTGTGCGGGCCATGGGCTACAAGCGGGTGATCGTGGCTTTCCAGCCCCATACCTACACCCGCACCAAGGCGCTGTTCGATGATTTTGTACGGGAGCTGAAGAAGCCTGACGTGGTGGTCCTGGCGGAGATCTACGCCGCCCGGGAGCGCAATACGGTGGGTATCTCTTCCCGGGATCTGCTGGCACAGCTGGATGGCGGCTATTACTGCGCCACCCTGCCGGAGGTCAAGGAGCAGCTTGCGGCCCTTGCACAGCCCGGTGATGTGATCCTGACCGTGGGCGCCGGCGATATCTATCGGGCCGGTGAGGCGCTGCTGAAGGGCTGACAGGTCAATCCTCCAGCACCAGCCGGTCTACACCCGATTGCTGGAACTCCTGCATATACTGGCCCATACGGCCGGTGATCTCCTCATAGTTTTCCGGAGTGATGTCCACATAGCCCATATCCCGGCGGGAGAGCTCTTCTGCCAGGATCTCGTAGAATACATTGTCCTCGTAGTAGGCGATGGCTTCGTGGATGCCGCCCTCCTGGTATGCCTGGGAGGGGATGGTGGTATCATTCCAATCCTCCACCAGTGTCTGCATTCCGGTACCCTTGCACAGACCGAAGAGCTTGCTTTCTACATGGTCGTAGTCAGCAAAGCGGTCGTCTCCCCGGGTGGAATTCAGCACCCAATTTCCGATGTATACCAAGTCCAGCAAGCGCCGGAATTCCTTGGTGGTCAATGAGATCTGCATGTCAGTTCCTCCAGTAGTGATTTTGCTTGCTCCCTATTATAGCAGTTAAATTGGAAAATACCATATATATTTTGTAAAATCTTACCCCGATTTCGATGACTGAAAATGAGGCGAAAAGTATGAAAAAATTGAGCGTTTGTGTGCTGTTTGGCGGCATCAGCCCGGAGCATGATGTTTCTCTGCGTTCCGCGGAGTCCGTGCTGAACAACATGGATCCTGAAAAGTACAATATTTTCCCTGTGGGCATTACCAAGGAGGGCGATTGGATCCTCTTTGGCGGCACGGATTATTCCATGCTTCCCGGCGGCGCCTGGATGGAGCATCCCGGCAACCGGCGGGCAACCATCTCTCCTGTCCGTGGCCAGGGTCTGCTGAGCTTCGAGGGTGACTGCGTGGTCCGGGAACGGATCGATGTGGTGTTCCCGGTGCTGCACGGTGAAAACGGTGAGGACGGTGCCATGCAGGGCCTGCTGCAGATGGCGGGCATTCCCTATGTGGGCCCCCATGTGTCCGCTTCCGCTGTGGCAATGGATAAGACCCTGACCAAGCTGGTGGCAGATCAGGCCGGCGTGACCCAGGCTGCCTGGGAACTGGTGCGGGACAAGGAACTCAGCAGCCACATGGACGTTGTGCTGGATCGGTTGGAAGGCCGCTTCCGGTATCCCATGTTCGTCAAGCCTGCCGGTACCGGTTCTTCCGTGGGTGTTTCCAAGGCTGCCAACCGGGAAGACCTGCGGATGGGCCTGCTGCGGGCCGGTACCTATGATCCCAAGATCCTGGTGGAGGAGTTTATCCACGGCCGGGAAGTGGAGGTCGCTGTCATGGGCAACAGCAGCCCTGTGGCTTCTGTGGGCGGCGAGATCGACTCCGGTGCGGAGTTCTATGACTATGACGCCAAGTATATCACCGATACCTCTGTGGCCTATATTCCTGCCCGGATCCCGGAGGATGTGGCAGAGCAGGTGCGGGATGCCGCGGTGAAGATCTATTCCGCCATCGGCTGCCAGGGCCTGAGCCGTGTGGACTTCTTTGTTACCTATGAGGATAACCGGGTGGTCTTTAATGAGATCAATACGCTGCCCGGCTTTACTTCCATCTCCATGTTCCCCAAGCTGTTTGGCCAGAGCGGCATTCCTTATCCTCAGCTCATCGATGAGCTGCTGCGGCTGGCCCTGGAGGCTGCGGAATGAAGCGGAAAGTAATGCTTGCTATTCAGGGCAGGCAGGCCTACCAGGAGCAGGAACCGGAGGTCATTCAGCTGACGACCGAAGGCTGGATGGAATTCCGGGACGGCGGTTGGGATATTGTCTACGAGGAAAGCGACTTGACCGGCATGGGCGGCGTGACTACCACGTTTCGGGTGGAACCGGACAAGGTGACACTGACCCGCACGGGAAAGCTTCAGTCCCAAATGGTATTCCAGCGGGGGGTGGAACACGACTCCCTCTACCGGATGGAGTTTGGTGCGTTGATGATCTCTGTTTGCGCTACCCACCTGTTTTTTGACATCACCCCCGAGGGCGGTGTCATCGACCTGGTGTATCGGATCGAAATCGAGAAGAGTGCCGCCGGCATCGTGGATTATCACCTGGATATCCGGGCAATCAATGCATAAAAAACGCAGAGCCATTGGCTCTGCGTTTTTCTTATTCTTCAGTGTTGCCCGGTTCCGTGGGTTCGGAAGGAACTGTGGGCACAGTAGGCTCCGTCGGATCAGTAGGATCCGTGGTGGAAGGATCGCCAGGGATGGTGGTGGGCGGCACGATGGGCTCGGTGGTGGGCGGCACGGTAACTTCCGGCTCTTCCTCCTGGATGCCTACGATGATCTCGTTCCGCTTTTCGTAGTGGGACTGGGCGATCTCAATCTCGGTGACCCCATCTTCGTCATCCGTTTCGGGGGCATCTTCCGGGTTGTTATAGATGTAGGACTTGTAGGAGATCACATCGAAACCGATGATGCCTTCCTGCAGCACATCGCCTTCCTGATACGCGCCGGTATAATCCGGACGAACCATCTGGATCAGGGTGGTGGGCTGGTAGGTGTGGATGGTCTCGTAGGAGATCCGAACGGTATAATCCTTGTCGTCGGTACCCCACAGGACGATCTTGACCTGGCTGCCGTCCATAATGGCTTCGATACGAATGGGATTTTCGGTGTTGTTGGTGAACTTCAGGTCCATGGAACCGTATTTCACATCCGCATCCAGGCCGGGAGCGGAGAAGGTAGGGGCGTAATAATGGTTGTAGCGCTCGGTAACATTCAGGTCTGCCAGGATCGCAGCCAGGTACAGGGTGCTGGCTACCTGGGAGATGCCGGCGCCGACCACCTCTTCGTAATTCTTGCCGGAGAAGGCGTAGGCTGCGTAATAACCTCTGCGGACGGTGGGTTCACCCACAATGCCATTGAAGGAGAACTGTGCGCCGGCTTCCAAAATGGTGCCGTTGATGGCCTTACAGGCCTGACGCAGGTTCTTGAGAATGTTGGCGTCCTCAGGAAGCTCGGTAATGCACTGGCCCAGGATGTCCTGGAACAGATTGCCGGCCAGGTCCTCCAGGGTGATGGCGGGAGCGATGTACGTCAGGGGAACCTCGATCACCTGGCCATAGCCGGCGGTGGCGACCTGCAGCTTCAGGGCTTCCAGGTCGAAGCCGTAGCCGTAGGCTTCGGGGGTGGTATTGTAGAATTCGTCGATGGTAGCATTCACTGCCGGGACGCAATGCTCGTTGTACAGTTCATCCACATCCAGAGTGTTGGGGGACAGCATGGTGCACTGGGCGGTCACCTGGAACAGGTTGATGTTGTAGGCGTCCATGATCTGCTCCCACAGGTCATCGGTGTTCAGGCCGTACTCGGGGGTACCCATGGTGATCACCAGGGTCTGATGCACAAAAGTGGTGTCATAGGCATCTGCTACCAGGGGAGGCCGGGTGCCGTTGACCACGACGCTGGGCTGCAGCAGGATGCTGCCATACTTGTTGCCCAGCTCCTCCATGACACCGTTGATGTACTGGAGGTTCAGGTTCAGATGATCCTGAATGGAGATATGGTAAGCGGAGGTCAGCGCCTGGTTCTTGGCCTTCTCACGCTCTGCCCGGGTACCGGTTCTGCCGTAATTGTAGGCAAGCTCCACCACCTTGTCCACATCCAGCTTTGCGCCGGTGTCGGCAGGGGAGAGGGTAACGGTCTCTTCCAGGACCTGGATGACCATATCCAGCTTGGTATAGGTGTTGTCTGTGGCGTTGTGCAGGGCGGTTTTTGCCTGCTCCGGGGTCATGCCACCCAGGTTCACGCCGGCGGCGAAGACATTGTTCAGGATCAGACCGTCATCCTTGGGGGTGGAAAGCATGAACAGGGAAGTGATCAGGATCGCCACCAGCAAAACGGCGGTGATAGAGATCGCGGTGATGGTCAGGATCTTGCTGTTCTTCTTCCGGGAAGGCTTACGCCGTACCGGGGGCTGCTGGGGAGCGGAAGCCTG
>JAZREG010000158.1:0-26176 GCA_045660725.1 Faecousia sp.
AGGATGGGAGAAGAAAGTGGGGTTAAAATCGCAGCCCAGGCCACGCTCCTTGCAGAAATCCACCCACTTCTTGAAGTGCTTGGGTTCCAGCTTGTCACGGTCCACCCAGCCGCCGTTCTCTTCGTCAAAGATGGCGTAGCACGCATGGAGGTTCATCTTCTTGGTGCCCGGGCAGCGCTTCAGAACCAGGTCAATATCGGCCATCAGTTCCTCAGGGGTACGGGCGCGGCCGGGATAATTACCGGTGGTCTGAATGCCGCCGGTCAGGGGCTTATTGGGGTCGGTGTCAAAACCACGGACGTCGTCACCCTGCCAGCAGTGCATGGCAACAGGGACGGTCTTCAGGGTCGCCAGGGCGGCATCGGTATCGATACCCAGGGCGGCGTACTTCTTCTTTGCTTCCATGTAGCTCATTGTTTATACCTCCAACTGAATTTTCAGGTTGCCCAGGGCGGTGGCCTCAATGGGCAGAGCGATTACAGTAAGGCCGGTGGCCTCCTCGGTCAGGCGGTTCAGGAACTGATTCTTGGCACCGCCGCCGACAATGTACAGATTTTCGTATTTCTTTCCGGTATTGGCTTCCAGTTCCCGGATGGCATCCCGGTAGCTGATCGCCAGGCTCCGGTAGGCGCAGCGGAAATAGTCGCCCAGGGTCTGCAGTGCGCCGGCTGTGGCGACATCAAAGGCCTTTTTCATGTTCTTGGGTGCCAGGAATTCCTGGGCGTTGGCATCGATCAAAGCATCGCAGGTGCTTTCCTGGGCCAGCTTCACGATCTCCGGGAAGGGCGTATCGGGGCAAAGCTCCCGCTGCAGCTCATTGACCAGCCACATACCCATAATATTCTTCTGATAACGGTTGTAACCCACGCCGCCTTCATTGGAATAATTGGCGGCCATGCTGCCGGCATCGGTGATGGGCTTGGGTGTCTTTACACCCAGAAGGCTCCAGGTGCCGGAGGAAATATAGGGGTGGTTGCCTTCCATGGGGATGCCTTCCACGGCAGAGCCGGTGTCGTGGGTGGCACACAGCATCACCTGCAGGTCGCCGCCCACCTCTTCCGCAATCTCAGGAAGCAGGGCGCCCAGCACCGTTCCGGGCTGCTGCAGCTTGGGGAATAGGGCCACGGGATAGCCCAGGGTCTGAGCGATCTCCAGGTCAAATTCTCCGGTAGTGGCGTTGATCATGCCCATGGTGGTGGCGTTGGTGTACTCTCTTGCCTTGACACCGGAAAGCTTGTACATCAGGTACTCCGGAATCATCAGCATATCCGTTGCCCCTTCCAGCCGGCCGGCCAGCAGGTCGTCATAGAGCTGATACACCGTATTGAAAGGCTGGAACTGGCAGCCGGTATGGCTGTACAGCACATCAAAAGGCACTTTTTCGTGAACCTTGGGGATCACAGCCTCGGTACGTGAATCCCGGTAAGCATACACAGGACGCAGCTCCTCTGTTCCCCGGAGCAACACATAGTCCACGCCCCAGGTATCCACAGAAACGGTCTTTACTGTGGGAAACTGCTTCAGTGCCTCCCGGATGCCGTTCTTCACTTCCTGAAACAGAGCATCCACATCCCAAATCAGGTGTCCGTTGCACTCCTGCACACCGTTATGGAAACGATAGACCTCTTTGGTCTGCAGTTCGCCGTTTTCCTGCCAGCCCACAATATGTCGGCCGGAGGATGCGCCAATATCAATCGCCAATGCGTAACGCACGAAAATCCCTCCTTTTCCATTGTGCTTCCATTATATCACAACAGTCAATAGAATGGGAATAGCATTTTGCAAAATCCATCGTCTTTTTTACAAAAAACCCGCCCCAATCGGGGCGGGTTTAAGGCATGTTATCAGGATCAATCCTTCAGGTTAAATGCAACCTTCAGATCCTCCACTTCCTCCTGGGAGATGTGTACGATCTGACCCACAGCAGAGGCGTTGATGATGGAATGGGCGGTGGATTCCATGACCTCCAGCCGGTCAAAGGCCTGGAGCAAGGTGGAGCCGGTGACGATGACACAGTCATTGTCGGCCATCACCGCGGGAGAAGCCTCACCGAACTCGGCAGCGGTTTTTACGTGGTCGGTGTACAGCTGGCCGTAGGGCAGGCGCTTGACGTCACGCAGCAGAATGTAGCTTTCGGGAATGGTTCTGGGGTCGAACTTGGTATCGGTGACCGCAAAAGCCATGGCGTGCATGGGATGGGCCTGGAGAATCGCGTTGATGCCGGGGTGGGCAGCATAGATCTTCTCATGCAGGCTCACTGCACGGGAGGGAGTCTTGCCCAGCTCCTTCATGCCGCTCTTGACGCGCACCAGATCATCCTCTTCCAGGTAAGCACGGTCCATGCCGTAGGGAGTGATCAGGAAGCTGCCGTCGGACAGACGCACAGAGTAAGTACCGTGGGTAGCGGTGAACAGGCCCTGGCGATAGGAACGGCGAATCAGGGTGATCATATCCCGGCGGGCAGCCAGCTCCTCAGAGCTGTGGCGGTTGGGGATAAAATCATCCAGCTTCAGATGATTGGTGGTCTGGGTGACCTGGTAAGCGGATTCTGCCAGCTGACGGGTATTGCCGATGCGGTTTGCCAGGATCTCCAGGTTGGCGGAGTACTCCAGGGTCTCAAACCGCTGGAAAGCCTTGAACATATCCTGTGCGCCGATGCAGACGCCGTGATTCTCCAGCAGGACAGTATCGCAGCCTTCTGCGAAGCAGGCGCCGATGTTCTCGCCCAGCTTCTCGCTGCCGGGAACGGCATAGACGGCGATCTTGACCTCAGGACAGACCTTCTTCACAGAGGGGATCAGGTCCAGGTCAGGACACTTCCGGGCGATGGAGAAGGAAACCAGTGCGGGAGGATGGGCGTGCAGCACGGCCCGCAGGTCGGGACGCATCTTGTAGACCGCTGCGTGGAAGGGCAGCTCAGAGGAAGGACGGTGGGGGCCGACGCAGGTGCCGTCGGGCTTAACACAAACGATGTCATTACGGGTCAGCGTACCCTTATCAACACCGGCAGGGGTGATCCAAATGTCGCCGGCATCGTCCATGATGGACAGGTTGCCGCCGGAGGTGGTGGTCATGCCTTTATCGTAGATACGCTGCATAAACATAACCAGCTGATCTGCGGGGTGGATATAGTTGATATTCATAGCATTGCCTCCTTATAATTTTAGTAACTCAATTATACGGCCAAAATATTCTTTTTGTCAAGGGACAATCATGGTCACAATTTATGTAGCAATCTCTCCCTTTACAATTGTGTCGAAATTTGATATAATAGAAAAGATACATAAATTAAGGAGGGATCCCATTGGACTCCCAAAATAATACGCCTGTTTCCACCCCGGCACAGGCAAAAAGCAAAAGAAAGAAAAGCCCCAAATGGCTGCGGACCCTGGGTGTCGTGTTCGGAAGATTCATGATCTTCGTTTTGGTCACCGTTCTGCTGACCGCCTTCGCCCTGTATGGGGTGATGTATGTTCTTGCGAAGGGACCCTCCCCTACCGCCCGGGACATTTTCGTCATGTCCGTGCGGGAGACCAGCGCTGTTGGCTTCCTGGCGAACCTCTTCTTTACCGATGAGCAGATCGCCCAGATTGAAAACAGAGGGGATCAGGAGGAAGTGGTGGACATTGACACTTCCCTTATCGAGATTCCCAAGCCCACCGAGAAGGATCCTTCCAACAACTCCGGTCCCAAGCCCGATGCCTGGGGTCTTGTGGACGAAGACGGCGATGGCATCATCATCGAGACCGTTCGTGGTGAAGGCTACACCGGCTATATGATGGTGGTGCTGGATCCGTCCCGCGTGGTGATGGCCACCAAGCCTGAGATGTACGGCATCCGCGGCTACACCGTTGCCCAAATGGTGGAGCAGTTTGACGGTGTGGCGGGCATTAACGCCGGCGGCTTCTATGATCCCAACGGCCAGGGCAACGGTAGCATCCCCGATACAATGGTCGTCAGCGGCGGCAAGGTCTATTACCCGGAAAAGGGTGTTTCCCAGGGCTTTGTGGGCTTTGACAGCAATTACATCATGCACGTGGGCAAGCCCACCCCGACAGAGATCGCAGAGAAAAACATCCAATCCGGCGTCTGCTTCGGCCCTGTGTTGGTTGCCAACGGCGAATCTGTGATCAACTACTTCAGCGGTGTCAATCCCAGAACCGGCATCGGCCAGCGCTCTGACGGCGCCATTTTGATGCTGGTCATCGACGGACGCCAGGTCACCAGCCTGGGCGCCACCTACGAGGACATGGCAGAGATCTTCCTGGCTTACGGTGCTGTGAACGCCTGCAACCTGGACGGTGGCTCCTCTTCCATGATGTGGTACGAGGGCGAGTATATCAACAACTGCGCATCTGTCTCCGGCATTCGTCCCATCCCCACCGCCTTTGTGGTGCTGAAGAAGGGAGGCAGTGGCAATGGCTAAATGGAAGAAAAAGCATACCGGCGCCCTGATTTTCACCATTTTCCTGTGCCTGTATGCCATCGCGTTCCTGTTCCTGACCAGCAAGGGCCTGGATTACCTGTGGAAGTATATGGAGGCATATGAGGCCTCCCGGCCCAAGTACGGCATTGAAGCCTACATGGAAAGCCTGACCCAGGACTACATCTGCGATAAAAATGCCGACCTCATTGCCCAGATCGATCACAATGTACAAAGCGAAGAGGCCTGCAAGGATGTAATCCGCCAGGCCATCGGCACCGATTTTACTTATGTAAAAAACATTGCCGAGACCACCGATAACAAGATCGTGTACCTGATCCGTGCCGGCAGCAAGGTCATCGGCCGTGCGGAAATGACCCCTGTGGGTGAAACCTCCTACGGCTACACCCCCTGGAAGGTCACCGCCGACTCCTATGATCTTTCTGATCTGCTGGCACCCAGCGTCCGCGTCACTGTTCCCAGCTTCTATGAAGTAAGCGTCAACGGAAATGTGCTTTCCCAGGATTATATCACCGAGTCCGGTGGCCACTTCTCCCTCCTGGAAGAGTATTATGCGGATTATCAGCTGCCCACCATCGTCACCTACGAGGCCGGTCCCTTCCTGGGCGGCGGTGAAATGGTGGTCAAGGACGCCGACGGTAATGTAGTGGATATGTCCACCGTTACGGATATGAACACCCTGCTGCCGGCCTGCACCGAGGAAGAAATCGTGAAGGTAAAGCAGATCGTAACGGATTTCGTCCAGGACTATGTGGACTTCTCCTCCAAGACCGGCGGCGATACTTCCTATAACTACCGCAAGCTTATGGAGCATATCGTTCCCAACGGTGTCCTGGCAAAGCGGATGTACGCCGCGATCGACGGCCTGTACTGGGTCTCCGACCGGGGTGCGAAGCTGGATTCCATCGAGATCTCCGCTTACTATCCCATGGGCGACGGCCGGTACATGTGTGACCTGGTCTACAAGGTCAATACCCGCAACCTCACGGGACAGATCCAAACCGAAAGCCATATCAAAATCACCGTCATCGAGACCGACAAGGGCCTGCTGGCAGAGTCCATGGTTTCCTGTGAATAATCGACCAAGCGGCAGGAGTGATCCTGCCGCTTTTTTTCCCAGGAATTTCAACTGTTTTCTTGCTATTTTCCAAAGCATGGTTTATAATGTTCTGAGTGAATCCAAACGAACCCATAAGAACCATTTTTAGGAGGTAACCTATGGAAATTCAGGAACTGCTGAAGGGCATCGATTGCACCTGCGGCAAGCATCACAGCTGTGATATCGACTTTATCGCCATCGAGCGTGGCGCCATCGGCCATCTGACCCGGCTGTGCGCCCAGGATGCCTGCATCCTCATCGTCGCGGACGAGAACACCTACGGTGTTGCCGGCGAAGCTACCATGACCGCGCTGGAAGGCCGCAATGTGAAGAAGGTCATCTTCCCCGGTGACGAGATCCTCATCCCCAACGAGGACGCTGTGGAGAAGGTCAACGAGCACCTGGAAGGTGTGAGCAAGATTATCGGCATCGGCTCCGGTGTCATCCAGGATCTTTGCAAGTATGTTTCCCACAAGAGCGGCATTCCCTACTATGTGGTTGCCACCGCTCCTTCTATGGACGGCTACACCTCCACCGGCGCTGCTATGATCATGGGCGGCATGAAGGTAACCTACGCCGCCGGTCTGCCCAGCGTGATCCTGTCTGACCCCGCCATTCTGAAGGACGCCCCCATGGAAATGATCCAGGCCGGCTACGGCGATATCGTGGGCAAGTATTCCGCCCTGAACGACTGGCGGCTGAGCCAGGTGGTCAACGACGAGTACTTCTGCCAGGATATCTATAACATGACCATGGATATGGTACATAAGACCCTGGCTCTTGCCGAGGGCCTGGTCAACCGGGACGAGGAAAGCGTAAAGGTGCTGATGGAAGCCCTGATCGTCGTCGGCATTGCCATGAGCTTTGCCGGTTCTTCCCGCCCTGCCTCCGGCAGCGAACATCACCTGTCCCACTATTTTGAGATCACCGGCATCGTCCACGGCGAGGATTACTTCCCCCACGGCATCGATGTGGCCTACTCCACCATCATCACCGCCGGCATCCGGGATTCCCTGCTGGAAAAGGAATGGCCCTGTACCCAGTACCGTCCCACCCGGGAAGCCTATGAGGCCCAGGTCACCGAGATCTACGGACCCGTTGCTGCCGGCTGTATCGCTCTGCAGGACAAGGTCGGCCTTTATAAAAAGGACATGGTCAGCATTTACAAGGCAAAGGAAGCCCAGATCCGGGCTGTCCTGGCTGAAATGCCCAAGGCTGCCGAGATTGAGGCGATGCTTTCCGCTGTTGGCCTGGATAAGAAGGAATTCTACGAAATGTATTCTGAAAAGAAGATCGCTGACGCGATCCTGTACGCTAAGGAATTGAAGGACCGCTACACCGTTCTTTGGCTCAACTACGATTTGTTTGGAGGTGCACAATGAAACTGCCTTTTAAACATGCCATGAGCGTGGCTGCCCACCGGGGCGACAGCTACAATTGTTATGAGAACACCATGGAGGCTTTCCAGGCTGCCGTTTCTGTGGGTGCTGACATGATCGAAACCGATGTGCGCATGACCAAGGACGGTTTCCTGGTCCTGCACCACGATAACATCTTCAAGCGCACCGCCGCGGACCTGCGGGCTGTGCAGGACATGACCTTCGCGGAAGTCATGCAGATGAATGTGGGTAACGAATATCACCCCCTGTCCGTGGTGACCCTGGAAGAGTTTCTGGCCTGGGCTGCACCCATCGACGGTCTGATGCTCAACATTGAAATGAAGGAATACTTCGAGCCCGGCAACGAAGAGCGCTGCAAGGAATGCACCGACAAAGTGGTTGCCCTGGTGCGTAAATACAATCTGGTGAACCGTGTGGTTCTCAACAGCTTCGATGCCTCGGTGCTGCAGTATGTGGACGAAACCTACGACCACAGCTTCATGCTCCATGGCTTCTACCCCTACGAGGGCATGAGGAGAGTCGACCGGAATCCGGATGAATATCTGTACTGCGCCTGCATTTGGGGCGAGGTCAATAACAAGGCCCACTACGACCATTTGATCAACTGCGGCATCGAGCCTTGGGTCGGCGCCAGCTTCACCTCCACGCAGCAGCTGGATATGGCTTGCCGCTATGGTGCGGTGCTGGTCACTGCCAACTACCCTGCTGATGCTATAGAAAGACTGAAAGGATTGGGAAAACGCGCATGAATACTCTGAATGTGGACAAAATCAAGGTCATCGCCATGGATTTGGATGGCACGCTGACCCAGCACAAGCAGCCTCTGACGCCCGAAAACCGGGCCGCATTGGAGGCACTGGCCAAGAAGTATCGTCTGGTCATGGCCGGTGCCGGTCAGGTGATGCGGATCTTTAACCAGCTGGAGCAGTTCCCCATCGATGTCATCGGCAATTACGGCCTGCAGTACGGCAAGTACAACTATGAAACCAAGCAGCTGGACATCGTCCGGGACGAAGTCCTGCCCTGTGACCGGGAATCCGTGGACAAGCGGGTGACCATGCTCCGGGAAAAGTACGGCTTCACCGAATTCCGTGGTGAGAACACCGAGTTCCATCCCTCCGGCTGTGTCACCTTCCCTGTCCTTGGCACAAAGGCCCTGCAGGAAGACAAGCTGGCCTTTGACCCCGACCGGAAAAAGCGCCGCGCCATCTATAAGGATGTGTGCGAAGTATTCAGCGATTACACCGTGTTCGTTGGCGGCTCCTCCTCCTTCGACATGGCTCCCGCACCCTATGACAAGGCTTACGCTTTGGATCTTTACTGCAAGGAACTGGGCATCGCCCATGAGAATGTGGTCTACATCGGCGATGACTACGGCCCCGGCGGCAACGACGAGTCTGTATATCTGTCCGACTTCCCCTATCTGACCATTGACGACTATCGCACCTTCCCTGAGGTGGTAGCGCCTCTGTTGGAAAAGTAACTACATATTCGGCGGCGGGCAAATGCCCGCCGCTTTTTCTTGACACCTTTTCCCTGACATGGTACTATATTCGTTGTGATATTATCGTAAGAACAACCGGAGGGATTCCATGGATTGGAGCTTTGTATTTTTCTTTAACAGCATTTTATTGGGCGTAGGCCTGGCAGCGGACGCATTCTCCGTTTCCCTGGCAAACGGCCTGAATGAGCCCTGCATGAAGGGCGGCAAAATGAGCCTCACCGCAGGCATCTTTGCAGTTTTTCAGGGTCTGATGCCCATGATCGGCTGGATCTGTGTCCACACCGTGGTGCAGTATTTCAGCGCCTTTGAGGTGCTGATCCCCTGGATCGCCCTGGCACTGCTGGGCTACATCGGCGGAAAGATGCTCTATGAGGGCATCCATTGCAAATGCAAGGACTGCGATTGCAAGAAGGCCACCCTTTCCATGCTCCTGGTTCAGGGCGTAGCCACCTCCATCGACGCCCTTTCCGTAGGCTTTACCATTGCGGAATACAACTGGATCATGGCCCTGGTCAGTGCGTTGATCATTGCCGCTGTCACCTTCGTAATCTGCATGGGCGGCCTGTATATCGGCAAGAAGGCCGGCAACAAGCTGGCCGGCAAGGCCGGCATCCTGGGCGGTGCCATCCTGATCTTCATCGGCCTGGAGATCTTCATCACCAGCTTCTTCTAAAACTGTTACATAGAAAGGCAGTTGAGTCCTATGGCGAACAAGGTGCTTCGTCTTCCCTTTCAAAAGCGCCAGGATGTGGACATGACCCAGGGCGGCATCGTCCGGCATATCCTGACCTTTGCCTTCCCCCTGCTCCTGGGCAACCTGTTTCAGCAGCTGTATAATGCGGTTGACACCTGGGTCGTTGGCAACTATGTCAATAATGAAGCCTACTCCGCAGTAGGTACCGTTGGCCCCATCATCAATATGCTCATCGGCTTTTTCCTGGGTCTATCTTCCGGTGCCGGTGTGGTCATCAGCCAGTACTACGGTGCCGGCCAGGAGGACAAGGTGCAGGAGACGGTTCACACCGCTACTACCCTGACCCTGATCATGGGCGTGGTGTTTACCGCCCTGGGCCTTGCCATGACGCCCCTGATGCTGCAGCTCATGAAGATGCCCGAGAGCGTCATCCCTGAGGCCACCACTTACCTTTCCATCTACTTTTCCGGCATCATGGGCCTCATGCTCTACAACATGGGCGCAGGCATCCTTCGTGCCGTGGGTGATTCCACACGGCCGTTCCTGTTCCTGGCGGTCTGCGCTCTGCTCAATACAGGCCTTGATCTTCTGTTTGTGCTGGTATTTAAGATGGGTGTTGCCGGTGTCGCTTTGGCAACCATCGTGTCTCAGGGCATTTCCGCTGTGTTGGTGTACATCACCCTGGCCCGCAGCAACAACTGCATTAAGCTCCACTTACGCAAGCTGCGGCTGCACCTGCCCATGCTGAAAAAGATCTTCAAAGTGGGCATCCCCGCCGCGCTGCAGATGGCCATCACCTCCTTCTCCAACATTTTCGTCCAATCTTATATTAACTACTTTGGCCCTGATTGTATGTCCGGCTGGACATCCTACACCAAAATCGATCAGCTTCTGTTCCTGCCCATGCAATCGGTTGCGCTGGCCGCCACCACTTTTGTAGGACAAAACCTGGGCAAGAATCAGGTGCAGCGGGCAAAGAAAGGCGTTACCGTTTCCCTGCTCATCGCCATCTGCGTCACCGCGATCCTGCTGGTGCCGGTGATGGTGTTCGCCCCCAATATTGTTGCCTTCTTTAACAGCAAGGAGGAAGTGGTTGCCTACGGCAGCATGCTCCTTCGCTGGCTGTCCCCCTTCTACATTCTGTGCTGCTTTAATCAGGTCTATGGCGCCGCGCTTCGTGGCGCGGGCAACACCCGGGCAAGTATGATCATCATGCTCTGCAGCTTTGTGTTCTTCCGGCAGATCTATCTGTTCATCATGTCCCGGATCTGGAACGAGATCATCCCCATCGCCATGGGCTATCCTGCTGGCTGGCTGCTGTGCAGCCTTGCCTGCGCCATCTATTTCTACAACGCAAAGTTGACAAAAACACGGCTGGTTGAAGATAAATAAACTATGAATACGGTTGCATAATAATTATGGAGGTATTAAAGATGAACACCATTCTTCCCATCGTCATCATCGCAATTGTTGTCGTTGTGATCATCTTGGCTGTAATCAAACGCTGACGCCCTCTATGTCCAATCAACGACGAAAAGCCTGCGGTTTTCCGCAGGCTTTTTTCTGTAGCATTATGCACAAAATCCATTTCCGGAATTTGTGCGAACTTCCGTTTTCACAGGCATACTGCTGTAGCCTGTCAAAAATTACTTGCAATGTGCATAACCATATTATACAATCAACATAAGCTTGGGACGGAAAGTTACAAGAAATTTCCGATTCCAACAAGAATTGACAGGAGGTAAGTAAACATGACTGGTATTCCCCTTATTATCGCATTCGTCGTCGCAGTTGTACTCATGATCGTGGCTATTTCCAAGTTCAAGGTACATCCCTTCCTCTCCATCATGGGCGTTTCCCTGATTCTGGCCCTGGTGGCAGGCATCGATCTGACCAAGATCGCTGATGTCATCGGCGCTGGCTTCTCCGGCACCTTCTCCTCCATCGGTATCGTGATCATCCTGGGCGCCCTCATCGGCACCATTCTGGAGCAGACCGGCGCTGCCTTCAAGCTGGCTGACCTGGTGATCAAGGTCGTTGGCAAGAAGAACCCCGAGCTGGCCATTGAGCTGATGGGTTGGGTCGTCTCCATCCCCGTGTTCTGTGACTCCGGCTTCGTTATCCTGGATCCCATGCGTAAGGCCCTGGTCAAGCGCACCGGCACTTCTTCTGTTGCCATGACCGTCGCTCTGTCTGCTGGTCTTTACATCTCCCACGTGTTCATTCCCCCCACGCCCGGCCCCATCGCTGCTGCTCAGACCCTGGG
The DNA here is from genome assembly GCA_045660725.1 of Faecousia sp. Classification (GTDB taxonomy): domain Bacteria; phylum Bacillota; class Clostridia; order Oscillospirales; family Oscillospiraceae; genus Faecousia. Next base: position 11,408 of record JAZREG010000158.1, read on the forward strand.
CATCGGTGAGAACCTGCTGCTGGTCATGGGTATCGGCGCCGCCGCTTCCATCCTGCCCCTGATCGCCGGCTTGTTCTACGCCAAGTTCATCGGCAAGAAGGTCAAGAGCGAAGACGAGACCTCCACCTCCGACGAGGTCGTCAAGACTTACGAAGAGCTGGTTGCCGAGTACGGCAAGCTGCCCAACGGCTTCAATGCCCTGGCCCCCATCGTCGTTCCCATCGCACTGATGGCCCTGGGTTCCATCTCCTCCATGGCCGGCTTCACCGGCTTCCTGGGCAGCCTGTGCACCTTCCTGGGCAAGCCCGTCATCGCTCTGGCTGTTGGTACCGTCTTTGGTATCATCCAGCTGGCTACCGCCAAGAAGATGGGCGACTTCTACAAGATCACCAATGACACTCTGAAGACCGTTGGCCCCATCCTGTTCGTCACCGCCGCCGGCGGCGTCCTGGGTAAGGTCATCTCCTCCACCGACCTGGTGAACTTCATCACCTCCAACTCCAGCGTGCTGGGTTCCATCGGCATCTTCTTCCCCTTCATCCTGGCTGCTATCCTGAAGTCCGCTCAGGGTTCCTCCACCGTGGCCATCACCACCACCGCCGGCATCCTGGCCCCCCTGATGGGCGCCATGGGCCTGGATACTCCTGTGCTGGGTGCCCTGACCGTTATGGCCATCGGCGCCGGTGCTATGACCGTTTCTCACGCCAACGACTCCTACTTCTGGGTCGTTACCAACTTCGGTAAGATGACTCCCGATCAGGGCTACAAGACTCAGACCGTCCTGACTCTGGTCCTGGGCGTTGCCTCCATGATCGGCATCTTCGTTCTGTCCCTGTTCTTCTAATTTCTGTTTCCTATCTACAGGCAGGGGTGAAAACCCCTGCCTGTTTCCAAATCGAAAGGAGTATCCGCATGGATATCAATCTGCGTCAAGATGCCAACAAGATCATCGAGGCATCCATTCAAGCCGTAAAACCCGACGAAGCCGTCAGCCGGGCCCTGGCAGGTAAGGAATTCCCTGGTCGTGTGGTCCTGGTCGCCGCCGGCAAGGCCGCCTGGCAGATGGCCAAGGCCGCCCACGATTGCCTGGGCAGCCGCATCGATGCCGGTGTCGTCGTTACCAAATATGATCATGTCATGGGCCCCATCGCCGATTTCATCTGCTGCGAAGCGGGACATCCTGTTCCTGATGAAAACTCCTTCGCAGGCACCCAGAAGGCATTGGATCTGGTCGCCGACCTGAAGCCCGAGGATACAGTCCTGTTCCTCCTCTCCGGCGGTGGCAGCGCCCTGTTTGAAAAGCCCCTGATCCCCGGCGCCGAGCTGCAGGACATTACCGGCCAGCTGCTGGCCTGCGGTGCAGACATCGTGGAGATCAACACCATCCGCAAGCGTCTTTCCGCTGTTAAGGGCGGCAAATTCGCCCAGTGCTGCGCCCCTGCCCATGTGTACGCCATCATCCTCAGCGATATCCTGGGCGACCCCCTGGATATGATCGCTTCCGGCCCTGCTTGTCCCGACAGCACCACCAAGGAGCAGGCCATCGCCATTGCGGAAAAATATTCCCTGAAGCTCTCCCACGAGGCCAATGCCCTGCTGGCCGTAGAGACACCGAAGGAACTGAACAATGTGACCACCCAGATCACCGGTTCTGTCCGGGAGCTGTGTGTAGCCGCATCCAAGGTCTGCCTGGAGCTGGGCTATGAACCCATTATGCTCACGGACATGCTCTCCTGCCAGGCAAAGGAAGCCGGCAGCTTCCTGGCCTCTATCCTGAAGACCCACGCCTCCTCCGGCAAGAAGCTTGCCTTCCTGGCCGGCGGTGAGACCGTGGTGTACCTGACCGGCAAGGGCAAGGGCGGCCGCAATCAGGAGCTGGCCCTGTCCGCAGCCGTCGGCATCGATGGTCTGAAGGGTGCGGCTGTCTTCAGCGTCGGCAGTGACGGTACCGACGGCCCCACGGATGCCGCCGGCGGCTATGTGGATCATGAGACCGCAGCCACCCTGAAGGCCCAGGGCACCGACATTTTCTCCGTACTGAAGAACAATGATGCCTACAACGCCCTGGCAAAATGCGACGGCCTGGTGATCACCGGCCCCACCGGCACCAATGTCAACGATGTAGCCGTCGCTCTGCTGACCCCCCTGTAACCCCCACCTATTCACCGATCCGGAAGCATTGCTTCCGGATCTCTTTTTTCCTGCGCATTCAATGAATTTCAACCAATTTCCTCTTCCCTAACGGGACAAGATGTGTTATACTATATGGTAGATTGTTATGCGCATGTTTCGCAGGAAAGGAGAAACTATGTCTGATCTTCGTAATATTTCCGTGGTTCTTCCCTCCCTTGATCCCGACGAAAAGCTGATCGCCGTTATTGACGGTCTTCTTCAGTATGGCTTTACGGACATTATTCTGGTCAATGACGGAAGCAAACCCGAGAATCTTCATTATTTTGAATCCGCTGCGGCACATCCGGAGGTACATCTGCTGCACCACGAGGTCAACCGTGGCAAGGGCGCTGCTCTGAAGACCGCCTTCACCTGGTTCCTGGAGAACCGTCCCGATGGCGTCGGCGTCGTGACCGTGGACGGTGACAACCAGCACCATCCGGAGGACACCCGCAACTGTTCTCTGCATATGCTGAAAACCGGCCGGCTTGTGCTGGGTGTCCGGGATTTCTCCCTGCCCCATGTGCCCAAGCGCAGCAGAATGGGCAACCGGATCACTTCTTTTGTGTTCAAGGCCTTTGTGGGTATGCGCATCTCCGACACCCAGACCGGTCTGCGGGCCATCCCCCGAAAGGATCTGGAATACCTGAACACGATCAAAGGTGACCGTTTCGAATACGAAACCAATATGCTGCTGGCAATGAAGCAGGCGTACATCCCCTTTGACGAAGTCAAGATCCACACCGTGTACATTGAGGAGAATAAAAGCTCCCACTTCCGGGCTGTCCGGGATTCCTGGCGGATCTACAAGCTGATCCTGGCCCATTTCTTTAAGTACACCCTCAGCTCTCTGCTCAGCGCTGTGGTGGACGAGGGTCTGTTCCTGTTGTTTAGCCTGCTGCTAAAAAACACGGTCACGGGCTTCCTGCTCACTGCCATCCCCATGGCCATCGCCCGTGTTCTGTCGTCGCTGCTGAATTACTACACCAACAAAAAACTGGTGTTCCACAGCAAGGGCCACACCGGCCGTTCCATGTTCCGGTACTTTGCCCTGGCGGTCCCCCAGGCGCTGGCACAGCTGGGCCTGACCTACGCCATCTATGAGCTGTTCCATATCGCTGCCGAAGCTACGCTGCTGCGGGGCATCATCTATGCGGCTGTGATGACGGTGCTGTTCTTCGCCAGCTTTGTGATCCAGCAGCGCTGGGTCTTCTCCCCCAAGAATAAATAACTCCCACAAACGAGGTAAATCATATGTCTTCTGCACAGAATGTGAAGCGCTCCCGGCGCAGTGCCGGCAGCCGTGCCATGTGCTATCTGCGCCGTGGCCTTTTGGTCTTCTTCACCGTAGTGATCCTGCTGGTGATCGGCCTTTGCATGATCTGCAACCTGATCTTTAACGGCCCTTCCGAGTCCGCTCGGGACGTACTGACCATGTCCATGCTGGAATCCAGCGGTATGAAGTGGTTCCCCGGTATCTTCATTGGCAACGACAAGGTCAATGAGATCCAGAACAATGTCTCCACTACCCTGCCCAACGATGAATCCGTCTCCAACCAGGTGGTTATCCAGCCCGGTAATCCCATGACCGATGCGGAATGGAAGGATCATCCCGATGGCGTTCGCATTGAATACGTCAAGGGCGATACCTATAACGCCTATGTGATGATCATCCGGGATCCCTCCCAGGTCTACATGGCCACCTCTGCCCCGGAATTCTCCACCAGCATCCCCGGTGAGCGTATCCACAACCAGATCGTCAAGGAAGGCGCCATTGCCGCCATCAACGCCGGTGCGTTCTTCGACAACGGCACCTCCAATCCCATCGTCGGCAGCGTTCCCCAGGGCCTGGTGATTGCCGGCAGCAAGGTGGTTTGGACCTCCGGTTCCGCCCCCGAAGAAGGTTTCGTCGGCTTTAACGAGGACAACATTATGGTCGTCGCCAAGACCATGACCGCTGAGCGTGCCATGGAGCTGAAGATCCGTGACGGCTGCTGCTTCGGCCCTGTGCTGATCATGGACGGCGCGGTAAATACCGAGGCCTACAATGTCAATTCCGGTTGGAATCCCCGTACCGCCATTGGCCAGCGCGCCGACGGTGCTGTGATCTTCCTGTGTATTGACGGCCGTCAGGCAGGCTCCCTGGGCGGCTCCTACAGCGATATCATCGATATCATGGTGGAATACGGCGCTGTGAACGCCTGCAACCTGGACGGTGGCTCCTCCACCGTCATGCTCTACAAGGACAGCTACGGCCTCTACGATGCCGACAGCAAGCCCTGGGGCAACGACATCGTTATGATCAACAACTATTCGCTCCTGCAGAAGGAGCCCAGAAGAATGCCGACCTTCTTCATGGTTCGGCCCGGCAGTGAGGGTTAATTATGTATCAGGGAAAATATACAAAGAGTGATTCTACCCCTCCCAAGGCACCTGTTGCTCCCGCTCCTGAGCAGGAGCGCAAGGCAGCCCCCGAGCAGCCCGTTTCCGCTCCGGAGCGCACTGCCCCTGTCCGCCGCACCCCTGCCAAGCGCAGAAGACGGAAGAATACAAAGAACGGCACCGTTCTGTTCTACACCGTTTATTTCGCCTTCATTTTGGTGTTTTTCATTGCCATCCTGTGTGTGATGAATCCCCTGCGGGATTGGCTTGTGAAGTACGAAGCCTCTCAGCCCAGCTATCAGCGGGATCAGGTTTTCTCCCAGCTGTTTGATCATCCGGATTGGAAGAGCCTGTACACCCTTGCCGGCTGCAAGGATACCGAATTCGTTAACGCGGACGCTTACGCCGCTTACATGACGCAGAAGGTAGGCAACCGGGAGCTGGAGTGCCTGGAAACCTCCGCCGGCCTTTCCGGTGACAAGAAATTTCTTGTCAAACTGGGCGAAGAGAAGATCGCTTCCTTCACCCTGACCGGTGGCGAGGAAGAAGCAACCGAGATCGCCAACTGGAAGCTTGGTACTGTGGAAGTTTTCTTCACTGCGAACGAATCCGTGACCGCTGAAAAGATCCCCGGCTACACCCTGTATGTCAACGGCGTGCCCCTGGATGACAGCCATACCATCCGTGAGGTCGCCACCCTGGCAGAGAACTACCTGCCCGAAGGCATCCACGGCTACCGCTTGGTACAACAGCAGGCCACCGGCCTCCTGGCCGCCCCCAGCGTGCAGCTGAAGGATGAAGCCGGCAACGCCATCGACCTGACCCTGGATGCACAGACCGGCATTTACAAGATTGCCGTCACCACCCATGAAGCGACCCAGGCAGAAATGGACCTGGCAAAGAAGGCCACCGAGACCTATGCCAAGTACATGATCGGCAAGACTACCCTTTCCGAAGTCAAGAAGCTGTATAACCCCGAATCTCAGTTCTATAAGACCATCAGCCGCAGCGAAGTGGGCTGGGTCCAGTCCGGCGCATCCTACGCCTTTACGGAGCCTGTGTACAGCGATTTCTACCGCTATGCTGAAGATCTGTTCTCCATCCGCCTGGATATGACCCTGGAGCAGACCCGTTTCGACGGCTCTGTGAAGGAATACAGCCTGGATAACACTCTGTTCTTCCAGCGGGATTCCAAGGGCAACTGGATCGTCATGGAAGCCACCAACGTCAATGTTCAGGATCGCACCGAATCTGTGCGCCTGACCTTCCTGGACGCCCAGGGCGGCGTGCTGTCCACTTCCCTGGTGGAAGCGGATGCCAACAAGATTGTCCTGCCCGCCATCACCGCCCCCGAGGGTAATGTCCTCAAGGGCTGGGGTACCCAGGCGCTGGGTGAGGACGGCAAGATCACCATGACCATGCAGTTTACTCCCACCGAATCCGGTGAAGTATATCTCCCCTCTGACTCCACCCTGGAGCCCATGGTTCTGTACCCCTACTTTGAGGAGGTAACGGAATGACCCTGCTGCTGGAGTGGCTGGCATTGAACTTTGACCTGCCGATCCTTCTTTGGATCCGGGAGTATCTGTGGTGTCCCTTCCTGGACGCTGTTATGCCTGTCATTACTGTATTCGGCGATGCCGGCATCTTTTGGATCGCAGTGGCCGTGGTACTGATCTTGATCCCCAAGTACCGTAAGATCGGTCTGAGCATGGGCCTGGCGCTGCTGATGGGTGTGCTTATTTGTAATGTGACCCTGAAGCCGCTGATCGCCCGCCCCCGGCCCTATACCTACCTGGCTGAGCCGATCCAGCTGCTGGTAGCCACGCCCCACGATTTTTCCTTCCCCTCCGGACACACCATCGCTTCTTTTGAGGCGGCTACAGCCATTCTGATCCGCAACCGGAAGCTGGGCATTCCCGCCATGATCCTTGCAGTGCTAATCTCTTTCTCCCGGCTGTACCTGTTCGTCCACTTCCCTACGGATGTTCTGTTCTCCGTTGTTTTGGGCATCGGATTTGCCTTCCTGGCAACTTTCCTTGTGAACAAAGGCTGGGGCAAGTGGGAAAGCCGCAAAATCGCATAAGAAAAAGCGTGCATCGAATGATGCACGCTTTCTTTATAATTCAGAAAACACACTCCCGAGAGAGGTATGGAATACAAGATTTGCATAGCCATCATACGGGGTTTCGTCCCGGTTGATCAGCACCAATCGATTTCCGGAATAATAATTCACCAAACCCGCCGCGGGATACACCGTCAGGCTGGTACCGGCCACGATCAAAAGATCCGCTTCCTGGATGGCACGAATGCTGGCATTCAGGGTAAAGCCGTCCAAGCCCTCCTCGTACAGCACCACATCCGGTTTCACGATGCCGCCACAACCACAGGTCGGCACGCCATCGCAATCCTTCACAAATTCTGCCGGATAGAACTTCCTGCACCGGGTGCAGTAGTTCCGCAGAACGCTGCCATGAAGCTCCAGCACATTTTTGCTGCCCGCCTTTTGGTGCAGGCCGTCAATATTCTGGGTCACCACGGCAGACAGCTTCCCCTCTTCTTCCCACCGCGCCAATACCCGATGCGTCACATTGGGTTCAAATCCCAGGGGCATCATCTTCTCCCGGTAGAACCGGAAGAAATATGCAGGATCCCGCAGGTAGAAGCTATGGCTGATGATGGTCTCCGGAGGATATTCGAATTTCTGATTGTACAGCCCGTCAACACTGCGAAAGTCCGGGATCCCCGATTCTGTGCTGACGCCTGCGCCGCCAAAGAAGACAATGCGTTTGCTCTCCTCGATCCACTTTCTAAACAATTCCAGTTTTTCCATAAGCTGCCCTCCTTTTCTTCATTGTAATACGCGCCAGGTGAAAAAGCAACACCCACCAAACGGTGGGTGTAAATACTTATTTACCGGACAAAATGTAGAAGCGCTCGTCCGCGTCCATCTCTTCCGTTCTCTGAAAGCCAAAGGCCGTATACAGGTGCAGCGCATGGGCGTTATCATCGTGAACAGAGGTATACACATCCTTACAACCGTACTGATTGCGGATCAGCTCCACCACCATGGGCAGAAATGCCTTGCCGTAGCCCTGGTTTTGGTACTTCACATCGATCATGTAGCGGCAGAGAAGATAATGCGTCGTATCCCTGTCAAAGCCGTAGAACACGAAGCCCACAGGGGTCTGCCCATCCATCATCAGGCGGCAATCCCAATCCGGGTCATAGGTGCATTGTAGCAGAGAAAAGGCGTTATTGGCGATCCACTGCTCGTCCAGGGGGGATTTCCGTTCCGGATCCGTGGTCAGGAAGGTAGCATCCCGCCAATTCTCCGGCGTAACCTTTTCAAGTCTCAGTTCCACTTGCCATATCCTCCGCTTCCATTTCCTTCAGGAGCTTCTTGTCCTGCTTGGAGGAAAGATCCAGCTTTTCGTACATATCCGGTCTGCGCTCCCGGGTGCGACGCAGGGACTGCTTTCTGCGCCACTGCCGCACCTTTTCATGATTGCCGGAGGTAAGGATCTCCGGGATCTCACGGCCATGCCACACCGCAGGGCGGGTGTACTGGGGGTATTCCAGCAGGCCATTGAAGTGGCTCTCATCCTCAAAGCACTCGGGATCGGCCAGCACGCCGGGTACCATGCGGCACACCGCGTCGGTCACCGCCATGGCAGCGATCTCCCCGCCGGTGAGGACAAAATCGCCTAAGCTGATCTCCTCATCCACACACTCGTCCATGAAGCGCTGATCGATGCCCTCATAATGGCCACAGACGATGACGATATTCTCCATCTTGCTCAATCTGATGGCGTCCGCCTGCTTGAAGGTATGACCGCAGGGGCACATATAAATGGTATGCACCGGGCCGCCGGCCTGATCGCAAATGGCTTCCCAGCACCGGTACAGAGGGTCGGCGGTCATCACCGCGCCACGACCGCCGCCGTAGGGGTAATCATCGGTCTGATTCTGCTTGTTGGCAGTATAGTCCCGGATCTGATGGGCCTCAATGCGGATGAAGCCCCGCTCCTGGGCCCGGCCCAAGATACTTTCGGACAGGACATCTCCCAGGGTCTCCGGGAACAGGGTCATGATATCAATTCTCATCGCTGCGCATTCCCTCAATGAGTCGGACCTGCATAGTATTCTTCTCCATATCGGTTTCCAGCACAAACTGCTTCACCGCGGGGATCATGTACTCATGCTCGCCCTTGACCACATACACCATATTTCCCGGGTAATCCAGCACCTCCACGATCTTGCCAATGAAAGCACCGTCGCAGAACACTTCCATGCCCATCAGCTCGGCAGCGAAGATCACTTCGTCATCGATGTCTTCCCGATACAGCTCGATGACCTTGCCACGCATGGCCTGGGCGGCATCCATATCGTTAATACCGGAGAGCTTGACCAGGTTGCAGGTCTTCTGCACCCGAACAGACTCCATCTTATATTCTTTTCCGCCAATGCGGCATCTGTCAAATTCACACAGCACTTCCGGGCTGTCCAGCCAGCACAGCACTTTCACCTCACCACGAACGCCGTGGGTTGTGACGATCTCACCGGCTTCTACAAATTGGAGTTTCATCTCATTTCCTCCTTATAAACGGAAAATGCGTGACGAATCTCGCCACGCACAACCGTTAATCCACGATTTCGACCGTGACCTTCTCGCCGGAGCGCTGGGCAACAGTCTTGATAATGGTACGGATCTCCTTGGCGATCCGACCCTGGCGGCCAATAACCTTACCCATGTCGCCTTCGGCAACACGCAGTTCCAGCACCTTACCGTCCTCGTCGTCGATTTCGGTAACGGTGACGGCTTCAGGCTCGTCCACCAGATTCTTTGCCATATACAGCAAAAGTTCCTTCATTGCGCTACTCCTTAGGGGGAATTACAGCACGCCAGCCTTCTTCAGCAGAGCGCGAACGGTGTCAGTGGGCTGTGCGCCGTTCTTGATCCAAGCCTGAGCCTTCTCAGCGTCGACAGTGATGCTGTTGGACTCGACCAGGGGGTTGTAAGTGCCGATTTCCTCGATGCAGCGGCCGTCACGGGGAGCGCGAGCGTCAGCAACAACGATCCGGTAGAAAGGAGCCTTCTTTGCACCCATTCTTCTCAGTCTGATCTTAACCATGAGTTTCACCTCCAAAAATTATCTAAAAAAATTTATATCGCAAAGCCTTTTGCTTAGAGCGACCAATTAAAAAGCGGGGAACCCCCCACCGAATGCGCGGAGACCTCTCATGCGCTTCATTTTCTTACCCATACCGGGACCGGAGAACTGCTTGATCATGGCACGCATCTGCTCAAAGGATTTCAGCAGCCGATTCACATCCTCCACCTTCACGCCGGCACCGGCAGCGATACGACGCTTGCGGCTGGCAGCGATGATGTTGGGATTCTCCCGCTCCTTGGGGGTCATGCTCAGGATGATGGCCTCGGTACGCGCCATGGCCTTCTCATCCACCTGGATGTTCTTCATTTTTCCACCACCGGGCATCTGCGCCAGCAGGTCCTGCATAGAGCCCATGCTCTTAAGCTGCACCATCTGATCATAGAAATCCTGGAGTGTAAACTTATTGGATTTCAGCCGCTCTTCCATTTCGGCGGCCTTCTTCTCATCAAAGGCTTTCTCCGCCTTCTCGATGAGGGTCAGCACATCGCCCATGCCCAGGATCCGGGATGCCATACGGTCCGGATGGAAGGGTTCGATGTCCTCAAGCTTTTCGCCCATACCGGCGAACTTGATGGGCTTTCCGGTGATGGCCCGCACAGACAGGGCCGCACCGCCACGGGCGTCGCCATCAAGCTTACTGAGCATCACAGAGTCGATATCCAGCCATTCATGGAAGCTTTGGGCAGCATTCACCGCGTCCTGACCGGTCATGGCGTCCACCACCAGCATGATCTCGCTGGGCTTGACCTCGGCCTTGATGTTCTTCAGCTCTTCCATCAGCTGCTCGTCCACATGCAGACGGCCGGCAGTATCCAGGAAGACCATATCATGACCGTGCTGACGGGCATAGGTCACTGCTTCCTTGGCGGTGACCACAGGGTTTTGGGTGCCCTTGTCAAAGACAGGGATGCCCAGCTTTTCGCCGCAGACCTTCAGCTGGGTGATAGCGGCGGGACGGTAGATATCGCAGGCGACCAGCAGCGGGTTCTTACCCTGGCGCTTCATAAGACCGGCCAGCTTACTGCCGTTGGTGGTCTTACCTGCACCCTGGAGGGCCACCAGCATCACAACGGTAGGGCCGTTGGGATTGATGGTAATGTGCTTGATGTCGCTGCCCATGAGCTTGCACAGCTCCTCATTGACGATCTTCACGATCATCTGGGCAGGGGTCAGGGATTCCAGCACATCGGTACCGACGCAGCGTTCGGTAACGGACTTAATGAAATCCTTAACGACTTTATAACTGACGTCCGCCTCCAGCAGCGCCATGCGGATCTCCCGCATTGCCTCTTTTACATCAGCCTCTTTCAGGCGGCCCTTGCCGCGAAGCTTTTTGAAGGTAGCGGAGATCTTTTCAGTTAAGCCTTCAAATGCCATAGGTTACTCCTCAAGATCCCGGAGGGCGTCGGCAATCTTTTTTGCCAAATCGCTGACCACTTCATCGGGATATGCAAGCAGCGAATCCGCTGCAGTTCGAATCATTTTCGCGGCTCTGCGGCCTGCCTGATCCCGGCTGACGCAGCCGGTCTTGGCTTCCATCTCCCGCAGAAGCGCTTCGGTACGGTTCAGGTTGTCGTGGACGCCCTGGCGGCTGATACCCAGCTCAGAGGCAATCTCACCCAGGGACAGATCCTGATAATGGCGCAATTCAAAACACTCTTTCTGCCGGTCTGTCAGCAGATCACCGTAATAATCATACAGCAAAACCAGATCGATGGTGTCCATAGCGCCTCCTGTCAAGCCTTTTTGCTTGATACCTGCGGTATTGTAACACACCCCTGACCGGTTGTCAAGTATTTTTTCTTTACACCTGTCAAATATGCAGTACTTTTTTCACCAAACGATACAAACCAAATACCATCCAGGCGGCAACCGCCGCCAGCGAGAACCAGCTAAGTAGCGCAACCAGGAGCAGCCACGCCCAATTAGCAAATCCGCCGTAGAAATAAAGGCACCAGCAGACACCCACCAGCGCCGGCAGAAGGATCACCGGCAGAACACGCAACCAGCGCACCCGACCACAAAAGCACAGGCACAGCTGTACCAGGAAAACTACAATAGAGATGACATGCAACCAATCTTTTGACATAATTGCCTCCTTACAAAACCCGATACCAACGGGATAATTCCTTTGTTTTCAGAAAGCCCATCCGTTCATAGAGCCGCACCGCACGGGAATTTGCCCCGGCAACCACCACATGAACCGTATCGCCTGTAAGCACACTACATAGGGCGCGCATCACCGTCTCCCCCATTCCGGGTACAACAGAGATCACAATATCCACCCAATCCTCTGCCGCCTTGCCGATACCCAGGAGCTCCCCATCCCTATGAACAAAGTAACAGTCTCCGTTTTCCAGAAACTCTTTACCGTCCTTTTTATCCAGGTATGCCGCATTGGGCACATCCGCCATGCGCTCCTTGTAAATAGACAGCCAGCGTTCCATCGTCTCCTCGGTCATAGGAAAGAGGCACGCATCCGTTTCCGGGATCCGTTCCCGGGAACAGGTCATCCTCCACATTTCCGTGATCAGCGGATACTTCTCTAAGGAATCATCCCCTGCTGCACTGATCCACTCCGCACCGCAGGCACGGCAAAAAACAACACACTCCTGCAAAAGCTTCTCCGGCTCCTGGGTGGAGATCAGCTTGATATAGGCACGCTTATGGTAAGGAATCTCTTTCAGAGTCAATGATGCCACTCCGTACTCGGTAGTAAACATCGGAATATCCTTCATACGACTCACCTCAAGGAAATTATATCATTCCATCCCTTTCCATGCAACACAATTTACGATTTCAACGGCTCTTGCTGGGTATAAATCGTTATTTCTCACAATTTTATTGGATATCCGGTGCAAACACACGAATTCCCCTTGCTTTTTATGCATAAGTATGTATAATACATCTGTTCATCCGTACGAAAGGAGGTTTGTCCCATGAAGAAGATCATCTGCAAGAAGGAATACGACACCGAGACCGCTACCCTGATCAAGAAGTGTACTTACGGCTACTACGGTGATCCTGCAGGTTACGAAGAGATCCTGTTCCAGACCCCCGCTGGCCTGTACTTCGTTTACGGCAACGGCGGCGAGGCTTCCCCCTACCCCACTGAGGAAATCTCCCGTCTGGCTAAGACCAAGGTCAACGAGTGGATCGAGAACCACTAAGAATTGCAAAAAGGAGGCTGATTTTCAGCCTCCTTTTTTCTTGACACATGTGGTATTCTAGAGATAGATCCTACGAAAAGAGATGATAAAATGAAGCGGGTGATCCTGCTGATTTTCATAGTGTGCCTGTGTCTATTCTCCCTGACCGGTTGCTCCCCCCAGCCTCAGGGACAGATCGCAGCCACCACATTGCCGGTGTATGAATTTACCTCCCGGCTTTGCCAGGGTACGGACCTACAGGTGACCCGGCTGGTTACGGAAAATGTATCGTGTCTGCACGACTACACCCTCACTGTGGGTCAAGTCAAGGCTCTGGAGCGCGCGGAAACGGTTGTGATTTCCGGTGCAGGCCTGGAAGCGTTTCTATCCCAGCTGATGCCCCGGCTTGGCTATGTTATCGACAGCAGCGGACACGCGGAAACACCGTCGGCGCATCATGATCATGACCATGACCACGACCATGAGACCGAGGCACATCTTTGGCTGTCTCCGGATCACGCCATGGAAATGTGCCGCAATATCTGCACCGGTCTGATTATCAAGTACCCCCAGTATCAAAGCCGCTTTGAAGAGAATTTGCTTACCTTGCTTTCCGATCTTCAGGCGCTGAAGGAATACGGCCTGGAGACCTTAAAAGATCTTTCCTGCCGGGAGATCATCACCTTCCACGACGGTTTTTCCTGCCTTGCAGAGAGCTTTGGCCTGCAGATCCTCCGGGCTGTGGAGGAAGAATCCGGCAGCGAGGCCTCTGCCCGGGAGCTGATCGAATTGACCCAGCTGATCCGTGATCGGGCGCTGTCATCCATCTTCACTGAGCGCAGCGGCAGCACCTCCGCTGCACAGATCCTGGCCCGGGAAACCGGCGTCGCGATCTACACCCTGGATATGGCCATCGCCGGTGACAGCTATTTTGACGCCATGTATCACAACATCGACACCCTGAAGGAGGCGTTGCAATGAAACCCATCATCCACGGCGGCGGTTGCGGCGACGCCTGCTGCCTGAGAATACAGAATCTTTCCGTCACCATGGGCCAGGACAGCATCCTGGAGCATGTGGACCTGCACATCCATTGCGGCCAGTTACTCGCCCTCATCGGCCCCAACGGTGCCGGTAAAAGCACCCTCATCAAGGCCATCCTGGGGCAAACGGACTACGACGGCATCATCGCCTTCTCCGCACCCGGCCAGCGGGGACGAAAAGCAAAGATAGGTTACGTACCCCAAAGTCCCAGCTTTGATCCCGGCGATCCCGTGTCTGTTGCGGATCTTTTCACCTGCTGCCTGTCACGGCGGCCCGCATTCCTGGGTGCCAGCAAGGCACTGCGGGAGCGTATCCTAGACTGTCTTGACCGGGTACACGGTATGGATCTCATCGACAAGCGGGTCGGCAGTCTCTCCGGCGGCGAGCTGCAGCGAGTCCTGCTGGCACTGGCGTTGGAGCCTCTGCCGAACATTCTGATTTTGGACGAACCCCTCTCCGGTGTAGATGCCGAGGGCATCACCACCCTGATGGACATGCTGGACGAGATCCGCAAGACCTATGACCTTTCCATCCTCATGACCACTCACGATTTTGGTACCCTGGCCCGTTATGCGGATCAGGTAGCCCTCATTGACCGGAAGGTCCTGCGTGTGGGTTCCGCGGAAGAAGTCCTGTCCTCCCCGGAATTCGGCCGGATCTTCCATGGGAAAGGAGGCGGCGAAGCATGAGTCTTTGGTACTGGATCTGTGCGCTGCTGCCCATTGAAATGCTCCAATGGGACTTTATGAAGAATGCTCTGTTGGCGGTACTCATTATGGCACCCCTTTACGGTCTGCTGTCTACCATGGTAGTTACCGGTAAGATGAGCTTCTTCTCTGATGCCC
>JAZREG010000159.1:0-9833 GCA_045660725.1 Faecousia sp.
TGGCATCCTTCTTCAGCATGATGTTCAGCTGCTTGGCCAGGTTGATGTCGTCAGCGGTCTCAGCGCCCACCTTCTGGCCGTAAGCCAGAGCGACGGAAGCGCCGACGGTCTTGCAGTTTTCCTGCTTGGCGGACATGCAGACGATGTTCTTGCCCTGCAGAGCCTCGGAGATCTTGTTGAACAGCTCGCCGTCCTTCTCCAGGTTCTTGCAGCCCAGGATCACGATGGGCATGGACACAGCCTCAGCAACAGCCTTGGCGTCAGCAACGCAATCCGCCACGGAGCGGTTAGCGCCGTTGGGATCAGCGGACTCGAAGTTCAGAGCGATGAAGTCAGCGCCTTCCATGGTCTCAGCCTTCTTGGCAAAGTCAGCCATGGTGGTGCAGCCGGCGTAGAACTCCTTCAGGCCGGTGCTGGTCCATTCAGCAGCGGTATCGGAGATCTCCACACCGATCTTGGGTGCGTTTTCGATGGCAGCATCGAAAGTGTAGAAGGGCAGCACGTTCTGACCGCCGATGACGATAGCCTTGTCACCGGTACCCAGAGTAACAGCGTTGATCTTGCCGCTGTAAGGTGGCGTCTTAGGTGCGAAAGACATAATTGGTATCCCCCTTATTAAAAATAAAAAATATAAACTTATTCAAAACTCCCTTGCGGGAAAGTTTTTACAGACCAAGGTTCTGCAGAATGCCCCGCAGAGCGACTTTCACCGGATCGCTGTCCGGCAGCTTGGCAGAAGGTGTGCCCTCGCAGTCGCAGCGGTACACCGCTTCGTCCTGAGGCAGAACACCGAACAGAGTCAGGCCGTGCTTCTCGATCTCGGCCTTGACGCCATCATCCAGCACGCCACCCGGCGCCCGGTTGACGATCAGACCCATCTGACCGGGATTCAGGTTCATTTCATTTACCATTTCCGCCAGCCGTGCCACCGCCTGGATGCCCCGGCGGGAGCAATCGGAGATCAGCAGCATGGTGTCCACATGGGGCAGGGTGCCGCGAGCCACATGCTCCAGGCCTGCCTCATTGTCCATGACGATGTAGGAATAATTCTTGGCATACTTGTCCACCTGGCTCTTCAGGACACCGTTGACATAGCAGTAGCAGCCCTTGCCCTGGGTCCGGCCCATGACCAGCATATCAAAATCATCCTCTTCGATGAGGGCGGAATTAAATTTATACTCGGCATAATCCGCTTTGGTCATGCCGGCGGGAATGGTCCCCTTCAGCTCGGCCTGGGCCATCTCCTCCCGGATCTGTCCGAGGCTGGTCTCCACCTCCACGCCCAGAACCTCATTGAGGTTGGCGTTGGCATCGGCGTCCACCACAAGCACGGGGCCACGGTTCTTCTTGCACAAATAATCGATCAACATGCCGCAGGTGGTGGTCTTACCCACGCCGCCCTTGCCGGCAACCGCGATGGTATGAGGTGCCATAGATCGTTGCTCCTTTGATATAACGCTCACCCTTTAACGGGCGGCATCGTCAGGGCATACTACGCCCATATCGATACTAAAATATCATATCACACAGCGGCCATAAATTCAACCCATTTTTGCGAAAAAAATCGGTTTCTAAGAAAGGGATATTGGCAAGGCAGTAAACCGCAGCACCAAGGAATCGGTGCTGCGGTTATTGTTTCTGTCAGATCCCCGGGCTGCCTTGCTTACTTGAACATTTCCCGGATATTGTCCAGCGTCTGCCGAACCAGCTGTTCGCCACCCTCGTGGCCCACCTGGCCGCTGGCGATGAATGCGGAATAGTGGCCGCCGGCCTCTGCCTTGGCGGTGGGCAGGTAGCCCTCCACGCCGTTTGCCAGCTGAATAAGGAAGGTCTGCTCACAGGTGGCCCGGGCCTTGATCTGATTGCCGTAGTCCAGGAACAGCTCGTAGGGGTTGGTGGCGATGGCCACACTGCCCAGGCGGATCACATGGATCTCCGGAGTGACATTGTCCAGCTGCTCCTGCATTTCAAAGCGCTGCAGCACGCCAAAATAGACCTGCATGTGAGCCACATCGTTGTAGTCCACATCCCCGTCCTTGTCCTGAATATAGTCCCGGATGGCCCGCTTAGCGTTCTGCACATCCGTCAGGGTCGCCCGGCGCAGAGGCAGGGGCATATCGATGACCCGGTGCTCAAAGACCACATCCTCCTGCGCCTCGTCCAGGCCGTCTTCCCACACCTGGATGATCTCATTGGCAATGCGGCGGCCCACCCGGTACATACCGGCCAGGTCGAACATGGAAGGATCGGCCTTGCGCTTGGGGGGATTGACGCGCTTGCAGTTGGGATCATTCAGATCACTTTCCGGCTCCACCCACCGCACCAGGTCTACAGGACACTGGTCACCGGCAGCGGAACACTGGGGCAGTACGAAGATCTCCTCGCCAAAGTGCTTGCGCAGCAGCACCTTCACCTCGCCCCAGAAGTCCGGGGAAACAAACAGCCGGTGCTGGACGCACTGGGCGGGGCAAGCCAGGTTGACCACAACACCCGTCAGCTTCTTGTTGTCATCAAAGACATACATCATCTCCACGCCGGAGTCGTTGCCGCCTTCCAGCTCCGTGAAAACGGCGGTGTTGGTATCGCCCCACATCTGAGCGGAGCCATCGGAGTATGCCGCCCGGCGGCACATACCCACCGGCACACGGCCAAAGGCGTTGGCAAAAGCGCCGGGTTTCCGGTTTTGCCAGGCATCCAGGATCACCTTAGCCAGCCGCTCCACCAGCAGGTCAAAAACTTCCGCGTCGGTGGCGATCTCAGGATTCTGCGAAACATTTTCACGCTCCACATACTTTTGATCGGGGCGCAGATAGCTCTCCAGCATGGCCCGCAGCTTACCGAAGTCAGCGACACCTGCCAGGCCGGGATTGTCTACATTGGCCCGGCGAAGGCGGGCATAGCCGGGGCCGGTATGGGTATGGATAGCGCTGAGGATGATCTTGTTCACGTCAAATTCCGCACCCATTTCCTTCAGGCGCTGCCGAACTGCCACCACCAGATTCCAGCTCACACCCACCAGGTCACAGGAACAGAGAATGGCGCAGTCGTCGCCGCTGTCAATGACCAGGGCGGTGGCCATCAGGGGCTTCTCCACATACTGGGAGATCCGCTCCGCAAACTGACCCGTCAGGGAGATCTTCTTATCCGGGGTAATGCTGATCTCGGACCAGCCGATGTTGATTTTGCTCATAGAAAGTTACCGTACCTTCCTTTTGTTTTTTCTTTAGTATAACATTTCCTGCCCGAAATTCAATAGGTTGGATAACGAAACATTTTCGAAAATTCAGGAGGGTGCCATCAGGCGCCCTCCTCCAGGCCGGCGACCCGCACCCGGCTGGGGCCGACCATGCGGAAGCGGGTGACAGCCACGGTGCCGTCAGCCCGGCGGAACCGCAGGGATGCCGCCCCGGTGCCGATGCACCGCTCCAGCGCCGACCGGCAGTGCTGCAGGTAAAACAGCTCATCTGCCAGCCGATGCTCCGCCGCCACTTCTTCGCCGTACTCCATACAAGGCAGCCGGTCACAGGAGGTCAGCCGGTTTACGGACCGACGCAGCCGGTCTGCCCGGTCGTTGGCCCTGCACCGCAGGTCCTCCCGGAGCTGGCTTACGGGATATTCGATTGTTTTTTTCATGGTTTATTACCACCTTTCAAAGTATAAAAATGGGTATAGTAATTGCGTACTCGCAATTGCTATACCCATTCATTATCTTTTCAGGTGGCTTCCGCCAACATTGTTATTATAGCCGGAAAAGCAAAATTCGTCAAGGGGCCCCTGAGATTTTGTATTCTATAAGATAGAACCGGTTTTCTGTGTTTTTTCGCAGACTTCTCAAAAATTTTTTCAAAATTTACAGCGTCAGGCGGTAAACGTTTGCCATATCCGCTTCCTGCAGTACCACAAAACCGCCCAGCGTGCCGTCGTTGCCGTTGCCCCAAGCTGCGGTATGGGCAAGATACGGGATGTCCTCTTCCTTACCACCCAGCTCCGCCAGGGTCTGAGGCATACCGATGGACCGCAGGAAATTCCGCAGGGCCCGGATGCCCGCCTTGGCGGTGACCTCGGGATGCTGGAAATCCATGGCGCAGCCCCACACCCGGTTGGCCAGCTGGGCAAATCGCATCACATCATGCTCCATGGTGTACTCCATCCAAGCGGGGAACACCACCGCCAAGCCCGCGCCGTGGGCGCAATCGTAGAGGGCGGACAGCTCATGCTCCAGGTCGTGGCTGCCCCAATCCTGATCCCGGCCCACGCCGCAGCAATTGTTATGGGCCATCATGCCGGCCCACATGATGTTGGCCCGGGCCTGATAATCATTGGGATCCGCAATGACCTTGGGCGCCTCGTGGATCATGGTCAGCAGCAGACCCTCGATGACCCGGTCGGTCACCTCCACATCCTTGGTGTTGGTAAAATACCGCTCAAACAGGTGGGCCATAATGTCGGTGATGCCGCAGGCGGTCTGATAAGCAGGCAGCGTCTGGGTCAGTTCCGGGTTCAGGATGGAGAACACCGGCCGGATCACATCGCCACCGGCGCTGCGCTTGAGCATGCCTTCCTCCTTGGTGATCACGGAGCCGTTGCTGCCTTCGCTGCCGGCAGCGGCGATGGTCAGCACGGTACCCACAGGCAGGGCTTTTTCCGTAGGCTTGCCGCTGTAAAAGTCCCAGAAATCCCCCTCATACACCGCGCCCAGGGCGATGGCCTTGGCAGAGTCGATGGTGCTGCCGCCGCCCACTGCCAGGACAAAATCCACCTTTTCCTTTTTGCACAGGTCGATGCCTTTGTACACCAGGCCGCTGCGGGGATTGGGCTGGACGCCGCCCAGCTCCACATAGGTCAGCCCCTCCTGCGCAAGGGACTCCTTCACCCGGTCCAGCAGGCCCGAACGGATCACGCTGCCGCCGCCGTAGTGGATCAGCACACGGCTGCCGCCGAAGCGCTTGACATATTTGCCGGTGTTATTCTCTTCGCCCTTACCAAAAACGAAGTAAGTAGGGCTGTAAAAAGCAAAATTGTTCATAGTAGCCTCCTGATATCGGATCGATATTTTTATGATACCACATCTTCCCCCAAAAGACAAAGAAAAAAAGAAATCCCCGCACAAAATTTGTGCGGGGATGCTCTTATACATTGTAGAATGCCGAGTACCAAATAACCGTAAAGACGATGCCAATGAAAAGGAAAATAAGTCCCGTTACAAGGATACAACCATAGTTCTGCTTTTTGGCTGCGCCCATCTTCCGCGCCCGGTAATCGGCGTACCGTTCCTGCTTCGCTCTGCCCATGGGGATGAAGGTCAGCACCATGTTTCTCAGAACGAATCCGATACCGATGAGCGCTCCCTGGCTGCTGATAAACATCATGCCGGCAAAAAGCGTCATCAGGATACCCGAAACGAAAAACGCATCGGACAGGATCTGAATATTCACAGCAAGGCTATGGGCAAAGAAGCCCTTAGACCAAATTACCAGGAATGCGATCAGCAGTTCAATGCCGACGCAGATCCCATAGTTTCTTAATGTTTCCTTGGTTTCCTGTTCCACTGTGTTAAACCATCCTGTTACTTGATCTGCTGCTTATACTTTTCCTCTTCCGCATCGTTGCAGTACACGAAGTGGCCGGGAGTGATCTCACGGAAAGAGGGAGCGTTCACGGTGTAATCATGCTCTGCAATGGGATTGTAGTGGATTCTGGTGCGCTGCTTTTCGTACACGGGGTCGGGCAGCGGGATCGCAGACAGAAGAGACTTGGTATAGGGGTGCAGGGGATTCTTGAAAAGCTCGTCGGAGTCAGCCAGCTCCACCATCTTACCAAAGTACATAACGCCGATCCGGTCGGAGAAGTACTTGACCACCGACAGGTCGTGGGCGATGAACAGAATGGTAAGACCCAGGCGCTCCCGCAGGTCGTTGAGCAGGTTGATGACCTGTGCCTGAATGGACACGTCCAGCGCGGAGATAGGCTCGTCGGCGATGATCATCTCAGGCTGCATGATAACAGCTCTGGCGATACCGATACGCTGACGCTGACCACCGGAGAACTCGTGGGGATAACGGTCTGCGTGCTCACGCACCAGGCCGACCATCTCCAGGATCTCATAGACCTTCTCGTTGATATAGTCCTTATCGGTGATGCCGTTGATCACCAGGCCCTCCGCGATAATGTCACGGACGGTCATACGGGGATCCAGGGAAGCGATGGGATCCTGGAAGATCATCTGGATCTGGGTGATAAGCTTGCTCTTCTTGGCAACCCGGCAGCGGCTTCTGTACTCTTTCCGCAGAGCCTTCAGCTTATCCGCGTCGCCCGTTGCCTCAGCAGCCTGGAACTTCAGAGCGTACTCTTCCTCCAGGGACTTCAGCAGGCCCTCGACATACTGCTTGTCCACGTCCTTGTTGTTGGACTTGGCGCTCTTGATCAGGTCACGGTTCTCCGCGGCGATGGCGTCATACTCCTGCTTGGTGATCTTCTTGGCTTCCAGGTCCTTGCGGGCCTTCTTGATGGCATCCTGATAGGAACGGATACCGGCGCCGATGCGCTTGCCCTTGAAGTAGACATTACCGGAGGTAATGTTGTACAGCTTGATGATGGAGCGGCCGGTGGTGGTCTTGCCACAGCCGGACTCGCCCACGAGGCCGAAGGATTCACCCTTGCGGATCTCGAAGCTCACATCGTCAACAGCCTTCAGGTCCTTGCGGCCCAGGCGGAAGTACTGGCACAGGTGGTCGACTTTCAACAATACTTCATGATTATTCATCATTGTTGCCACCTCTTTCCTTCATACGACGGATGCGTTCGGTAATGATCTTGGGGATTTCCACCTTAGGTGCATTGGGATGCAGCAGCCAGGTTGCTGCGAAGTGGGTGGGAGAAACCTCATACATGGGAGGCTGCATCTCGAAGTCGATCTCCATTGCGTACTTGTTTCTTTCCGCAAACGCGTCACCAACAGGAGGATAGATCATGTTGGGGGGCGTACCGGGGATGGCATCCAGCTTTTCGTTGGTATCCAGGTCCGGCATGGAAGACAGCAGTGCCCAGGTATAGGGATGCTGGGGATTGTAGAACACCTCTTCGGCAGTACCGTACTCGACGATCTTGCCGGCGTACATGACGGCGATTCTGTCAGCCATGTTCGCCACGACGCCCAGGTCGTGGGTAATGAAGATGATGGACAGATTATGCTCCCGCTTCAGGCGGTTGATCAGCTCCAGGATCTGGGCCTGGATGGTCACGTCCAGTGCGGTGGTGGGCTCGTCACAAATGAGGATGTCAGGGTTTGCAGACAAAGCGATGGCGATAACGATACGCTGACGCATACCGCCGGAGAACTCGAAGGGATACTGTCTGTAGCGCATTCTGGCCTCAGGAATACCGACTTCTTCCATCAGCTTGATGGCCTTTTCCTTGGCGATCCGCTTGGTCAGGGTATAAACGACCTGAGAAGCCTTTTCCTTCAGGTAGTCGATGATCTCCACGCAGCGCTTTTCCACATCGAAGCTGGCAGCGCTGGCCACATCGGCTTTGAATCTGTTCATAACGCGGTTCAGGACAGAGACGATCGACTCGATCTGCTCCTCGGGAGCGACCACAGACTTGGGAATGACCTTCCAGTCCACCTTCTTGCCCTTGGCCAGCAGCGCCTCACGCTGTGCGGTCTGCTTGGCGAAGCGTGCTTCTTCCTTGGGGTTATTCTTAATGTAGAAGAAATACTTCTCTACTTCTCTGCGGATGGCATCACCAAAGGTGTAGGCCACATTGTCCTTAACAATGGCCAGGGGATCGATGGCCTTCAGCACCAGCTTGTTGATGCTCTTGCAGGCTTCCTCCGCCTCCTGCGCGGTAAAGTTGCCGGCCTTGAAGAAAGCAATGGTCTTCTCCAGCGCCTCAATGGCTGCCTTCTTGTGTTCCAGCGTCTTGTCGAAGGAATACTGGACAGCGATCTTCTCCAGTGCGATGAAGGCGTCCATATAGTCCTCGTTCAGGAACTTACCGGCGATCTCGTTGGCTTCCTCAGCAGGCATCTGGCTCATATCGGTCTGGGGATGTCTGTACACATAGTAACCGATACGGAAGAAGTTGTACGGAGGCTGTGCCAGCATTTCCTTGGCAGTTTCCTTCAGGGCCTTCAGGGCTTCCACGGTCTCGGCAGAGGCCTCGTTCTTGGAAGCGCTGGCACCGGCCACTTTCTTGGCCACATCGATGAAGTTGACGCGCTTGCGCTCGATGCGAATAACGCCGGCCAAAGCAGCGGCATGGGCCTTCAGGGTCTCCACGTACTTAGAAGTAAAGTACCGATCGTCGATCTCCTTGAGTCTGCGGCTGATGAGGCCCAGCATGGCCACCACGTCCACCTTCTGCTTGTTCTCGGTCATGAACAGCAGATCCTCGATCACAGCGATCATTTCTTCCGCTGCGGTACGGGCGTCGTTGTAGCTGTTTTCCAGCTTGATGGCCTGAATGTTGAAAGCATCAAAGGTCTTGATATACTTGTCCACTTCCGCAACGGAAACACTGGTGTTGCCCGTTTCGGCCATGGCCTTCTTGATCATTTCAGACAGCTCAGCCAGGGTCTTGTTGAAGGTAACACGGCCTTCCTTACGGTTTGCCTTGTTCTTCAGCAGCATTGCCTCGGTGATCTGCTTACCGATCCGCATGATGGGGTTCAGAGAAGACAGGGGGTCCTGGAAGATCATAGCGATCTTATCGCCACGGAGCTTGTGCATCTCTTCCTCGGGGATACGGGTCAGGTCCTGGCCGTCGTACAGGATCTCGCCGCCCTCGTAGATGGAGTTACCGGCGGAAATGCCCATGATGGCCTTGGAGGTAACGGACTTACCGGAGCCGGACTCACCCACGATGGCCAGGGTCTCGCCCTTGTAAAGATCGAAGGAGATGTCACGCACCGCCTGCACCTTACCGGCATCTGTACGGAAGGAGATCTTAAGGTCATTAACAGATAATTTAACTTCTTTATTCATGCTTAATCCTCCGTTCCTCTCAGAGACGGGTTGAACGCGTCGCGCAAACCGTTACCGAACAAATTGAAGCTGAGCATCAGAAGCACCAGGAACACACAGGGGAACAGTGCCACAAAGCCGGCATTGGCCATAATAGACTTCTGACCGGCTGCGATCAGCGTACCGACGCTGGTGGTGTTACCGGCTTCCAGATTAATGATACCCAGGTAGGAGAGGCTTGTCTCAGAGTAGATCATGGCAGGGATGACCAGTGCAATACTGGTGACGATGGTACCCAGACCATTGGGGAAAATATGCTTGAACATGATTCTGGAATCACGGGCGCCCAGGGTTCTTGCAGCCAGGACGTACTCCTGATTCTTAAAGCGGTAGAACTGCATACGGGTTCTGCCGGCCATGCCGATCCAGCCTGTGGCGAAGAACGCGATAAACAAGACCAGCGTCTGGCTGGTGGTACCCATGTGGTACTTCAGCAGGGTAATGACGATCATGGTAGGTACGGAGCCCAGGATCTCAGCGAATCGCTCCATGAACAGGTCGATCTTGCCGCCGAAATAACCGGAAATGGAGCCCCAGATCACGCCGAAGATGAAGTTCACCAGTGCGACAACGGTAGCGAAGATAAAGGAGAATCTTGCGCCGTATGCCAGGCAGGCAAAGATGTCCTTACCGGTCTCGGTGGTGCCGAACAGGAACAGAGGCTCGGTGATGCCGTCCTGCCTAACGACCGTGTGCTGATAGATATACCCCTCGTAATACTCGGCGCGCACCTCGATGCCGCCGTCGACCTTACGGCCATAGGAATAGAAGTAGCGCTTGCCGTTTTCTTCCACGCCGTTCTCGCCT
>JAZREG010000160.1:0-8039 GCA_045660725.1 Faecousia sp.
GAGGGGGACCGCGCAAGCGGTGGAGGGATTCAACGCCCGAAGGGCGTTTCTGCCGCTCTTGCGGCAGAATATCCCCCAGTCTGCCCTACGGGCAGCCAGCCCCCTTTAGGCAAGGGGGCCTTTGGCGATTCATCAAACAGCACGATAAACTGAAATTTGAAGTCAATATATTGGATATCTCCATTATAAACGTTCCTGTGGGGATTGCAAGTGGAAATGTGATCGGAAAGGCGGCTGGGAGCAAAAATAATCCGGGAAAAGAATTGCATTTGTTTGAAAGGAATGGTAAAATAGATACAATCTCCGAGAAAGGGCAAATTTTGGAAAATTGCAAAAATTTGCGCCTGGGGTCTAGCAATTCTTCCACATTTGTGGTACAGTAATGGTTGTGAAAAACATAAATACTGGGAGGTATTTGTTTATGAAATTGGGTGTATTGACCGTCCCTCTGGGCGGAATGTCTTTTGAAGATGCTTGCCGTTATCTGTCTGAGCGCGGCGTGCAGATGGTGGAAGTTGGCTGCGGCGGTTTCCCCGGCAAGGCACACTGTGATGCAGCAGCCTTCCTGGCAGACGACAGCAAGTGCGAGGAGATGCTGGCTACCCTGAAGAAGTACGGCCTGCAGATCAGCGCCCTGAGCAGCCACGGCAACATGGTCCATCCCGATCCGGAAGTGGCGGCAAAGTATGAGGAAGATTTTGTGAATGCCATCCTGCTGGCGGAAAAGCTGGGCGTTCCTGTGGTGAACACCTTCTCCGGCTGCCCCGGCGGCGCTCCCGGTGACAAGACCCCCAACTGGGTCACCTGCCCCTGGCCTGATGATTTCACTGCTACCCTGGACTACCAGTGGAACGACGTGTTGATCCCCTACTGGAAGGAAAAGGCCAAGTTTGCCCGGGAGCATCATGTGAAGATCGCCCTGGAGCTGCACCCCGGCTTCTGCGTTTACAACACCAAGACGCTGCTGCGCCTGCGGGAAGCTTGTGGCCCCGAAATCGGCGCCAACCTGGATCCCAGCCACCTGATTTGGCAGGGCATGGATATCTGCTCCGTGATCCGTCAGCTGGGCAAGGCCGGTGCGATCCACCACTTCCACGCCAAGGATACCTATGTGGATCCCATTAACACCGCCGTCAACGGCGTGCTGGACACCGAGCATTACGGCAAGGAACTGGAGCGCAGCTGGATCTTCCGTACCGTGGGCTACGGCCACGGTGTGGACTTCTGGAAGAGCGTCATTTCCGAGCTGCGGCTGGCAGGCTATGACTATGCCATCAGCATCGAGCATGAGGACAGCCTGATGAGCAGCAACGAGGGCCTGAGCAAGGCCATCGCCTGCCTGAAGGAAGTTCTGATCTTCGAAGATAAGGGCGAAATGTTCTGGGCATAATTGGGCACCTCAAAAAACCACCCTTTTGCGATTTGAACGGATCTTTTGTTCCAACTTTTCCTTTTGAAACAAAATCTCTCGTCCAAATCATTAAAAAGCAGTTTTTAGAGGTTGCCGGAATAAAATGAGGTAACTGTTATGAAGCATAGAATCGGAATTATCGGCTACGGCGGCATGGGCGGCTGGCATGTGAGCAAGCTGCAGACCATGGAAAACCCCGAGATCGCCGGTATTTGGGACATTCGCCAGTGCCAGCGGGAAAAGGCGCTGAGCAAGGGCCTGTATGTCTACGAAAGCCTGGAGGCGCTGCTCGCTGACGAGACCGTGGATCTGGTCCTTATCGCCACCCCCAATGATGTGCATAAGCCTCTGGCCATCGCGGCGATGGAAGCCGGCAAGAATGTGGTCTGCGAGAAGCCCGTAACCATGAGCTCGGAAGACCTGCAGGAGATGGTCGACGCCTCTGTGCGTACCGGCAAGGTGTTTACCGTGCATCAGAACCGCCGCTGGGACAAGGATTTCCTGGTGGCCAAGAAGATCATTGAAGAGGGTACTTTGGGCGAGGTGTTCCGCATCGAGTCCCGTGTCCAGGGCGCCCACGGCATTCCCGGCGACTGGCGTGGCATGAAGCAGCATGGCGGCGGCATGATCCTGGATTGGGGCGTGCATCTGCTGGATCAGATGCTGCTCATCTACCCCGATGCCAAGATCAAGAGCGTTTATGCCAACGTTTCCCACGTGACCAATGACGAAGTGGACGACGGCTTCTGCACCGAGCTGCTGTTTGACAATGGCGTTCGGGCTTGGGTGGAGGTCGGCACCAGCAACTTCATCGAACTGCCCCGCTGGGTGGTGGAAGGCCTGGACGGCACGGCTGTCATTGAGGACTTTAAGCGCAACGGCAAGATCGTTTGCGCCAACGGCGAGGATGACAAGGATGTCGTTCCTGTTGCTACCGCTGCGGGCCTGACCAAGACCATGGCCCCCCGCCGGGAGGAAACCATCAAGACCCTGCCTCTGCCTGAGGTGGAGAGCGATGTCCGGGATTTCTACCGCAACCTGATGGCGGTCCTGGACGGCGAAGCCGAGATCATCGTGAAACTCCCCCAGGTGCAGCGTGTTATGCGTCTGATGGAAGCGATTATGGAATCTGCCGAGACCGGTCAGGTCGTCGGATTTGAAGCGTAAAAGCTGAAAGGAGAAAAGAAAATGAAGAAGTGGCCTATTGCGATCCAGGTTTATACCGTGGATAAGGAAGCAACCCAGGACTTTGCCGGTACCGTGAAGGCACTGAAGGCCATGGGTTATGACGGCGTGGAGCTGTGCGACACCTATGGCGGCAGCGCTGTGGATCTGAAGAAGATCTGCGATGAGGTGGGTCTGACCATCGTGGGCGCCCATGTGAACCTGAACGAGATCGAGGATGATGCCATTCTGGCCGATTACATCGCTGCCGGTGTGAAGCTCATCGTCATCCCCCACCTGAAGGCTCCCAAGACCGAGGAAGAGCTGGTTGCCACCATTGCCCGGATCCGGGCTGCCGGTGAGAAGGTCAAGGCTGCCGGCGGTCAGCTGCTGTACCACAACCATGACTTCGAGTTCAAGAAGATCAACGACAAGTACATCCTGGAGCACTACTACGATGAGATCCCCGCGGATCTGCTGCAGACCGAGCTGGATGTGTGCTGGGTCAATGTGGGCGGCGAGGAGCCTGCCGCTTACCTGCGTAAGTACACCGGCCGCGCCCCTGTGGTCCACATCAAGGACTTCACCGGCGTCAAGTCCGACAATATGTACAACCTCATCGGCCAGACTGCTGTCCGTGACGAGTCCGCCGCAAAGTTCGACTACCGGCCCGTGGGCTACGGCAAGCAGGATGTTCCCGCAATTGTCGCTGCCGCTGAGGATGCCGGCTGCGAATGGCTGATCGTGGAGCAGGACCGCTGCAGCATGGGTCGTACCCCCCTGCAGTGCGCGGAGATGAGCATTAACTACCTGAAGTCTTTCCTGTAAGGGAAAACGATAAACAACAATGATAAGAGGAGAATTATTATGGCAGACGAACTGAGCTTGGACTTTTTCAAACAGAAAGGCGCTGACGAAAGCGTTATCGACACCTCCAAGAAGGTTAAGATCGGTATCATCGGCACCGGCTGGATCGCAGCCAACCACATTGCAGAGTATCTGAAGATGCCCGACGTGGAAGTCGTTGCTCTGGCTGACCTGGTTCCCGGCAAGGCTGAGGCGTTCGGCAAGAAGTACGGCTGTGAGGCCCGTTGCTACCTGAGCGGCCACGAGATGCTGGAGGCTGAAGAGCTGGACGGCGTTTCCATCTGCACTTACAATACCCAGCACGCTCCCTGCACCATCGATGCTCTGGAGCACGGCGTCAACGTCATGCTGGAGAAGCCCTTCACCGTCACTCTGGACGAGGCCATCGAGATCATGCGCGCTGAGAAGAAGAGCGGCAAGATCCTGACCATCGGCTTCCAGCCCCGCCTGTCCGAGAATATGCAGATGATCAAGAAGATCGTCGACTCCGGCGAGCTGGGTAAGGTCTACTACATCCAGACCGGCGGCGGCCGTCAGGGCCGTGACATTCCCGTTCCCTTTGGCACCTCCTTCATCGCCAAGGAGACCGGCGGTGTCGGTTCCGTTGGCGACATCGGCTGCTACTCCCTGGATATGGTCCTGAACGCGGTTGGCTATCCCAAGCCCCTGACCGTTTCCGGCTACACCTCCGACTTCTTCGGCAAGGATCCCGAAACCTATCCCGGCCATCCCGAGTACGCTGAGGCCTTCGGCGTGGACGACTTCGCAGCTGGCTTTGTCCGTCTGGAAGGCGGCATCATCCTGGACTTCCGTATTGCCTGGGCACAGCACGTGGACACCTTCGGTGACACCCTGATCGTTGGCACCAAGGGCACCCTGAAGATTCCGTCCATGCCCTGCTACAACGGCGACCTGCCCTCCGCTCTGAAGCTGCACACCGAGATCGCCGGCAAGATGGTGGAAGTGGATATCCCCAAGACCAAGTGCCCCAACCTGTTCTACCAGAAGCTGCGCTCCTTCGTGGATTCCATCAAGAACGACGGCGTGGCTACCATCCCCTCCAGCCAGATCGTCATCAACCAGGCCATCATCGACGGCATCGTCAAGTCCAGCCAGCTGGGCAAGGAGATCGCCATCGAGATCCCCGAGGTCTAATTTCCCAAATGTAACGATTCCCCCTTCCTTGCGGAAGGGGGAATCTGCTAAGAAAGGAGTCCGCTATGGAATACGGCATTCAGCTTTACAGCGTCCGTGACGCGGGGGAGCAGGATTTTGAAAAGACCCTGGACACCCTGGCGCAAATGGGCTACACCCATATGGAATTCGATGAATTCTTCGGCTACACCGCGGAGCAGGTCAAGGCGATCCTGGACCGCAACGGCCTGAAGGTCAGCGGCGCGCACATCGACATTCCCTCCCTGGACAAGGATTTTGAGGGCATGGTCAAGTTCCACAAGACCATTGGCACCCCCCGATTCATTGTGGTGGGTACCCGGTTCAAGAACGCCGAGCAGTTGGGCAAGCTCATCGATGACCTGAATAAGTATCAGAAGCTGCTGGAAGCGGAAGGCATCCAGCTATGCATCCACAATCATCACAAGGAATTCCTGCCCAACCTGGACGGGCAGATCCCCATGGTGGAGCTGTGGGAGAAGACCAACATCTTCTTCGAGATCGATACCTACTGGGCTTACATCGCCGGCAAGGACCCGGTGAAGGTGCTGGAGGCCATGCAGTCCCGCACCCCCCTGATCCACCTGAAGGATGGCGACGAAGACAGCCATGGCATGTCCCTGGGCAGCGGCACCGCCCCGGTGGCTCAGGTGCGCCGGAAGGCCCTGGAGCTGGGAATGCACATCGTGGTGGAAAGCGAAGGCTTGCAGCCTGACGGCCTCAGCGAGGTCGGCCGCTGCATGGATTGGCTGAAGACCCTGTAAAAAAACCGCCCTGCACCTTTCGGTGCGGGGCGGTGTTCTTTTATCGGGGCGGCTGGATATAGCGCTCGTGGCTCTTGG
The DNA here is from genome assembly GCA_045660725.1 of Faecousia sp. Classification (GTDB taxonomy): domain Bacteria; phylum Bacillota; class Clostridia; order Oscillospirales; family Oscillospiraceae; genus Faecousia. Next base: position 5,458 of record JAZREG010000160.1, read on the forward strand.
GATTTGGCCGGGCGTAAACGCCGGAGACCAGACCCAGCATGGCGTAAATGGTAACGGTGGAACTGCCGCCGTAGCTGATCAGGGGCAGGGTCAGGCCGATAACCGGCATGACACCGATGCACATGCCCACATTGACCAGGATCTGAAAGATCAGCGCCGAAGCGGTGCCGAAGCAGATCAGTCGCCGCATATAGTCGGGGCTGCGGCTTCCCACCCAAACGCAACGGGCGACCAGGGCGAACAGCATCACCAACACCAAAGCGCAGCCCATGTAGCCCATTTCCTCGCCGATGGCAGAGAAAATGAAGTCCGTGTGCTGCGACGGCAGAACGCCGCCGGCCTGGGTACGGTTGCCGTTAAACAGGCCCTGGCCCAGCATACCGCCGCCGGTGAGGGACTTGAGGCTGCGGAGCATATGGTAACGCTCTTTGATGCCCTGGGGGTCGATGGTGGGGTCGAACAGCACCAAAATACGCTTCTGCTGATAGATATCCATCACTTGATTCCAAATGATGGGGGCCGCTGCCACCAGCAGGGCGCCGCCAAACAGGAACCACAGAAGCTTCACACCGCCGGCAAAGGCCATGCCGATGAAAATGAACACGAAGATCAGGGAAACGCCCGCGTCCCGGGACAGCACCATGTTGGTGCCCACCAGCAGGATCAGGTAGAAGCCCATGTGGAACACGGAGCCGAAGGACGAGATCCGGGTTTGGTGGGAATTCATCACTGACGCGGTGATCAGGATATAGAAGATCTTGCAGATTTCCGCAGGCTGGATGTAAATGGGGATCAGGGGCAGGTCCAGCCAACTCTTATTACCGGAACCCAGGTCCGTGCCGAAGGGGATCAGCAGCGCCAGCAGGCCCAGGCTGAAGATCACCAGCGCCGCCCGGTGTTCTGAGAAGAATTCCACGTCGATGGAGGACATGACGGCAAACACCAGCACACCCAAGGCGATGGCCAAAACCTGAATCAGCACATACCGGAGGAAACCGCGGTAATTGTTGGTGCTGGCGATGACCAGGCAGCCGAAGGCGGAGATGCTCAGGCACATGACCAGCAATACCATATCGCCTTTGCGGAAAAAGTTCTTCAGTTCGTAAAACAGTTGCTGCATGGCTCCGCCTCCTTTCTTGAAGGATATTGTACCATCAAACAGGGGAAAAGTAAAGGGCACCGCCTGAGCGGTGCCCAATATATTTTCTAACATTATGCCAGGTAGATAGCCTTGCAAGCCAGCATGGTCTGCCAGCAATCCAGCTTGGAAACCAGCTCCAGGGGAGCGTGCATGCTCAGCACGGGAACGCCGGCGTCCACGGTGACGATGTTCCGGTTGGCCATGTAGGCAGCCACGGTGCCGCCGCCGCCCTGATCCACCTTGCCCAGAGTGGCGATCTGCCACATGACATTGGCGTTGGCGAAGGTAGTGCGGATGTGGCCCATAGCCTCGGCGGAGGCGTCGGAAGCGCCGCCCTTGCCACGGGAACCGGTGTACTTGCAGATGGAGATGCCGTAGTTCAGGCGGGAATTGTTCCGGCCGTCGGAGACCTCGGCGAAGTTGGGGTCATAAGCGTTGGAAACGTCAGCGCTGAGGCAGAAGGAATTGGCGAAGCAATCCTCCAGCTTCACGCCCTGGGCATCGCACAGACCGCCCATGAAATGCTCGAAGTAGTGGCTCTGCATACCGGAGATACCCACAGAACCGATCTCTTCCTTATCTGCCAGGATGCAGACGGCGGTCTTGGTGGGATTCTCGATGGTGAACAGGGCTTCCAGCTCTGCGTAGGCGCAGACGCGGTCGTCATGGCCGTAGGCGCTCAGGAGGCTCCGGTCGAAGCCCACCTCGCGGCACTTGCCGGCGGGAACAATGACCAGTTCAGCGGACAGGAAGTCTTCCTCGATGAGGCCGTACTTTTCGTTCAGCCACTTCATGATGTTCAGCTTCACCAGGTCGCTGCCCTCGCCCTCCATAGGCTCGGTGCCCAGGATCACATTCAGCTGCGCACCGGCGATGACCTTGCCGGCGGTCTTCTGCATCTGATCGGCAGCCAGGTGGGGCAGCAGGTCGGAGACCATCAGCACGGGATCGGCGGGATCTTCACCGATGGTGATGGTGATCACGCTGCCATCCTTGCGGTAGACCACACCGTGGAGCGCCAGCTCGATGGTGGGCCACTGGTACTTCTTGATGCCGCCGTAGTAATGGGTCTTGAAGTAGGCGATCTCAGAATCCTCGTACAGGGGATTGGGCTTCAGGTCCATCCGGGGGGAATCCACGTGGGCGGCGCAGATGTTGGCGCCCTTGGACAGGGATTCGGTACCCACCACAGCCAGGGCGATGGCCTTGCCGCGGCAGTTATAGTAGATCTTCTCGCCGGGGTTGGCAGTCATGCCGGGGGCGAAGGGCTTGAAGCCCAGCTTTTCCGCTTCCGCAATGGCCCAGGTGGTGGCTTCCCGCTCGGTTTTGCAGGCATCCATAAAGGCCATATAGCGCTTGCAGTAGGCGTTCATTTCTTCCTTCTGCTCAGGTGTGATGCGGGCATAGCCGTTCTTGTGGGTGGCCAGCAGGGATTCACGCA
>JAZREG010000161.1:0-3557 GCA_045660725.1 Faecousia sp.
TACATAGATTACTACAATAACAGGCGAATCAAGGCAAGATTAAAGGGCTTGCCGCCTGCGATTCACAGACAGCAAGCCCTATTGGCTGCTTAAACAATTTGAGTTAGAAATATTTGTCTAACTTTTTGGGGTCACTTCAAAGCCGCAGGTGGGGAAGTTTTTGCTTACATGGCGTTGTTGCCGCGGACAGTCATGTATACCTGTCCGTCGTCACCAAAAGTGATATCAAAGATCAAGGTTTCTTTTGTGCCGTCAACATAGTAGATCGTATAGGTTAAAGTGTCGTTGAATGTGGAAAGCGGAATGTGAGGATCCTCTAGTAACTGCACATAGCTATTAACTGAAAGGCCAAAGTCCACGAGTTCCCGGTAACTGCCTGCAGGAATGGTGATTGCGTAATCTCCTTTTCCGACTTTTTCATTTTTCAGGTACTTGACCGTGACTTTACTGCAAGTCAGAGCACCGGTAGATTCCCGTTCCACCTTCAAAACCTTCGTATAGTCCGGAAGGATAAAAGAAGTGAACCCCTCGCTTAAGTCGTAATAGATCATCTCCGCACCATTGTAAACACCTTTTTTGCCCTCGTTGGATATGTCGTCATATTTTTCTATCCAGTCATTGTAGAAAGCCTCTGCGTCATTTTGAATCTGTTCCACTTCCTCGGGCGACTCTGCCGACTTCAGGGGGAATACGCGGAATGCCCGGGCTAATGCATAGGTCACATCCGGCTGAATGGGGGTAAGCTCTGTCCCTTCCGCATTCGCGGCCAGCAAATAGATGCTGCCGGCCGGAGCAGTCGTTTCTTCCTGGGTCGGTTCGGTGGTCTCGGACTGGGTGGGGTCAGTGGACGGGGTAGGGGGTGCGGCGATGTGGCCCTCGGTGGGCAGGGCCGGCTGCTCGTTGCCCCAGGGTGCCAGGGTCAGGCCTAGGATCAGCATCAGGCAAAGGGCGCCGCCCAGGATGCCCGCCGCGCGCTGGCGAGCGATCTTCTGCTGCTGTGCCACCTGAGATGCCCGCTGTAGGATGCAATCAGCCATTTCTCTATTGGTCTTCATATGCAAAGCCCTCCTTTATGAGAATTTGTTTCAGTGCAAGCCGTGCACGGTATGCCAATGTTTCAACGCCATGGGTGGTCTTTTTCATGATCTTTCCTATCTGCTGATAAGAGAACCCTTCAAAATACGCCAGCCACAGCACCTGGGCGTATTCCGGTTTCAGCCGCTTGATGCAATCGTGCAATCGTAGCTTGTCCTCCTGCTGTATGTAGGATTCCTCCAGGGAGGCCTCCTCCCCGCCCGGGTCGTGTTCCTCCAGGGACAGGGGTTGGCGTTTACGCCAACGAAGGTGATCCAGGGCCACATTTCTGCCGATGGCGTAGAGCCATGTCTTAAAGGCCGACCGGTGAGAAAACCGAGGCTTTTTCAGCACCAGCTTTACGAACACATCTTCCGCCAATTCCTCAGCGACGGTCACATCCTCAACAAAGCGGATCAGATACAAGATAAGGCCGTCCTTATACCGGCCCACGATCTCCTCCAGTAGCTCTGTTTCGCCGTCCAAAAAACGCTGATAGATCACAAGTTCCTCTTCCAAGGTTCTCCCCTCCCTTCCCTTTTCACCCTTTAGACGAACGCAGGCAACAAAACCTCACACCCATCCGAAAAACTTTCATAAAAAGGTTCACAGCAATTATATCACCTTTCCACGCAAAAATCCCCGCCTTTCGGCGGGGATCTTCGTTTTTTACGCATTGTTGCCGCGCAGGGTCATGTAGACCTGACCTTCATCGCTGACAGAAACATCCACCAAAATCGTTTCCCGATAACCATTCTTGTAATTCACGGTGATCTTGATGGTATCAGAGATCGTGGAAAGTTTCATGTTTAGATTGCCCATCAGCAGCCATTCCGTTTCCGTACTCAGCCTCCAATTAAAGATATATCTCACACTTCCGGCAGGGTACGTAATTTGTTCCTCTCCCTCACCCACGGTGTAATCCGTATGATAGATCATCTTACCACCGGACAATCCCTCAAGAGATTCGGCATCAACACTGCTGACCTGTTCGTCATCCGCAAAAGACAGGGAAATGCGGCCCTTGGACAGCAACGCCACAATGCCAATATCACTTTTACGAAAAGATACGAAACCATCTTCGTATGCGTAGATCTCGGCTCTGAGCGCTTCAATGGCCGCCATCTCCTCCCGCACGGCCTGATTCCGTTCCTCGCCGGTTAATCCAGCCAGGTTACAAACCCGCAGGGTAATATCCACGGGCATACAAACATCTGCCGGCAAGTAGCTTTGGGATGCCCGGGTATCCGTCACCGTCAGGAAAGACAAGGAAAACTCCGTCGGCCGCTCAATGCCGGTAGGACGGGTAGTGTCCTGTGTCGTATTGGTTGTGGCCGGGGGTGCGGCGATGTGGCCGTCGGTGGGCAGGGCCGGCTGCTCCCCGCTCCAGGGTGCCAGGGTCAGGCCTAGGATCAGCATCAGGCACAAGCCCGTTGTACCGATCATCAGCGCCGTTTTGCGGATGTTGTTTCGCTTTGTGATGTCCTTCTTTGCGCGAAGAAGCACGCTTTCCAGCATTTCATCACAGGTTTTCATAATCAAAGCCCTCCTTTATGAGAATTTGTTTCAGTGCAAGCCGTGCACGGTATGCCAATGTTTCCACGCTGTGGGTGGTCTTTTTCAGAATGCGCCCGATCTGCTGATAGGAAAACCCTTCAAAATACGCTAACCACAGCACCTGGGCGTATTCCTGCTTCAACTGCTCCATGGCCCGGTGCAGTAGGATTCGATTTTCCTCCTGTAAGTACGCCCGCTCTAAATCCTGGGCCTCATCCCGCAAATGGGGCAGATCTTCCAGCGGTACATTCTGCCGCTTGTTGCGCCGCAGAAAATTTATAGCACAGTTTCGGCCGATGGTGTAAAGCCAGGTCTTAAAAGAATATCGGGGCGAGAATCGAGGTCGTTTTACCACCAGCTTCACGAAGGTATCCTCCGCCAGTTCCTCCGCCACGCCAATATCCTTCACATAGCCGTACAAGTATAGGATCAGGCCGTCCTTGTAGGTGCGGATGATCTCCGCCAGGCCGCCATCATCCCCCTGCAAAAACCGCAGATAACTTTCTGTGCCAGAATCCATAAGCTTCCCTCCTTTGCTCTTTTCACCTATTAAACACACCATACCACAAAACCCTCACACCGTTTTTCGGGAAATTTTGCAAGAAATTTGCAGAAAGCAATATTGAATAATTCCAATTGTTATGCTAAAATGTGTAAGATATATTATAGCACAAAACGCACCAAAGGAGTTATGCATATATGAAGCTTGGTATCGTGGGACTTCCCAATGTGGGCAAGTCTACTCTCTTTAACGCCATCACCAACGCCGGTGTCCCGGCAGATAACTACGCATTCTGCACCATTGACCCCAACGTGGGTGTTGTCAGCGTGCCCGATGATCGTCTGGATTGGCTGTCTGATTTCTATCAGCCCAAGAAGACCACTCCCGCCATCATCGAGTTCGTGGCCATTGCCGGTCTGGTTAA
>JAZREG010000162.1:0-2258 GCA_045660725.1 Faecousia sp.
AGGGACTCGAACAATCAAATGCGGCGCGGACGAGCGCCGCCGGCGAGGGCTAGACCGAGCCGAACCTTAATTTTCGCCTTTGGCGAAAATGCAAACGAGTCCCTTCCGGTGCGTCACTTAACCTCATAAAATAAGGGGGGAGGCTTTCGCCTCCCCTCTTTGATTTGGTCAATTATTCCGGGATCAGGCCCTTGTCCTTCATTGCGTGCAGGCCGTCTGAGATAGGTCGGTCAAAGTAGAAGATCTCATCCCCTTCAGGCAATTCGGTGGTGCAGGTGATCGTCACATCCGCACCCACGGTATACCACGCGCCGCACAGCAGGAAGGGATCGATCGGTTGATAAAACTCCCTGTCCCAACGCTCCCAGTAGGCATCTGTGCCGTCGGCTACGGTCCTGCCCGCCACCACAAAGGCGGCAAGTTCTGCCTCCTCCGCATTCAAGCATTCCGTATTCAGCACGCCCCATTGAAGCACCGCTTTCGCTACCGTCCAATCCGACGCGGAGTAGTCCAACTGGGGATGCTCCAATTCCCGGATCAGATCCCCCTCCATTTCCAGGTAGGCCGGCGCAAAAGAAATGCGATACAGACGGTACAGAAGCAGGTAGGACAGCATCTGCTCCGCAGACTCTACCTCGGAAACCCGGGAAACAAACAGCTTCAAAAACCGACGCTCCGCATCCAACAGGGTATTATAGTCCAGCTTCGTTGTCAGGCTGTCATAGAAGTCCAGGCCCTCCTGGCCATATCTGCGGCCCAGATCCTCCCGGATCAGGAATTCTCCGTCCGGTTGGTCAAACAATGCCATGGTCTCAAAATCCGTCAAGGCCAGCAGCTTAAAAAACATCAGGCTGTAATCAGAGTAGTTCCCTCCACCAAAACCTCCGGCCCGGAGAAAACGCGTCCGGCTGTTTGGTTCGGAATGGTCACGGCTAATATCCCTGATATCCCCCATGATCCTGTATTTTCGTTCCCCCAAAGCCGACAGCTGATGCAAGGTGGCATCCCCTTCGCTCAAAAACTGATAAAGGTTCGAGGAAACCAGCCAATGCTCCTTGGACTTGAGCATGTGGTTTAGTTCGTGGATCAGGGTGTTGCAATCATATTCCTGATCTTGCGTAACATAAATGCAAATTTCCTTTGTGGCATCCGCTGCCCAACCACCGCCAAACTGCTCGTCGCTGATGGTCAGGGTATCCACCATGGTATCCAAAGGAAACAGGATATTCCGCCGTATGTATCCGGCGGTATCCGGCGGGGCCAGAAAAGAGAATAAATACTGAAACTTGGGATAGTTTTCACAAAGAAGCTGGACCGTATCCCGCACCATGGTCTTCCCTTCGGGAGTATAGCTCTTGCGGGAGAGAATCTCTTCCAGCTCCCGGTTGATTTGAAGGAGTTCCTCCCCCGTGATCGGTGTCGGTCCAGCGGTTACGGAGAACAGCTGATAGCGCTTTTCCATAAGTGCCGTGGTCGTGGGCGCTGTTACGGTTGTGGGCTGTGTGGCGGCAATTGAGGGAGTCGTATAGGGGTCCACGCAACCTGATAGGCCTGACAGCAGGCAAAGCGCCAGAACGAGGCATAAAATCCTGCGCATCCTGTCACTCCCCATCCTTCTTCAGCACCCTACTATACCCGCTGCCGTACTGGACGCATCGGGACACCCGGCTCAAGGTGGCGGAAGAAATATCCGCCTTGGCGATCACCTGGTTGTAGGTATTGCCCGCCATCAGCAGCTTCGCCGCGTATACCCGCTCGGCCATCTTCTCAAGCTCCTTGCAGGTGCAAAGATCCTCAAAAAATGCCCGGCATTCCTCCACCGTTCCCAATTCCGCGATGAGGGCATAAAGCTCCCCGATCTTTTCCTGCTTGCTCAAAACCTCCATGGCGCACCTCCTGAATCGTTGCTTCCATTATACTTTTCCACTTTACCTTTGTAAAGTGTTTCTTTTTATTTCCCTCTTGTTTTTTTCACACAGAGCGGTTATAATGTTACGAGAATTGTAATAGGAGGTCATATTATGGCTGTTAAAATTGAAAAGAATACCATCATCGGTGATGTGCTGGACATCGCACCCCACGCCGCTCCCCTGTTCTTCGCCATCGGCATGCACTGCCTGGGCTGCCCCTCTTCCCGGGGTGAGACCGTGGAGGAAGCCTGCATGGTCCACGGCATCGAGTGCGATTCTTTCCTGGCTCAGCTGAACCACTTCCTGGAGGCTTACGAGGCCGACCAGGCGGAAAAGAACAATTGATCC
>JAZREG010000163.1:0-2282 GCA_045660725.1 Faecousia sp.
TTCTAACCTCTTAAGTTGTATTTCCCTTTAGCAATTGGGAAACATCCACCATCCTCTACGGGATGTCGCCTGTTTCCCCGGGATTCTCCCACGGTCTAAAAACATGCCACCGGCATGTTTTTACTCCCGCAGAGCGGGAGCCGACCTTTCGAATCCCATTGAACGCACAAAAACAAGACCCATCCGAAAGGATGGGTCTTGTTTTTATGGGGTGGATAATGGGATTCGAACCCACGACCTTCAGAGCCACAATCTGACGCGCTAACCAACTGTGCTATATCCACCATATTCAGTTTGCTGAAAAATTGGCACGCCAGAAGGGACTCGAACCCCTGACCTACTGCTTAGAAGGCAGTTGCTCTATCCAGCTGAGCTACTGGCGCATTTGTGTGGAGCGGGTGACGGGAATCGGACCCGCGTATCCAGCTTGGAAGGCTGGTGTTCTACCATTGAACTACACCCGCAAATCCCGTAATCTGGTTTATTCAGCTAGAAAATTCTAGCATACTTAATCCTTAATGTCAAGCCTAAACCCTAGGATTTCCGGAATTTTTTTATAAATAACATCCGCAATGGCGCCGTCAGCGCAATTGCACACATTGGGGAAGCGGTTTGCTACCACGCCGTCGGCAGGACAGAAGGCAAAATCCGCCCCTTCCAGCATGGGGATATCATTTTCCGCATCGCCGACGCAAACCAAAATGCGCTTGCCCAATTCCTGCTGCAGCTGCCGTGCGGCGGCGATTTTGGACACTCCCTTTGCGTGGACATCGATGATACGGGGAGCAGCCCGGTAGATCTCCACCTTGTCGCCCCAAAGCTCAGCGATCCGTGCCTGGGCGGCATCGAAGGAAGCATCTTCCGTCGCACTGGTATCAAACAGGGTAGCCACAGAATTACTGCGGGGCGCCCCTGCCAGAGCAAACTTCAAAAAAGGACCTAAATCATCGCCAAACTCGGAAATCTGATAGTCCCACTTGAGAGCATCGTAGAGAGCCACATAGGCAGGCTCCGGCTCAATCAGATAATGAAACTTTACGCTCTGAATTTCTAAATTCAAATCGGGAAACTCCTTGCGGACGGTTTTGACCGTATCCCACAGATCCAGCTCCATCAGCTTCAGCCCGGTCAGTTGTCCATCCTCCCAGCGGGCGCTGCCGTTATAAAGGAGAATGGGCGCGTTCACCGGCACCTTGCCCAGATGCTTTTTGAAAGACGCCATGCTGCGACCTGTATTGATGGTAAAAGTACCGCCGTTTTTCATAAAGAAATCCACGGCATCCAAATTTCTCTGGGGGATCTTGGAGTCTGGGCCGGTCATGGTCCGGTCGAAATCCACAGTCAATAATACATCAGAAAACATAATTATCCCATCCGTTCCAGCTTTGCCAAAACTTCCTTAAAATATTCCGGCAGGTCAGCCATGACCATGACCGGGTGTCCGTCCCGGGGGTGGGAGAAGCAGAGAATGCCTGCATGGAGGCACTGGCTCTCCTGGCCCAGCTCCTTTTTCTTGTGGCCGTAGACCGTATCGCCCAAAATGGGGTGGCCGATATGGGCCATATGGACGCGGATCTGGTGAGTGCGTCCGGTTTCCAGCTTGCAGCGGATGTGGGTATAACCCCGATACCGCTTCACCACTTCTCAGTGAGTGACCGCATCCCGGGAGTTTCTTAAGCTGTCGCACATTTTCTTCCGGTCGGAGGGATGGCGGCCGATGGGCGCATCCACCGTGCCGGAATCCTCTTTGAGGCTACCGCAGACAATGGCCTCGTAAGTCCGGGCCATGGAATGGTCCTTCAGCTGGGATGCCAGCCAGGTATGGGCAAAGTCGTGTTTCGCAACGGCTAAAAGACCGGAGGTGTCCTTGTCGATGCGATGGACGATGCCGGGACGCAGTTCGCCATTGATGCCGGAGAGGTTGCCCTCCAGGGCATACAGCAGGCCGTTGACCAGGGTGTCATCTTGGTGACCGGCTGCCGGATGGACAACCAGCCCCTTGGGTTTGTTGATCACCAGCACATCCTCGTCTTCGTAGACAATATCCAAATCCATTTCCGTGGCTACAATGTCCACTTCTTTAGGTTCGGGTAGCGTCACAGAGATCTGGTCGCCAATATTCAGTTTGTCATTTTTCTTACCGGGCTTGCCATTTCGCAGAACGCAGCCTTCTTCCAGCAGCTTTTGGGCGCCGGAGCGGCTCAGGTTCTCTACGCTGCGGGCAACAAACGCATCCAGGCGCTCCCCGGAGATGTCGGCAATCAGAATCATTTCTTTTCTTC
>JAZREG010000164.1:0-4275 GCA_045660725.1 Faecousia sp.
TGGTGATCTCCTGCCCCTGCGCATTGGGCCTTGCTACGCCTGTAGCCATTATGGTGGCCACAGGCAAGGGGGCATCCCTGGGCGTGCTGTTCAAAAATGGTGCAGCCCTGGAGCATCTGCACAGCATTGATACTGTAGTGCTGGATAAAACCGGCACCCTGACCGCAGGCAAGCCCCGGGTCACAGATATTTTACCGGAGAATGTTGCGGAAAATACCCTCCTTTCTCTGGCATCCAGCCTGGAGCAGCCTTCTGAGCATCCCTTTGCCGCAGCCATCCTGGAGCGGGCAGGGGGCATGGAATTTTCCCAGGTGACCGATTTTGAGACGCTGCCCGGTATGGGTGTAGCGGGAACTGTGGAAGGCCGGCGCTGCTACGGTGGCAACCGAAAACTGATGCAACAGCTGGGCATTTCCGTGCCGGAGTATCCCCAGCTGCGGCAACAGGGGAAAACGCCCCTGTATTTTGTTCGGGATGGGGTCTATTTGGGCGCCATCGCTGCTGCGGATGTGCTGAAAGAGGACTCCTGCCAGGCGGTACAGACCCTTCATAAGCAGAAGCTGCAGGTGGTGATGCTCACCGGCGACAACGAAGCCACCGCCCAGGCAATTGCCCATCAGGCGGGGATCGACAGAGTGATTGCTGATGTCCTTCCCGGCGACAAGGCCGATCAGATCAAAAAGCTCCAGGCCCAGGGACACAAGGTCCTGATGGTGGGCGACGGCATCAACGATGCCCCGGCCCTGGTGACGGCGGATGTGGGTATGGCCATCGGCGCCGGCACGGATATTGCCATGGAATCGGCGGATGTGGTGCTGATGTCCGGCTCTCTTGCCCGGATCGCTGATGCGATCCTGCTGAGCAAGGCCACCATCCGGAACATCCGGCAGAATCTTTTCTGGGCATTTTTCTATAATTGTCTTGGGATCCCCGTGGCGGCGGGCGCACTGTTTTTGCCCTTTGGGATCCAGCTCAGCCCCATGCTGGGTGCGGCGGCTATGAGCTGCAGTTCGGTATTTGTGGTGACCAACGCCCTGCGTTTGCGGCGTTTTCATGGTAAGAAAAAGAAGAAAGAACCGATAAAGGAGGAAAAACCTGTGACAACTGTGATTTCTGTCAACGGCATGATGTGTCCCCATTGCAAAGCGATGGTGGAGAAGGTATGCAAGGCAGTTCCCGGCACCGAGGATGCGGTGGTGGATCTGCAGGCAAAGAATGTGACCGTCACCGGCAAGGCGGACCTGGCTGATCTGAAGAAGGCCATTGTGGATGCCGGCTACGAAGTCGTGGGATGAGGTGAGGCCATGAGAACGGACCATTATTTTGCTTCCTGTGGCAAAGGACAGATCCATTTCTGCCGTTGGGCGCCTGAGGGTCAGCCGAAGGCGGTACTGCAGATCCTCCACGGCATTGCCGAACGGGTGGAGCGGTATGACGAGTTTGCGGAATTTTTGGCGTTTCATGGATATTTGGTTGTGGCGGAAGACCACATGGGCCACGGCGGCTCCATCGGAACCGAGGGCGTTCGCGGCTATTTCCACGGCGGTTGGTTTGCGGCGGTGGAGGATAGCTACCGGCTGATGCGCGATACCATGGAAGAATATCCCGGTGTTCCTTATGTGCTGTTCGGCCACTCTATGGGTTCGTTTATGGCCCGTACCATTTTGGCAAAATACCCCGATAGCGGCATCGCCGCCGCGGTGATCTGCGGCACCGGCTGGCAGCCTACCTTTGCTATGCCGGCAATGATCAAGCTGCTGGAAGGAATGTGCCGCTCCGGTGGCGAAGAAACTCCCAATGAGAAGCTGGACGCCATGATCTTCGGCGGCTACAACAAGCGTATCCCCAATGCCAGAACACCGAAGGATTGGCTGACCCGGGACGAAAAGATCGTGGATGCGTATGTGGCGGATCCCCTGTGCGGCTTCGTGGCATCCACCGGACTTCTGCGGGATATGATGGTGGGTATCCATTACATCCAGCAGCCGAAGAACCTGGCGAAAATGAAATCTTACCTGCCGGTGCTGTTCATTGCCGGCCAGGAGGATCCGGTGGGCAGCTACGGCAAGGGCGTCAAGCAGGCCCGGGATGCCTTCCGCAAGGCGGGCATGACCCGGGTGGACCTGAAACTGTACCCCGACTGCCGCCATGAGATCCTCAACGAACTGAACCGACAGGAGGTCTTCGGTGACCTGCTCCACTGGCTGGATAAGCAGATCAGCACGGAGGAATAAGTGTAGTTTATTGGACGGATATATTGCTAGAATACGGCTGTAAACACCGAAAGGAGTGGCGGCTATGTATTCTGTGCGATATATTCGGGGACACATTCAGGTATACGATCATAAGGGAAACTTCCTGTTTTCCGCGGACAGCGAGCAGGAGGTCAGAGAGGAACTGAGAGATTATGAGGAATCTGCGGCTTGATATCTGCTACGATGGCACCCGATACAAAGGGTGGCAGCGCCTGGCCGACACGGACAACACCATTCAGGGCAAGCTGGAGCAATGCCTGACCCGGATCCTGGGAGAGCCGGTTGAGATCAGCGGCAGCGGCCGTACCGATGCAGGTGTCCATGCCCAGGGGCAGGTGGCCAATTTCCATTGTGAAAGCCAAATGAGCGCGCAGGAGATTTTGGCGGGGCTTCGGCGGTATCTTCCGGAGGACATCGGCGTATACTCCTGTAAGGATTGCTCGTCCCGGTTCCACGCCCGGCTCAATGCCAAGGAGAAGACCTACCGCTACCGGATCTGGAATTCAGAGGAACCCTGCGTGTTTGACCGGCGGTATGTTGCCCTCGTTCCGGAAACGCTGGACATTGGTGCTATGGAACAGGCGGCAAAGTACCTGGAGGGCGAGCGGGATTTTGGCGTTTTCTGTGGAAATCCCCGGTTTAAGAAGCCTACAGTGCGGTTTTTGCGCCGGGTAAATTTGGAAAAGGTCGGAAGAGAGCTTCGCATTTCCTACACGGGCAACGGCTTTTTACAGGGCCAGGTGCGAATCATGACCGGCACCCTGATCGAAGTGGGCCAGGGAAAACGCACCCCGGAAAGTGTTGCCGACCTGTTCGGCAAGCCCCGGGCGCAGGCCGGTTTCCTGGCACCGGCCCAGGGCCTGTGCCTGATGGAGGTAGAATATTGAACATTCAGATTTTTGGAAAAAGTAAGTGCTTTGATACAAAAAAGGCAGAGCGCTGGTTCAAGGAACGGCGGATCAAATTTCAATCCGTGGACCTGAAAAAGTACGGCCTTTCCGGCAAGGAGTTTGACAGCGTCCTGCGGGCGGTGGGCGGCATCGACAACCTGATCGATTGGGAAAACAAGTCCCAGGAGATCACCAATATGCGCTATATGGACAGCGCCCGGGACAAGGAAGACAAGGTCTTCGACGATCCCATGCTGATGCGCACCCCCATCGTCCGGAACGGAAAACAGGCAACCGTGGGCTTCTGCCCGGAAATCTGGCAGACTTGGGAATAACACAAAAGCAGTTTCTCGAAAGGGAAACTGCTTTTTTATTGCTCTTGCGTGGTATTCAAGGAGGTTAACATGACACTTTTGCTGGAAAAGATCAACAGCATCGTGTGGGGCGCGCCGACCCTGTGCCTGATCTTGGGCACGGGGCTGTGGCTGAGCATTCGCACCGGGTTTGTGCAGTTTCGGCGGTTTCCCCAGGCGCTGCGACAGTTTTGGGGGATGCTGATGCGCGCCGATCCCCAGCCGGGGGCGGTCTCTCCCTTTCAGGCCCTGTGTACCGCCCTGGCGGCCACGGTGGGCATTGGAAATTTGGCCGGCGTGGCCGGTGCTATCGCCATTGGCGGCCCTGGCGCGATCTTCTGGATGTGGCTCTGCGCCCTGCTGGGAATGGGGACAAAGTTTGCGGAGGCTACCCTGGCGGTGCGTTTTCGGCAAAAGAATGCCCAGGGGGAGCTGGTGGGCGGCCCTATGTACATGATCCGCCGGGGGATGAAAAGCCGCTGGCATTGGCTGGCCGGCTGCTACAGCTTTTTCGGCATCATCGCTGCCTTCGGGGTGGGGAACGCCACCCAGATCAATGCGGTGATCTCCGGCATCAACGGGGTGATCGTGTCCCTGGGCGGGGAGGCAAGCTTTACCAGGGACCTGCTGATGGGGATCCTTTTGGGAGCGATGCTGCTGGCTATGCTCCTGGGCGGCCTGAACCGGATCTCAAAAGTGGCGCAAATATTGGTCCCATTTGCGTCCCTGGGGTACATTCTCCTGAGCCTGGGGGTGTTGGTGTTGCGGTGGGAGCGG
>JAZREG010000165.1:0-3022 GCA_045660725.1 Faecousia sp.
GTGGATTCCGTGGGTTGCGGTGTGGTGACCTGCTGGGTCTTCAGCTTCACGCCACAGTATTCGCAATTCTCTCCGCTGCCATAGTGTGCCTTCCTGTCAAACTCATTTCCGCATTCGCAGCCCATCCAATGGTAGTTCTCATCTGTACAGAGGACAAAATGATGCTCCGTATGTAAGGGTGGCTCTGTAGAAATCGGCTCCGTGGGCGCAGGCTGGGTAGGTACGGGTTCGGTGGGCTGGGTGGGTGCAGGCTGGGTAGGTACGGGCTCGGTAGGATTCGTACTTCCTGTCTTGCCGCATACAGCACAGCGCCCATCCACCCAATTGTGGTTCGCAGGAGTCACCTCCCATTCGCCGCAATCACAGCAACACCAATGCTGCTGTGCATCGGTGTGCCACTTGTAATGGTGATAGGCCTCCCGCTTTGCTTCGCAAATGTCACAGGAGTTATCGCATTCGGCACTATATGTATGGGCAGCTACTTGCTCCTTGTAGTCGCAGCCGTCACACTGTTTCCAATGGGAATCGCCATCGGAGTACCACTTCTCCCCCATGGTATGGGGATCATTGGGGCCATGAACACCAACGAGTTCCACCAGCGCACCCATATTCTTCATAATATCCTTCCCCTGGATCCAGGTGCTGTTTGTGCTGGGATAGCAAACCCGGAGAACACGTCCATTGGAGGTAAAAATGCCTTCCTGATGCAGCTGCGGCAGGTCTCCCAGGAATGTAATGCTCTCCAGCGCGCCGGTACAGAAGCCCCAATGGTCGATGGTCTTCACATTGGCAGGGATCACAATGCTCTTTATCCCCGTATTGTAAAATGCCATGGCAGCGATCTCCGTGATCCCTTCAGGCAGTTCGATTTCTTTCAGCGAACGGCATTCGCTGAACATGCTTTTATGGATCTTCGTCAATCCCTGAGGAAGGCGGATGGTTTCCAGAGAGGTACATCCACTGAACAAACCCGTTCCCATTCCGCCTATTTCATCGATGGTGGCCAACTGGGCAGGCAAGTGTACCGACTTCAGGCGACTGCAGAATGTAAATGCACCGTCAGCGATGGTCTTGATGCCGTCATACAGCGTAACGGACTCCAACGTCTTGGACATATAAAACATGTCCGTTTCCAAATATTCGAGCTTTGCCTTCCAGTCCACATGCTTCACGCCCGACCAGGCAAAGGCCATGAACCCAACAGATATAACCGTTTCCGGCACCACGATCTTAACATTTGCTGTCGAATCAAAAGCGGAGGTGAAGGCACAACATGCAATGGTCGTCACAGAGCTGGGGATCGTCAGCCCCTTCAGCGACATACAGAAATTCAGCATACTCTTGGGGATCGTCTTCAGCCCATTGGGTAGGGTGAGCGTTTCCATACGGATGCAGGCGCTGAATGCCGCCTCCCCGATCTCCATCACGGAATCCGGAAGCTTGACCTCTTTTAGCTGAATGCAACGCTCAAAGGCATTACACCCGATGGTCTTCACAGAGGACGGAATGGAAACAGAGGTCAGCTGATGGCAGTTCCAGAATGCATAATTGCCGATGGCCGTGATCCCCTCCTGGATCACCACCTTCTTGACATACATATACACATCCGCCCACAGGCTGTCATATGCTCCGGTGTTCCGGATCGCGCCGGTGCCGCTGATGGTCAGGGTACCGTCCTCCGTCAAGGTCCAGGTAGCATTATCTCCACAGGAGCCGGAGCCGGTGGCCGTGGCCGGAGCATCATAGTTCAACGGAGATTCCGGATATTTCTGCAAAAAATCCTTGGTGTTAAATTCTTCACCGGTAGAGTGATGCACGTCGGTGAAATTCGCAGAACCCACCAGGAACCAGTTGAAGTCCGCAGAATCCTCAAAGCCATAATCCCAGGTGGAATCCAGGTTGTAATAGTACTGTCCCAGCTTCACCAAATTCCACATATGGTCTGTACTGACAACTGCGCGGTTATCGATCCCCGCCTCCAGCAGCAGACGGTACATCGCCATGGCAAAGCCCTCACAGACCGCCTTGTTATTCACGATGGCACCGTAGGCAGAGAAGACATCATTGTATTCCTGGGTGCCGCTGGGAAGCTGCTCATAGTCCAGGTCATAATCCACATTCTTACAAATATAGCTGTAGATCGCCAAAATCTTCTCGTAATCGCTTTTTCCGTTCAAGTTCAGGGATGCCAGGATCTGACTTGCTTTGGCAGAAACTGCGGCTTCTCTTTCCGCATCTTGCCAGTACCCAGCGGTAAAAAACAAAGTGATCCAATGACGATTGCCCTCCTGCTTGTGCTGACTTGCCCAATAGCTTTCATTGTTAGTGCTGTAGCGCAGGTAATCGCCCTCCGTCGGCACGCCGGTGTGAGCATAAATGGCATCACCAAATAACGACCGGAGTTCATCGTCGCTGAGTCCCCGGTCATCCTCCACATATACTTTCAATTCCAGGGTTTCCGTATTTCTGTCCAGCATATGCTGCTTCATTTTCTCCACAGCTTCTGTAAAAGTCAGATAGCCGTCACTTCTGACCGCACTGGCCTCTGTTGCCAGCATGGGCAGGCATGCCACCAGCATCACCAGTACCAGAACCAGGCTTACCAAGCGTTTTGTTGCACGCATATTTCTACCTCCGCATTTCAATATAGCGTCACGGATATTTGCTGACTTTATTATGGCATATAGGCAAAAAAATGTCAAGAACCCCCACAAAAGTCAAAAAAACCCGACAAATCCTAAGGAAGACTTGCCTTTCTCCGGGGATTTGGATATAATAAAGAAAAAACGCAGGAGGTATCGTGTATGCTCTCAAAAACCGTAGATGAATCCCGGGTGGAAACCGTACGCATCGTGCGGCCCAACCACCTCAACGGCGCCAACCGTCTTTTCGGCGGCATCCTGATGCAGTGGATCGACGAAGTGGCCGGCATCGTGGCCAAGCGTCACAGCATGTGCAACGTCACCACCGCCTCCGTGGACAACCTGACCTTCCTCCACGGCGCTTATCAGAACGATATGAT
>JAZREG010000166.1:0-1995 GCA_045660725.1 Faecousia sp.
GCAGCAGTGGGCAGGTGCGAAGGACTGGCACAGGATGCAGGTGTAGTAGCGATCCACAGCCTCGTCGGTCATGGATGCCAGACGGTCGTCGCGCTGAGCGTAACGGGGCATAGCCACCTCGTCGCGGAACTTTTCAGCCTCAGCGGCGTCGGTGATCAGGGTGATCTGGCACTTGTCAACAACAGCGTCGTACTCGTCCATGATCATCACGTACAGAACCTCTGCAAAGTGCTGCAGCTTCAGGCCGTTTTCAAATGCGGCATTGGACACGCGGACGCGAACCTGGTTGCGCTGACCGGTGTGCATAACGCCTTCCATGTAGTTGAACCAAGCGTGGAACTTCCGCTCGATAACGGACTCGAAGTCCACCTGCATCTTCTTGCCG
Organism: Faecousia sp.; assembly: GCA_045660725.1. GTDB lineage: Bacteria > Bacillota > Clostridia > Oscillospirales > Oscillospiraceae > Faecousia. The sequence continues at coordinate 386 of JAZREG010000166.1, forward strand.
GCAACCTCCACGTAAGTAACCAGTGCCAGCTCGGAAGCGGCATCCAGGTCGGGTCCGATGATGGTGATCTTGTGATCCTCCACCTCGTTCAGTTCCCGCATGACCACCAGCTCGGCGGTGGGGTTCTTGGCGGACCAGAACTCGTTGTGCATATCGGCCTTACGGATGATTTCGCCCTCGAATGCGGCAGCGAATGCCACAGGGATGGGCAGCTCCTTGACCTTGATCTTGATGGAGCGCAGCTCCAGGGACTTCTTCACAGTCTCGGCGTGGTCGCAGACGGACTCCAGTGCGCCGGGAACCTGGTTCTCGCCCAGGTCGATGTCCACGATTACGGGGAAGCCCAGGGCGATTGCGCCTGCGCCGGCGGAAACGACCACCTCATTCAGAGCGCCGAAGGTGTTGACGAAGGCAGGCACGCGCTCCTTGGTGTAGGTCAGCAGGCCACCCAGATCGCCGGGCTGCACGTTGCCGAAGATCAGCGCTGCACGGACAGCAACGGTGACAACGTGGATCACGGAGGTCACATCATGACCCAGAGGGATCACGCGGAATTCCAGACCCATCTTCACGCCGCCCTCGGCGCACTGCTCGATGACGTCGCCTACCATGAAGGTCATGATGCCCTTGGACTGGTAGTCCTTGACCACGTTCACCACGTCGGCGGCGTTGTCAGCCTTACCCAGCACAACAGCCACGCCGGGGATGTCGCCAGTGACCAGAGGCACGCCCAGGGAGCGGATGATGGGGTCGGGCACGAAGCCGATGCCGGACTCATTTGCGTAGGGGTCAGCCTCCAGGTACTTCAGGCCCTCGATGATTTCCGCGCCAACAGCGGTGGCAAGGCCTGCGTTCAGAGCCTGGCCCAGGTCCTCCTGGTTGGTGATGAGGCTCTTGAGAACGCCCACGCAGGCAGTCAGATCGCCCAGAGTCTTGACTTTGACGCCGGTAGCGGCATAAATGGTGGGGAAATAGTAGGCAGTATCGGGGAATGCAATCTCCTTGTCAGCGCCGTACTTGGCGATGGCATCGTTGACAGCACCCTCGGTCAGGCCTGCTACGGCATTGCTGCCGCCATAAATCAGATCAGTCAATACGCTCATAAAATTTCCTCCTAAAAAAGTTTTATATGAAGCCCAAGTCTACACTTGCGGCCAAATATACGCATTCACGGAAACCCTTCTGGGGTATTACGGATCCTTCAACTCCGCTGTGCTCCGCTCAGGATGACAATCGGTATCGACACCCCCTGTCATTCCGAGGAGCATCGCGACGAGGAATCCGTTCTCAATTTTACTTTCCTCAAAAAGGCAAAGGCCGGGAGGGAGGCAACTCCCTCCCGGCTGTTATGCGGGGATTACTGCGCTATAGTATCCGCTTAGTCCAGGTAGGAATCGGAGTACAGCACGTGGTTCTTGAAGATGTCGCAGGACTTGATGGTCTCCATCAGGCGCAGGTCGTTGGGGTTGACGATAGCGGAGGTCAGACCCTGCATCATGCACATTGCAACCAGAGCGGAGTCCATGATGGGACGCACGTTCTTGGGAGCGCCGTTGGAGTTGTTGGACAGACCGCCGGTGGACTTCAGACCCTTGTCGGAGAACATCTTG
>JAZREG010000167.1:0-13974 GCA_045660725.1 Faecousia sp.
GGGCGATGGCAGCGGAGTCGGACACGGGAACGGAGTTGGCCTTGATGGCTTCCACAGCAGCGGCAACGGCCTTCTCGATGCCCTTGCGCATGACCATGGGGTTGGCGCCGGCGGACAGGTTCTTCAGACCTTCCCGGGTGATGGCCTGGGCCAGCACGGTAGCGGTGGTGGTGCCGTCGCCGGCAACATCGTTGGTCTTGGTAGCCACTTCGCGGATCAGCTGGGCGCCCATGTTCTCAAAGGCATCCTCCAGCTCCACTTCCTTGGCGATGGTCACGCCGTCATTGGTGACCAGGGGAGCGCCGAACTTCCGGGCCAGAACCACGTTGCGGCCCTTGGGGCCCAGGGTGACCTTCACGGTATTGGCCAGCTGGTCGATACCGGACTGTAGCTTCTTGCGAGCATCCTCGCCGTAAATGATCATTTTTGCCATGATTGTTTTCCTCCTTAGTCGGTGACGACAGCCAGGATGTCATCCTGCTTGACGAACTTGTAGTCCACCTTGTCCAGGGTGATGTCAGTGCCGGCGTACTTGCCGACCACAACGCGGTCACCCACCTTGACTTCCATGGTCACTTCCTTGGTGCCGGGGCCGGCGGAAACGACTTCGTAGATACCGGACTTTTCCTTGGTGTTGGTTGCCAGGATGATGCCGGAGGAGGTGGTCTCCTCGGCCTCGTACGCCTTGAGCAGAACGTTATCTGCCATGGGTTTCAGCTTCATAATGTTTGCCTCCATACAAAATATTTCGTCTGCGGCAGGATTGCCGCGATTCTCTCTGTTTAGCACTCTTCATTATTGAGTGCTAACATATCATAACCCAAGCGGCTGAAAATTGCAAGAGGTATTTTGGGAAAAAGCGTAAATATTTTATGAATTTGGCAGGGAAAGGGGAGGCGTTGAGGATTGGAGGGTCCCCTGTAAAGTCGAAAAGGGTGATATTTTGGTTAAACTGATGAAAAAGCTGAAAAAAACCCTCGGTTTCCTCTTGCCTTTTGTGCGATATTCCATTATAATGGTGGAAAATGGGATTGGAGGCGATCTGCGTGGGTGAATTGATTGCCATCCTGTCCGGCAAGGGCGGCACGGGCAAGACTTCGGTCTGCGCCGGCATCGCCACTGCGCTGGCACAGGCTGGAAGCTCGGTGTTGTGCATCGATTGTGATGTGGGACTGCGAAACCTGGATATTTCCTTGGGGTTGGCGGATACGGCATCCATGTCCTTCCTGGAGGTCTGCCGGGGCGAGTACAACTGTGACCAGATCCCCCGCCATCCCCGGTTCCCGATGCTGGCATTTTTGACCGCGCCGGTGAACTGCCTGGCCGATGACATTGACCTTTCCGCTTTTTCCGCTATGCTGCGCCAGGCACGGGAGCAATTCCAGTATGTGCTGCTGGATGCCCCGGCGGGCTTGGACGCGGGTTTCCGGCTGTGTGCTGCCTTTGCGGACCGTTGTGTGCTGGTCACCGGCTGCGAACCTGCCGCGGTGCGGGATGCGGCCCGAACCGGCCAGCAGCTGGAGGCCATGGGCAAGCTGGATGTGCGCCTGGTGGTCAACCGGGTGAATAAGAAGCTGTTTTCCACCATGGACATCACCGTGGACGATGTGATGGATCGGGCGGGCCTGCCCCTGTTGGGCGTGGTACCGGAGGATGCCAATGTGGTACTTGCCGCGGCCTTTGAAGAGCCGCTGCTGGATTATACGAAGAAGGGCGCCGCTGCAGCCTGCCGGCGCATTGCCAAGCGGCTTCGGGGCCTGCCGGAGCCGATCAAGGTCCGGTAATTTTGAGAAGGAGTGATCTGTGTGAACATCGCGTTTTTGGCTCACGACAAGAAAAAAGAACTGATGGTCCAGTTCTGCACTGCCTACAAGAGTGTTTTGGAAAAGCATACCCTGTTTGCCACCGCTACCACCGGTCGGCACACCGCGGATAATACAGGTCTGCCCATCACCCTGCTGCTTTCTCACAAGCAGGGCGGCCATCAGCAGATCAATGCCCGGATCGCCTACAACGAGATCGATTTGGTGCTGCTGTTTACGGATCCCAATACCACCGACCCCTGGGACGACAGCCAGATGATCGAGACTATCCGCTTCTGTGACAAGCATAATGTACCCATCGCCACCAACCTGGCTTCCGCGGAGATGTCCATCATGGGCCTGCAGCGTGGCGACCTGCATTGGCGGGAAATGCTCCACAGCAAGCCCAGATTCTGTTCAGCGAATATAGAATAGATTGTGTCATTGCGAGGTGCCGCACATAGGGCGGCGACGTGGCAATCCCCATAGAAGGTGTGCAGACCTTATGAGATTGCCACACCAGTGTGCGCACTGGTTCGCAATGACAGCTTTTTTGGAAAGGAAATATATATCATGGAAATTATCAAGCCCCGGACCCTGTCCGGTTTTATGGAACTGCTTCCCGGCAAGCAGGCACAGTTTGAGCGGATGCTCACCATCCTGCGGCAGACCTATGCTTCCTACGGCTTCGCGGCCCTGGATACCCCGGTCATCGAGGACGCCCAGATCTTGCTTGCCAAGGGCGGCGGCGAGACGGAAAAGCAGATCTACCGTTTTCAGAAGGGCGACTCGGACCTGGCCCTGCGGTTTGACCTGACGGTGCCCCTGGCCAAGTATGTGGCGCTGCATTGCAACGAACTAGCCTTCCCCTTCCGCCGGTATCAGATCAGCAAGGTCTACCGGGGCGAGCGGGCCCAGCGTGGCCGCTTCCGGGAGTTCTACCAGGCGGACATCGACATCATCGGTGACGGCAAGCTGGACATCCTGAACGAAGCGGAGATCCCCGCCATTATTTATAAGGTGTTCCGTGGCTTCGGCCTGAGCCGTTTCCAGATCCGGGTGAACAACCGGAAGATCCTCACCGGCTTCTACGGCATGCTGGACCCCAGCGAAAAGACCCGCGACATCATCCGCCCCGTGGACAACCTGGATAAGATCGGCGCAGAGAAGGTCAAGGTGATCCTCATGGGCGAGGAGTGCGGCCTTAGCGAGCCCCAGGCCGACGAAATTCTGAAGTTCATCGCCATCCGCGGCACCAATGCAGAGGTGATCGCGGCCCTGGAAGGCTACGCCGGTCGCAACGAGATCTTCGACACCGGCCTGGAGGAGCTGAAGGCGGTCACCGCCAACCTGGCAGGCTTCGGCGTGCCGGAGGAGAACTTTGCGGTGGATCTGACCATCGCCAGAGGCCTGGATTACTACACCGGTACCGTTTACGAGACCACCCTCCTGGATCATCCGGAGATCGGTTCTGTCTGCTCCGGTGGCCGGTATGACAACCTGGCCGGTTACTACATTGATAAGCAGCTGCCCGGCGTGGGTATTTCCATCGGCCTGACCCGGCTGTTCTACGTGCTGGATGAGCAGGGCCTGCTGAATCCGGAGCTGCCCACCGCCCCTGCCGATGCCCTGGTGCTGCCCATGACCGATTCTCCCGCCGCGGCCATTGCCCTGGCTGAGGAGCTGCGTAGTGCCGGCCTGCGGGTGCAGCTGTACGGCGAGCAGAAGAAGTTCAAGCAGAAGATGGCCTATGCCAACAAGCTGGCGGTGCCCTTTGCGGTGCTGCTGGGCGAGGACGAGATCGCCGACGGCATGTGCAGCGTGAAGAACATGTTCACCGGCGAGCAGGTCAAACTCACCCCCGGTGATGCCGCGGCCTATATCCGCACCACTTTGGAAAACAACAACGGCCCCATCATCCTGGAAAAGTAATCAAAAAGCCGGTCAGCAATGACCGGCTTTTTTGTTGTGCGGATTGGGGTTTATGGAGCTGTTTGGTAGAGCGCCAAAGGCTCCCTTGTGTAAAGGGAGCTGTCAAAGACCGGATGCAAATCCGATCTTTGACTGAGGGATTGTCGTAACTTTGACAACCCCTCCGGTCAAAATCGAAGATTTTGACCACCTCCCCTTACACAGGGGAGGCTCACGCTCCGCGCTACAAACAGCTCGCTAAACTGCAATTTGAAGTGCTTGAAATTTATGGGGAAGGGTATATAATAGAGAAAAAAGCATGGAGGAAATGGTATGTACAAAGTGTCCGTTCCCGTCACCCTGCGGTCGCTGCGGCGGTATGGCTGCGAAGCCATCGAGGCAGAGGTGAAAAAGTTTAGCGCGCAGCGGGTGTTCATCGCCCTGGGCTACTATCAGCTGAAGAAAGAGGCCCGGCAGGCGGATATCGATGACCTGCGCGCCTTTTGCCGCTTCTTCCGGGAAGCCGGTTACGAGGTGGGCGCCTGGATCTGGACTTTTTGCTTCCAGGAGAAGATCCCCTTCCATCCCATGACTCCGCTGCGGGGCGAAATGGGGGACGATGATTCCATGGCCTGTCCCCTGGATAGGGATTTCCTGAACTTTTCTTATGAATATATCCGGGATATCGCCGGAACAGGTGTGGATATCGTCATGTTTGACGATGATTTCCGTTATGGCTTCCTTGGGGACAGCCCTGCTTGCCTGTGCCACCTGCATGTGGCGAAAATCAATGCCCTTTTGGGCGAAACCCTGACCCGGGAGCAGCTGGCAGAAAAGATTCTCACCGGTGGACAGAACAAGTACCGGGACGCCTGGCTCAAATGCAACGGCGATGCCTTCCGGGACTTCGCCCGAAACGCAAGAGCGGCGGTGGATTCTGTGGATCCTGCCATCCGCCTGGGCGCCTGCGCCTGTATGACTGCCTGGGATATCGACGGCGTGACCGCTTCGGAGCTGGCGACGATTTTGGCAGGCTCTACCCAGCCCTTCGTCCGGCTCATCGGCGCGCCCTACTGGGCCTTCAACCGCTCCTGGGGCAACGATGTGCAGGATGTGGTGGAGCTGGAGCGAATGGAGAGCGCCTGGACCCGATTCCCGGGCCTGGAGATTTTCGCGGAAGGCGACGCCTATCCCCGACCCCGGATCGCCTGCCCGGCGGCGTTTTTGGAAGGGTTTGATACGGCCATCCGGGCTTCCGGCTGCACCGACGGTATCCTGAAGTACGGCGTGGACTACAATTCCCGCCCCGGCGAGGAGGATGGCTACGCCCGGATGCACCGGCGCAATGAAAAGCTCTACGGGGGGATCGACCGGCACTTCGGCGGCAAAAAGGCCGCAGGCATCCGGATCTATGAATACCCCCAAAAGGTGGCGCAGGCGGTGCTTCCCACCCTGGATGGGGCGGGGGACAAGATGGAAAATCTCTTCTTCTCCCAGGCGGCCCGGGTGCTTTCCCACAACGGCATCCCCAGTACCTATGAAGGTGCCGGCGTCACCGGCATGGCCTTTGGAGAAAATGCCCGGCATTTGACGGAAAACGACATGAAAAAGGGCCTGATTTTGGATATCGCCGCGGCGAAGATTTTGGAAGCTCGGGGCATCGATGTGGGCCTTGCTTCCCTGGGGGAAAAGGTTTCTGCGGAGGGAGAGGAATTCCCGGACGGGAATTACACCCCCGTGTATGGGGCCTGGTCCTACGATATTTCCCTGAAAGAGGGCGCCCAGGTGCTGAGTACCGCCCAGGGGCTTCCCCGGAGCTATCGCTATGAGAACGCATCGGGACAGCGGTTCCTGGTGCTGAACCTGGTCACCGACCGGGTAGACAAGAAGGCATTTGTTTGGAAGCATCCTGCCCGTGGCCGACAGATCGGGGAAAATGTCCCCTGGCTGTCCGGAAAGGCATTGCCTGCCTGGGTGCCGGGCTATCCCAACCTGTACCTGCAGTGCAAGCAGGACGAAACGAGCCTGACGGTGGGGCTGTGGAATCTGTTCCCGGATCCGGTGTTTGACCCGGTGATCCTGCTGGCAGATTCTTTTGAAAATGCGGAATTTCTGAATGCGCAGGGTGTTCTCTCCGACCGCCGGGTGACCCTGGAGGAGATCCCGCCCTACGGCTTTGCTGCTTTTACACTCTATAAATAAGGAGTCTGACGATGGAAGAGAAATTTATTGCCGCCTGGGCAGAAAAACGGGAAAAAGCCACCGCCCTGGGCGCCCGGATCCGTCCGGTGGATCCGGCGGAAGCTATGAAAAATGCCCACCGGTGCCTGTCCGGTCATCGGGAAAGCGACGGTTTTTCCTTTTTGGCCGATAAGGGCCGGCTGGATCTGACCCTGGAGGCTTTGGCGGTGGATAAGCGGTTTACGGCGCTGTTTACCGACGAGGAGGCCAATAACGCCCTGACCCGGCTGCTGCTGGCAGGGTACCGATTCTAAAAAAACTGCCCGCCTAAATATTGGCGGGCAGTTCTGTTTTGATATCGTTTAAATGGGCATCCTGGCTGATCTTGACCGGTGTCAGGGTGCCGTTTTCGTAGCAGATCTCGGTGACGGAGGCATTGCTGACCCAGGGGACCTGCTGCATATAGGAAAGGGGCTGGCCGGTGAGCCGCCACATGAGGGTGCGGATGGGGGTGGCGTGGGTGGCGATGAGCACCGTCTGATCCGGGTGCTTTTCACACACCGCTTCCAGCGTGCGGAAGACCCGGTCTGCCAGCTGGGCGGTGGATTCGCCGCCGGGACAGACCGCGTTGCCGATGTCCCGGAACCAGCACAGATACTCTGCCGGGGTGTTTTCATTCAGATTATCAAAACGCTGGCCTTCCCATTGGCCTGCGTGGATCTCCCGGAAGCCCGGCTCCTTGTGCAGCGGCAGGCCCAGGGCGTTGGCTGCGGCCAGACCTGTTTCCCAGGCCCGGTCCAGGTCGCTGGCGTAAGCCGCGTCCACTGTGTAATTTTCCTTTATAAATTTCGCGGTCCGCTCCGCCTGGGTCTTTCCCAGGTCGGTCAGAGGCGGATTGATCTGTCCGGCGAAGATACTCTGCCTGTTGGCAAGGCTCTCTCCGTGCCGAATGAGTAGTACACGGGTCATCCCATTCGCTCCTTTTTCAGCTTGTCCGCCTTGCAGAACAGCAGGAAGCCGATGATGAACAGGATGATGAGGGAGCCAACGGCCAGGTTCTCGTTCTGCAGGGTCAGACCGAAGATACGCACTTCCATACCCACGGTGAGCCGGTTGACCAGCGCGATCAGGGAAGCGCCCAGCAGGGAGGCACCCTTGCCGCAGATGTCCATGAGGCCGAAGAATTCGCCGCTGCGCTCTGCGGGGATGATTTTGCCCAGGTAGCTGCGGCTCATGGCCTGGATGCCGCCCTGGAACATACCTACCAGCACAGCCAGTACCCAGAACTGCCACAGGCTCATCAGGAACATGCCGAACAGGGTGATCACGGTGTAGCAAATGATGCTGATTTTAATAAGCAGGCCGGTATCGTACTTGGCAGAAAGCTTGCCGAAGACAATGGCGCAGGGGAAGGCCACGATCTGGGTCAGCAGCAGCGCCAGCAGCAGGCCCGTGGAATCCAGGCCCAGGCTGGTGCCGTAGGCGGTGGCCATGTCGATGATGGTGTAAACGCCGTTGATGAAGAAGAAGAAAGCGATCAGGTACAGGAAAACGTGCTTTTCCTTCCGGGCTTCCTTGAAGGTCCGGCCCAGCTGGCGGAAAGCGTCGCCCAGGGCGGCGCCCTTCTTTTCCACATAGGCGGTCTGCTTGTAGTTCTTCATCAGGGGGATGGTAAACACTGCCCACCACACGGCGGTGATCAGGAAGGCCAGGATCATGGCGTTGCCCATGGACAGGCCAAATTTTTCGCCGAACAGAACCAGTGCCAGGCACAGCAGGAAGGGGATCACGGAGCCAATGTAGCCGTAGGCATAGCCCAGGGAGGAAACATTGTCCATCCGCTCTTCGGTGGTGACCTCCGGCAGCATGGAGTCGTAGAAAACGATACTGCCGTTAAAGCCGATCTTGGCCAAAATGAAAATGCCCAGGAAGGCCACCCAGTGGGTGGTGATGCCCATACAGGCGCAGGCCACGCAGCCCAGGATCACCGTCAGCAGGAAAAACAGCTTTTTGTACCGGCGGTCGCAGAGGGTGCCGCAGATGGGTGCGATGATGGCCAGCAGCGCCGTGGAGATGGTGATGGCATCGGCCCAGTAGGTCAGGTAGAGATCTTCATTGACTCCGGCGGCGTCCGCCAGGGAGTTAAAGTAAATGGAGATCAGGGTGGAAGCCAGCAGAGTAAAGGCGGAGTTACCGATATCGTACAGGATCCAGCTTCGTTCCAGGGGGGAGAACTTTTGTTTCTTCATAGGCTACCTCTTTCTTTCTCGTCAGCCGAAGATCGGCAGGAATTCCGCATCAAAGGGGGCGCTGTAGGTCATGTGGGCCTGAAGCTGAGAAAGCATTCCGGGGAATAGCTCCTGGGCCTGGTGATAGCGGGCCATAATTGCCTCGTTCAGGTGGGTGCATTTGGGGTTCGGTTCTTCGGGGATCATCATATCCGTCAGTTCCTTGCCAAAAAGAGCCACCGCGGAGCTTACCACTGCCCGCCGGGCGCCGGGAGGGGCGGACAGGAGCTTGGTGAACCGGGCCATATTCTGCAGGCTGTCCCGGACGGCCCGGGGAGAAACAGGGGAGTAGAGCCGGGCCACCGTTTCCCATTCCCCCGGGGTCAGCCGCAGGTGGGGACTTAAGTCCTGGGCGCAGGCAGGCACTTTGCCGTCGGATTCCAGGAGGAACCGCTCGAATTCCGCCTCAATTTGAAAATGGCTGGCCACGCCCGCGTCTGCCTGCTCCTGGATGAAGGGGTGGCAAAGGGCATCCAGGCAGTAGTGGCTCAAAAGACCGTAGAGATACGCCTGGGCCGCTTCGGATTTTTCCAGGCGCACCGCCCGGCAGACCCGCTGGAAGAATTCCTTTCCCGTCTGCTCGTGGTAACGGCTGCCCAGGAACCGGACAGTGGAATTGACAGGCAGAATATTGTAATAAAAAATATCAGGACCATGCAGGCCCACATCATACAGCCGGCGGAACCGCTGGATGGTGCGGCGGACATCTCCGGGCATGGTGGGCAGAAGATTGGCGCCGAACCGGTAGTGGGCATAGGTAGACGGCATGGCGAAACCCTCCTTATCGATAGATACATACATCTTACCATGTTTGCCCTGGGGATGGCTAGTGTTTTTTCAGCATTTTTTCAGTATTTTCTGAAAAAGTCGGGGGCTGTGAAAATTGACGCAGGGAAAAGGCCATGGTATAATGATAAAAAACCGGGAGGTGGCAGAATGAACACCCACGCACTGTATTATGAAGACGGCAATCTGGCCCGTTTTTCCGCCAGAGTCATAGACTGTTTCCCCCGGGGGGAAAAGTTTGCCGTGGAGCTGGACCGGACGGCCTTTTACCCCGGTGGCGGCGGCCAGGCCTGCGATACAGGCTTCCTGGGAACTGCCGCGGTGACCGAGGTGTGGGAGCAGGAGGATAAGATCCTGCACCTGTGCGAAAAGCCCCTGGAAGTGGGCAGCATCCAGGAAGGCGTCCTGGATTGGGCGCCCCGTTTCTCCCGGATGCAGCATCATACCGGCGAACATATGCTTTCCGGTGCTGTCCACCGGCGGTTTGGGTATCACAATGTGGGCTTCCACATGGGTTCCGACAACGTGACCGTGGATTTTGACGGTGTGATCCCTGCCGAGGCCCTCCCGGAACTGGAACGGGAGGTCAACCGACAGATCTGGCAGGATCTGCCGGTGAAGGCCTGGTTTCCGGAGCAGGAGGAGCTGGTACACATCCCGTATCGCTCCAAGCGGGCGCTGGAAGGGCCGGTGCGAGTGGTGCAGATCCCGGATTCGGACAGCTGCGCCTGCTGCGGCATCCATGTGGCCCGGACGGGGCAGGTGGGCCTGATCAAGATCCTGTCCTGCGTGAAATTCCACCAGGGCGTGCGGCTGGAGATCCGCTGCGGCGAGGCGGCCATGGAGGCGCTGTGCGCCGTGTGGGAGCAGAACCGCCAGGTGTCCCAGGCCTTCTCCGTCCCGGTGTGGGAGACCGGCAGCGCCGCTGCCAAAATGAACGAAGCCCTGGCAAATGAAAAATTCCGCTATACCCAGCTGGAGAAGCGGCTGTTCCGGCAGATCAGCGAAAATTACGCCGGCCGGGGGAATGTACTGCTGTTTGAAGCGGGCTTAAACGGCGCAGGTGTGCGGGAGCTGGCTGAGTGCGTCAGCGCCCTGTGCGGCGGCTTTGCGGCTGTTTTCTCCGGTGAGGAGGGGGCGTACAGCTACTGCATCGCCCAGCCCGGCGGAGATGTTGCGCCCATTTGTGATAAAATGCACCAGGCCCTGGGGGGCAAGGGCGGCGGAAAGCCGGCCTTCCGTCAGGGCAGGATCCCTGCCACCGAGGCGGCGATCCGGGGATTTTTCGCTGATTTCCCATAAAAACAAAGGAGGGAACGAAATGAAGAAAATCATGGCTGTGCTGCTGGCAGGGGCTTTGGCCCTGGGTTTGCTGGCCGGCTGTATGCAGGATACGCCTGTTCACACCACCCAAAACCGGCATCCCGACGCTACCACCGGGCATTCGGTGGTCTATCAGCCTGTGGACCCGGCGGATGCCGTGGCCCATACGGATCACACCTCTGTTTATGAGGCCATCGGCAGCGAGATCACCATCGATATGGTGCAGGAGGATGCTGCCACCGGCCTTGCCTATGTGACATACGAGGGCACGAAGTACGAGCTGGGCCTGGATTTTCTGTCCCATGCCATGGTCAATAACTGCGACGGCGCGCAAGAGACCTTCCACAAGTGGTGGAAGCTTTATATCCAGCGGTGGAACTATTTGGTGCCTCAGGCGCCCCTGTACACCGGCCAATGCTTCGACCTGTACAGCGCCAAGCTGGAAAATTTCGTCACCTCCCCCTACTGGACGGTTGCGGACGCCATGGTGGCGGCCTCTGTGCAGGAGGAAAGCACCGTGACCCTGGCGTATACCCAGGACCTGCAGATCCAAAAGCTGGTCACCGGCCATAGCCTTTGGCAGACAGACAAGAATGGCGCCTTTCTGTGGAACGAATACGCGTTGGCGGAAACGCCCGCCGTGACGCGAAATGAGGACGGCACCCTGACCTATACCTTCCGGCTGAAGGAAGACCTGGTCTTCTCCGACGGCAGCCCCATCGCCGCGGACAACTATATCGCCGGGATCCTGGCCAATTCCACTGAGGTGGCTGTAGCGGCCGGCAGCGCCGGCACCGAGGGCCAAGCCCTGGTGGGTTATGAAGCCTTCCGGGCGCACCTGGGGGAAGGGGAAAAGGTGTTCTTCCAGGGCGTCAAGTGGATCGATGACTACAGCTTTGCGGTGACCTTTGCCGCCCAGGGAGCGCAGGATTATTTCCTGCTGCGGCAGCTGGCCCTTACCCCCGCCCCTCTGGAGCTGTACCTGGGGGAAAATGACATCGTGATTGGGGACGATGGCGCGGTGGGCCTGTCCGACGGCTTCTATGAAAAGGACGAAGCCGGCGCCTACATCATGGCGGAAGTGATCCGCAACAATCTGCAGTGGGATGCCCAGCTGCCCGGTGCCGGCCCCTATGTGGTTTCCGCGTCCAATGCGTCGGGCCTGACCCTGACCCGCAATCCCAATTATCCCGGCGATACTGCCCGGGGAAGCGCTTCCATTGAGACCATTACCTATGTGCAGGTGCCGCAGGCGCAGCTGTGGGATCTGTTCCGCCAGGGCAAGCTGGATGTGCTGCCCGGCATCACCGGCACGGAGGAGACCAGGGAAGCCCTGGCGCTGGTCAACGGAGATCCGACGCTGTTTGCGGAAAATCACTACAACTGCGCCGGCTACACGGCCCTGAGTTTCCGGGGAGATTTCGGCCCTACCTCCATGGTGGAGGTGCGCCAGGCCATTCTGTACACCATCGACCGCACGGAGCTGGCCCAAATCCTTACCGGCGGCAACGGCACCGTTGTCCACGGCCCCTATGACACCGGCTACGGTGCCTATCAGGCGGTGGAGAGCCAGCTGGTACTGAATTCCTATGCCTACAGCGTGGACAACGCCAAGGCCGTTTTGGAAGCCGGGGGCTGGATCTACAATGACAAGGGCGAGACCTACAATCCGGAAGTGGATGCGGTGCGTTACAAGAAGCTCAGCGGCTATGAACTGACCCGGGAAAACCTGAACTTCAAGACCGTGGACGGCAAGTACGCCACCTTGAAGATCGACGGGGCCTATTACATGCCCCTGGCCATCAACTGGTTCGGCACCGTTCCCAGCCGGCTGACCCAGCAGCTGCTGGCTCTGTGGCAGGGAAAGCCCGAGGCAACTGCCGGCATCGGCATGCACATTACCTATACCAGCTGCGACTATGACTACGGCTACCGGGGAGAAATGTGCCGGGACGAGGCCTTCGGCTACGACGGAACCCCCAAGCTCAACGCCATCGACCTGGAGGTAACCTTTGCATCGGCTGTGTACGATGAAAGGGGCAAGTGGACCATCGATCCGGAGCGGATCGCCGCCGGTGAATCGGTGTGCTACCTTTTGGACGAGGCGGACTATTTGGAAAACTATCGGTAAAACTACATAAAAAACCGCCGTCTGTGGCATGCACAGACGGCGGTGCTTTTTTGTTATTCGGCGGTGGTGATGGGACGCAGGACGCTGTAGCTGTCAAAGCGGGTGTCCAGCAGATCCGTCAGGAACACCACCCGGATGGGGGCATCCTCCAGCCCGGTTTGGTTGGCCAGATTCGCGGCATCGGCGGCAGCGGCGCCGGTCAGGTACAGCCGACTGCGGCCTTCCGGCAGGGGGAAGGCAGCCTCCTTGCTGCCGAAGGACACGGCGAAGGTGTCGGTGGCGCAGATTTTGACCAGGGAGGCGGCAGTGGCGGCGATGGTCTCTGCCCGGTCGTAGGGGCAGTAGATGTTGGTGGTGTCCGGGAACCGGAAGTCATCGAACAGCACCTCGTCAAAGCCCAAAAGCCGCAGCTCTGCGGCGATCTGCCGCAGGTAGTCCAAAGTACCCTCCGAGGCGGGATTCAGCCAGTACACCCGATCCTCATCCATCCACAAGGACAGCTGGTTGGGGTTGAAAATGCCGAAATTCACATTGTTCAGGCCGTAATGGTAATCCCGGAAGGCAGGGAGCTTGGCAATGAGGTAGTAATCGTTGCTGCGCAGGTAGGCGATGAGCCGGTCTACCGCCTTGGCATCCACGCTTTCCGACACAGGGCCCAGGGCGGTGGAGTAATAGAAGGTGCCACGGATGGTTTTTACATCCAGCATCACAGGAGTGCCCACAGGAAGCTTACGCACCTGGGCATCCACCGCGGCAAAATCCTGGGCCAGCATTTCGCCGGTGATGTAGTAGCCGGAAATTTGGGTCAGCTCTGTATTCACAGGCTTCAGGGTGTTCTCGCCTTCGTTGTAATAGATGTCCACCCCGGGGCCTTGGGTGGGCGGCACGGCCAGCTGACCACCGGAGAGGATGGGGGGCAGGTTAAAGTCCAGCTTCACACCGTCCCGGGTGTAGACCACATACCGGTTCAGCCACAGCAGCCAGCACAGCAGCACGATGGCGGCCACCAGTACCAGGATCAGAAGGGCGACAAACAGCCGCTTCAGGAAGCGACGGGTACGGAAGGGGATCATAAGGGGAGTCTCCTTTTTGCGGTAATGCTGCGCCAATCCTCCTGGGCAGCGGTGGCGGTGACGGTCAGGCCGGCGGCTTCCAGGGCGGCGATGACCTCCTCCAGCCGGGTGTTCAGGATGCCGGAGAGGATGGCGACGCTGTGTTCGGTCAAAAATGCCGGCAGGACAGGAGCTAAGTGGATGATCACATCGGCAACGATGTTCACCAGCACCACATCATAGCACTCCCGGGACAGCTTTTCCATCAGGGGCTTGTCGGTGGTGACGTTGCCGGTGAGGGCCGTAAATTCCGGGGCGGCAAAGCCGTTGTAGCCGGCATTTTCCCGGGCGATGTCCTCGGCCTTGGGGTCGATGTCCACGCCGATGGCGGACGCTGGGCCCAAACGCAGGGCGGCGATGGACAAAATTCCGCTGCCGCTGCCCAGATCCAGGCAGGAACTGCCGGGCTGAATGCAGGTTTCCATGGCCTGCAGCACCAT
>JAZREG010000168.1:0-1909 GCA_045660725.1 Faecousia sp.
TGGACACTGCCCTGGAGATCCTGCGTGCCAACGGCGAAACCGCCTATGTCATGGGCCGCATTGAAAAGGGCGAGGAAAAGGTGATCCTGGAATGAAGCGGATCGCTGTGCTGGTGTCCGGTGGCGGCACCAATCTGCAGGCTTTGATCGATGCCCAGGTTCGTGGCGAACTGGGTGGCGGTCAGATCGTGGCGGTCATCTCCTCCAAGGCCGGTGCTTACGCCCTGGAACGGGCCAAGAATGCCGGTATCGAGGGCTTCGTGCTGCCCCGGAAGGAATTTGATTCCAACCAGGCCATGACCATCGCTCTGGTGGAGCTGCTGAAAAAGCTGGAGATCGACCTGGTGGTGCTGGCCGGCTGCATGATCATCTTCACGGAAGAACTGGTACAGGCCTACCCCAATGCCATCATGAATGTCCATCCGGCGCTGATCCCCTCCTTCTGTGGCCAGGGCTATTACGGCCTGCGGGTCCATGAGGAAGCGCTGAAGTACGGCGTCAAGCTCTCCGGTGCCACGGTGCATTTCGTCAGCGCCGAGTGCGATGGCGGCCCTATCATTGCCCAGCGTGCAGTGGAAGTCCGCCACGACGACACCCCCGAGGTGCTGCAGCGCCGCATCATGGAGCAGGCCGAATGGGTGCTGCTGCCCCAGGCCGTCAAAGCCTTCTGCGAGGATCGCATCACAGTGGACGGTAGAACCGTCATTATTAAATAAAACCCATTGTAGGGCGGGTTGAAAACCCGCCCCTACAAAACATCATTTGGAGGTATATCCCAATGAACGTCTACGAGATCGGCAATCTGGCCGAAAAGCTGGCTACCAATACCTATCCCGGTCGTGGCATCGTCCTGGGCATCAGCCCCGATGGCAAGACTGCGGTTTCCGCTTATTTCATCATGGGCCGCTCCGTCAATTCCCGCAACCGTGTCTTTATCCAGGAACCCGACGGCATCCGCACCGAGGCCCACGATCCTTCCTTGATGAAGGATCCCCATCTGATCATTTACCATCCCGTCCGGGAGGTTGGTCGTGGCCTGATCGTCACCAACGGTGACCAGACCGACACCATCTGGGAGTTCCTGGGCCGTGGCGAGAGCTGGGAAGCTGCGCTGCGTACCCGTATGTTCGAAGATGACGGCCCCAACTGGACCCCCCGCATCAGCGGCATCCAGGCAGCCGACGGCTCCTACAAGATGTCCATTCTGAAGGCCGCTGACCCCGAGGGCAATGCCTGCTCCCGTTTCTTCTGGGAGTATCCCGCTACCGCTGGCCTGGGCCATTTCCTGCATACCTATGTCTGCGACGGCAACCCCGTGATCCCCACCTTCCAGGGTGAGCCTGAGCGCGTGGAGATCGCCGGCGATATCGACAGCTTCACCGATATGCTGTGGAATAACCTGAACGAAGCCAATAAGATCTCCCTGTTCGTCCGTTTCACCGACATCGCAACCGGCGAATACGAGCAGAGAATTACCAACAAGCGCTGCTAACACGATGTTGTGGGGCGGGGTCATGCCCCCGCCGACCACCTTCCGAAAAGTGGGCGGTCAATGATTATGAATATGGTATGGTTTTCAAAAACACCCAGTTCTCCTGTACTGAAACCGGATCGGCGGGGTCATGACCCCGCCCTACAACATAACATATGTGGAGGTCTTCCCCATGAAAAATTTTGAACTGAAGTACGGCTGCAACCCCAATCAGAAGCCTGCTTCTCTGTACATGAAAAATGGCAGCGAGCTGCCCATCACCATTCTTAACGGCCGTCCCGGCTACATCAACTTCATGGATGCCCTCAACTCCTGGCAGCTGGTCAAGGAGCTGAAGGAAGCCACCGGCATGGCCTGCGCTACCTCCTTCAAGCATGTTTCTCCCACCTCCGCCGCAGTTGGCAAGCCCCTGCCCCTG
>JAZREG010000169.1:0-11223 GCA_045660725.1 Faecousia sp.
CGTATTCCACAGTATCTGCCAGGAACATGAGCATCAGGGTCTGGATAAAGGCCTGACCCACAAATACCAGCACCGCACCCAAAGCGATCACCGCGATAGAGATTTCCGCGAAGAAGAAAATGATGTAACCGATGACCACCAGAACAGTACCCAGGGTATAGAGCTGCCGGCGGTTCATTTTGGCGGCGATCTTGGGATAGAAGGCCAGGGTGCTGAGCTGGGAAACGCCGACCACGGCCACCAGGACCACATACATACCTTCGTCGCCGAAAATATACTTCATGTAGGTGACGGCGAAATTGACGGTGGTGCAGTAGCCCACCATGAAAAGGCCCATGGCCAGGGTGGTCCACATCAGCTGATCGTTTTTCATCAGGGCAGCGAACATCTGCTTGACGGTGGTGGATTCCTGCTTTTCCGGGGCGACCCGCTTTTCCTTGATGCCCAGCAGAGGGATCAGCAGACCCAGCAGGTAAATGGCCGCAATCACCACGGCGCACCAGAACCACACCTGGGGGGTATCGCCCAGGGCGCTGGTCACCGGCTGCCAGGCCACCATAACGATGTACATACCGATGTTGGCGCAGATCCGGGCGAAGGTGCCGATCTTTTCCCGCTGCTTCTGATCCGAAGACAGCACCGGCAGCAGCGTCCAGTAGCCGATGTCATTGACGCCGAAGGAAATGTCCCACAGCAGATACGCCACGCCGAACAGGAGGATAAAGCCCCAGCCGGTGCCGATATTGGCAAACAGCAGCACCGAAAATACCGCGCTGAGGAGGCCGCCCACCAAAATGGCAGGCTTGAACTTGCCCCAGGGGGAGCGGATGTTGTCGATGACCAGGCCGGTAATGGGGTCATTGAAGGCGTCGAAAATACGCATCACCGACAGAATACCGCTGGCGATACCGTAGACCCAAATGGGAAGCTCCAGCACATAGCTCAAAAAGTGCAGCAGGGTGTTGGCCTCGAAAGAATAGAACATATCCCGGCCAATGGTACCCAGGCCGAAGCAAATGTGATTGCGTTTATCTAAGTTGTTCACGGAGTGTCCTCCTCAATGATGTACAGATTCGAACCGAAGTCCAGCTGGGAGCGCTGATTGGTATCGTAGCCCGTGCCACGGAAGGCAGGGAGCATGGGGATGCCGGCCATCAGAGCGCTTCCGGAAGCCACGCCCTCATGGGAGCCGTCAGGCATGGTCATGTGGTGGTCGGCGGTGCGCAGGAGAAAGCCCTGGGGATTCAGCTCCACCGGCAGCACATGCTTCACCAGTTCCCCAAACTGACCGATGCGCAGAGTCTGGGGGCGGCTGCGGAAGCGGTAATTGACTTCTTTGGCAAGGCCGGTCACCCGCAGCCGGTCGTAGCCGGGGGCAGCATGGCGCAGACCGTAGAACACCCCCGCCAGCACCGTTTTTTCCCGGCTGGCCTGCCAAATATTCCCGTTCCTGCGGAATGTGCCGAACTGGAAGGTCTTGCGGTGCTGCTTATACAGGGCAATTTGCCCCTTGATCTCCGTTTCCTCCACGGAAGCCAGCCGATCCAGATCCAGTTCATAGCCCAGGCAGCCGAACATAGACACATTTCCCCGGGTAGTCAAAGGCGTGGCGCGCAGAGTTTGGGCGTGAGGAGAGGCGGAAACATGGGCGCCGAAGGTGGACTGGGGATACAGGTAAGACAAATTCCCCTGAATGGTCAGCCGCTCCACCGGGTCGGTATCATCGGAACACCATACCTGCGGCCCAAAGCACAGCATGCCCAGGTCGAACCGGTTGCCACCGGAGGAGCAGCTTTCCAGCAGCACCTGGGGCCGGGGCGCAAAGATCCGGCCCAGCACCTCGTACAGGCCCAGAATGTAGTCGTGGGCCTTGACGCCCAGGGCAATGCTGTGGCGATTCATATCCCACTTTACATAGGTGATCCCTGCCTCGTCGATGATCCGGGACACATTTTCCACGATATAGTCCCGCACCTCCGACCTGGTCAGATCCAGCAGCAGCTGATGCCGGCCCAGCACCGGAGCAAAATCATCGGTCAGCGCCCAATCCGGGTGGGCCCGGTACAGGTCGCTGTCGGGATTGACGGATTCCGGCTCGAACCACAGGCCGAATTCCATGCCCATGGCCCGCACCCGGTCTGCCAGGGCGGTCATGCCGCCGGGAAGCTTTTTCTTGTTCACCCAGTAGTCGCCCAGGCCCTTGGTATCGTCATTGCGCTGGCCGAACCAGCCATCATCCAGGACGAACAGCTCGCAGCCCAGGTCCTTGGCCTTCTTGGCCAGGTGCAGGAGCTTGCGCCGGTCGAAGCGGAACATGCAGCCTTCCCAGCTGTTGTACAGCACCGGCCGCAGCCGGTACTGCCAGTACTTGGGTACGATATGCTCGTTGACAAACCGGTGCATCTGCCGGGACATGCCGCCAAAGCCTTCGTCTGAGAAGGCCAGTACCGCCTCCGGAGTCTCAAAGCAGGCTCCGGGCAGAAGCTCCTTATCAAAATCCGCCGGAGAAATGCCCTGCATCACCCGGGTCAGTCCCTGCAGCGACTGCTGGGCGGAGGCATAGTGATTGCCGGAATAGATCAGGTTACAGCCGTACACGGTGCCGCTGTCCTCGGTGGCGCCGGGGGAGCTCAGAAGGAAGCCCGGATTGTGCCGATGGGAGGAAAAGCCGGTGGTGCTTTCGTTGACCCGGCGGCTCTGCCCCACAGGCGCCACGGTCTTGCCCATTTCCGCGATCCAGCCGCCGTCGAAGGTGGTCATTTCATAGTCGCCGGGCAGATCCATCAGGCTGCTCATAAGCTTGCGGACAGCAAAGGGGACATCGGAGGTATTCTCCAGCACCGCCCGGCGGGTCATGGCCGTATCAAACAGGGTAAAGTATAAGGTCAGCCGGGCGCCGGGCTGCTCCAGTACCACTTCCAGGGTCTCAGCATCCCCCAAGGCCTGGGGAAGGCCGCTGCACATCGGCACCGTCCCCTCCACCACCCGGGCGGAAGCGAACCGAAAATCCGTAGCACCGGTAGACAGCTCCACCGGACTTTCCCGGAAATCACCCCGGCCGGCGCCGCTCCAGGCCAGCGCCATCACATCCATGCAGCTGGCCGGATCCGGATCTTCCAGCAGCAGCGATGCGCCCCAGCCCAAACCGGGCCGGCAGGTAAGCGCCTGGACATCGGAAAGGGACACCGGCGCACCGAAGTGCAGCTGCTCCAAAAGCCCCCACTGATTCACCCGCAGCAGGCAGGAAAGGTTCTCATTTTTCAGCAAAAATACATTGTCATTGGTAAGGATCATAATGATTTCACCTCTTTTTGTATTGTAGCCCCGAAAAAACGCCCTGTCAACGAGATTCTTGGTGACGAAGCGCGCTTTCCGTGCTATAATGAAGAAAACACCCAAAGGAGTATGGCTATGGAACGAAACCGCTGGTACAAGGACATGGTATTTTACCAAATTTGGCCCCGGAGCTTTAAGGACGGGGACGGCGACGGCATGGGCGATCTGTGGGGCGTGCTGGAAAAGCTGGACTACCTGAAGGAGTTGGGCTGCGACGGCATTTGGTTCTCCCCCATCTACCCCTCCCCCGGTGCCGATTGCGGCTACGATATTGCCGATTACATGGACATCGCCCCGGAATTCGGCGGCATGGAAGCCTTCCGCCAGGTGCTGCAGGGCTGCCACGACCGGGGCATGAAGCTCATCATGGACCTGGTGGTCAACCACACCAGCGACGAGCATGAATGGTTCCAAAAGAGCCGCCAGCGGATCGAACCCTATACCGATTACTACATTTGGCGTCCCGCCCGTCCTGACGGAAAGCTGCCCAACAACTGGGACAGCAACTTCGAGGGCAAGGCCTGGACCTGGGACGAAGTCCGTGGAGAATACTACCTGCACCTGTTCGCTGTGAAGCAGCCGGATTTGAACATGGACAACCCCCTGGTGCGGGAGGAAGTGAAAAAGATCCTGCGGTTTTGGCTCAGTATGGGCGTGGACGGCTTCCGGGAAGATGTGATCACCTACATCTCCAAGAAGGAAGGCCTGCCGGACGACCACCTGTTCCCCATCTACAAAGGCATGCTCCAGTACAACCACGGCCCACATATCCATGAATACCTGGCAGAATTCAAACGGGATGTATTCGACCACTATGATTGCTTCACCCTGGCCGAAGCCCCCCTGGTGTGGCCCAAGCAGGCGCTGAAGTACATCGACGAAGAAAAGGGCCAGCTGGATATGATGATCCAGTTCCAGTGTCAGACCGCCGATTGCCTGTTCACCGACTATCTGCCCACCAAATTCTCCCTGCGGCGGATGAAGAAGGCCTTTACGGACTGGCAGGTGAAGCTGGCCGGAAAAGCCTGGAATATGCTCTATATCGAAAACCACGACCATCCCCGAATCCTTTCCCGGTACGGCAGCGAGAAGTACTGGAAGGAAAGCGGCAAGACCCTGGCGGCCATGTACCTGTTCCAGCAGGGTACCCCCTTCCTGTATCAGGGCCAGGAGATCGGCATGCTGAACTGGCATCCGGAAGACCCGGAAATGTACGAGGATGTGCAGACCCGCTACACCTATGCCCACAGCAATCTCAACAAGCCCCTGCAGGTGCGGCTGGAGAAAATGTGGCGCTCCTCCCGGGATTCCGCCCGGACACCGGTGCAATGGGATGACAGTGAAAATGCCGGCTTCACCACCGGTACGCCATGGTTTTATGTAAACCAAAACTACAAAACCATCAATGTTGCCCAGCAGGAGCAGGATCCGGACTCCATCCTGAATTTCTACAAGGCCGCCATCCGACTGCGGAAGGCCCTGCCGGTGGTGCGCCACGGCGTATACCGGGAGCATTTCCGCTCAAGCGGCAAGGTCTACACCTACAGCCGGGAAACTGACAGCGAAAAGCTGCTGGTAATATGCTCCTTTACGGAAAAAAGCGCCAAGTGCCGCTTCCCCAAGGGCTTTGACCCCGCCACCGCCCAGCTGATGCTGCACAACTACCCCACCGCCGGCAGTGATCTTTCCCCCTATGAATGCCGGGTCTACCATTGGAACACGAAATAAGCAAAAACACCGGAACTAACGTTCCGGTGTTTTCTTTTCCTTATCCCAGGAGCATGCTGGCGTCATTCGGAAGGAAGGCATCCGCGGCAGAGCGGTCATAGACCACATAGTAGCCGCTGTCCTTTCCTCCCTGCAGAAGCAGCTGCAGCACGCCATCCTCGCCAAAGTGGCAGGCCCGGCCGTCCACTTCCGCCCAGCCGGTGACCATAGTGCCCTCGGCGTCCAAATAATACAGGTGATCTTCCAGCTCCAGCCAGCCAAATTGCTGCTTTCCGTCCTCTGCGAAGTAGCAGCGCTTGTCCTCCAAAACCTGCCAGCCGTCAACACGGGTGCCATCTTCCCGGAGGAAATAACGGCCATCCTCTGTCTCCAGCCAACCTGTCAGCATCTTGCCGCCCCGGTTCAGGTAGTACCATTGGCCGTCCACCTGGGTCCAGCCGGTGGCAACAGAACCGTCATGATACAGGAAGAAGCGGTAGCTGAAGGCCGTACACCACTGGCCGGTGCCATCCGCGGAAGGCTCCCGACGCCAATTATGGGCGTTGCTCAGGGCAGATGCACTGATGGGATCCTCTGCCTGCCAAATGGCGTACAGCGTCACATCCTTTTCCGGCAAACTTTCCGGCGTCACCGGATCGCTGCCATCCTCGCTGAGAGACCAGCCCACCAGACGGTAGCCTTCCCGCTGTCCATCCGGCGTCTGCGTCAGGGTGCTGCCACGGACGTAGTAACCCTGCTGATAGGCAAGCGCACCGCCGTTGCCGTCAAAGCGCACCGTATAATACTGGTTCCAATCCAGGATGATCTCCAGTTGAGAGTTCCAAACCTCCAGGGTCTTGGTCACAGTGACCGGCTGGCCGCCCTGCAATTGGGTGTTTTCCAAGGTCGCCAGCACCCGGATCTGATATGTACCCTTGTCCAAATTCCGGAAGGTCAGATCCTTATCCAACTTCCAGTCGTTCAGGGCCACGCCCTTGCCGTCCACATCCATTTGGGCATGCATCTGCTCTTGGCCCGCTTCGTCATGCACCAGGATCTGCAGCTGGGTCATCTTGCTGTTGAGGGTATTGACGCTGCCGCGCATCACCACACCCACGCCACGCCGGGCGGTGGAGGGGATCCGCACATCCGAAAAATAGGTATCAAAATTCTGTTCCAGGGGAGTCAGCTTTTCCGCGGGAACATAGCCGACAACGCCCTGCAGATCCAGCTGGTACCAGTAAGCCCCCTCGGGGGTCTTGTACAGGCCGGTGACCGCCGCCAGCTGGCCGCAATCCAGGGAACCGACCACAGCCTTGGCCTCGTTGATGCCGGGATCCACCGGCTCGGACAGGATCTGCATATCTTCTATCGCCATGGCGGTCATATCCGCGGGATATTCGGTACACATCTGGGCATAGGTCTTCACGCCGAAGTAGACCATACCCTCATACACTGTCCACCGGGCATAGTAGTCGCAGAAGGTATCGATGGAGCAGGAAACCGGTGCGCCCTCTGCCCACACCTTGCCGTCCAGGCCCATGGTGAAGCATTCCATAAAATAAATGGTGCCGTCAATGATGCCATGGATCATCAGCGCGTGGCCGTAAATGCTTCCCAACCGGGTATTGGTCTTTTGGAAACCCACCAGAATATTATAGGCATCCACGGTGCCGTTGCGGGTGATGGCATTCAAGGCTTCCTTCATGGTGTACTGGGACACGGGGTAGCTCTTTACCTTGTAACCGCCGCAGGTAGTATCCAGCCGGGCGTACATGTCATATTCATTTTTGCCGTCACAGCCATGGACGGCGCTGTCGATGCCCAAAAGGTAGGTCTGCCAATTCACCAAGCTGCCGCACCAGCCATTGAAGCTGTAAAAACCGCTGCGGCGCCGGGCCTCGGCATAGGTGTTACGGATCTGCTGCTGAAGCTGCGCCACCGCAGGATCGGTCTCGTCAGCAGCATCGACGGTTGCCAGGGGCATCAATAGGAGCAGGGTCAGCACGAGGAGAAGAAGCAGAGAAAGAATGCGGATCTTCACGTTACAAGTCGTCCTTTCACCTGAATGATTTGGGTCAAAATATAACCGGAAATATACTCCAAAGTATCCATTATATGTTACAAATTGTAACATATTCATTTCCATAAATCAATAGCCCCGTCTCCATTTTAAGGCATATATTCGGCGCTTTTCCCACCATTTTCTCCATTTTTGTCTAATTGGTTTACCATAATCGGCACAGCCGCTCCATATGGAGCGCCAAATTGCGCAAAAAAGGGCATCGCTTAAGCGATGGGCTTTTTGTTACATATTGGCCTTGATGGTGGAGATCAGAATGTCTCCGGCCACCACCCGATCCTCCGCGGCAAAGCCCTGGGCGAAGTTTTCGGAATACAGCACCTGGGCATTGGGCGGGAACTCCTCGTCCCCCTGCCAGATCAGGATCTGAATATGGTAGCCCGGCACCAGCTGGAACTGGTAGCCCGCGTCGCCGTGGCTGAGCTTCACAGCGCCCATCTTCTCGCAGGCGGCGCAGAAGGCGGCCAGCTTAAAGCTGAAGGTGAATGCTGCCCGGGTCAGCACCCGGCCGGTATAGGGCTTGATGTACATCTCGCCCCAGGGCATTTCCCGGAAAGTCTTCCACTCCCCTGCCCAGCCAAGCTGCTTGCTTTCCATCAGGTAGCGCAGCAGAAAGGTCTGCACCGGCAACGGCGGAATCGCCCCGCCATCGGTGGCGCGAATGGCATACACCGGGTGGGAAATGGCAAATTCCCGGCCCAAAAGGTTTACATAAAATTCTTTCCCATCCCACTTGGCACCGGTGCGTTCCGCTGCTTCCAGGGCGTCCAGCCCGCTGAACCGCTCCTCATAGTGGGCAAAGGGGACTTCTTCCTTGTGATTTTCGACTTGCATAGTTCTCTCCTAAAACGATCTGTCATTGCGCCGGCACACTGTTGTACACTTCGATCCCCAGGACGGTGACGACCAAACCGGTGGCAAACTCGCCCTCGACCTCCGTGAGCCGGTGAAAATCCTGCACTTCGTACAGCACGGCCTTATAGACCACCGTTCCGCCGTCCCGCATCTGCACCTGAACAGGCAGCAGCATAAGAATCAACAGGATCACAACGATCATAATTATAGCGCCCTTCTTCATAACCATGCCTCCGGTTTATTCCTGCACGCTGTTGGGAAACAGGCTGCTGTCGGTATGGGGGATGAAGCAGGCGGCCACAAAAGAATCCATATAGCCGGGGTAGGTGGAAAGCTCCAGATAGGTCATGTTGGCGCCCACCTCATGGCACTTGGCCACCGCCTCATCGCTCAGGACCATGGCATAAGCGCCGGTCAGCGAAGAATTGCCGATATAGTGGTACTTCTCCAGCTCCACATCCGGCAGCATGCCGATGTTGATGGCATTTTTCATGTTGATGCCGGAACCAATGCCGCCGGCGACACAGATCCGGTCGATACAATCCGGGGTCATGTCCACGCTCTGCAGCAGCGTGTCAATGCCGGAGTAAATCGCCCCCTTGGCACGGATGAAGTTGTCGATATCCACCTGGTTGATGGCCACTTCTCTGCCGGTCTCGGATTCCTCCGGGAAGGCGATGACATACCGGCCCATGCCGTGGTGATCCCGCAAAATGCGGCGATTCTCCCGGGAGAACAGGCCTCTTGCATTGATAGCCTTTACCCGGTACAGCTCGGAAATAATGTCGATGATGCCGCTGCCGCACAGACCTACCGGCTTCTGACCGGCCTCGCCCACGATGGTCAGGGTCGGCTCCAGGGTATCCTTATCGATGGTGATGGCCTCGATGGCGCCATCGGTGGCCCGCATGCCGCAGGAAATATCGCCGCCTTCAAAGGCAGGGCCTGCAGAGCAAGCGCAGCACATCAGGAAGTCCCGGTTGCCGAAGACGATCTCGCCATTGGTGCCCAGGTCGATGAACAGGGTCATTTCGTCGCTGTCCCACATCATGGTGGCCAGGGTGCCGGCGGTGATGTCGCCGCCCACATAGGAGCCGATGTTGGGCGCAATGACCACGGGCGCCAGAGCGTTCGCCACCAGCTTCAGGTCGCCGGCCTTCAAGCCGTGCCATGCAAAGAAGCTGGGGATATAGGGATCCATCCGCACAGGATCGGCATCCACGCCGATGAGCAGGTGGTTCATGGTGGTGTTAGCACCGATGCAGAGGCTGACGATGCTCTTGGCGCTGATGCCGGCACTCTTGCACAGGTTGCCCAGGATGGGATTCAGGGTCTCCTTGACGATGGCATCCTGCAGCGCCTTCTTGCCGCCGGGCTTGGTGCTTTGAATGATGCGGTTGATCACATCCGCGCCGAAACGGATCTGCCCGTTGCCGGAAGAACCCTTCGCCAAAAGCGCGCCATTTTTCAGGTCCACCAGTACCATGGTCACGGTGGTGGTGCCAATGTCGATAGCGGCGCCCACAATGGCAGTGTCTTCATAGGCGCACAGATCCATGCACAGGAAGGAGTCTTCCTTCTGCTCGCCCTTGACGCATACCCGGAAATCGTTTTCCCGGAGGGTAGATGCCAATTTTACCATCACAGCATAGGGCACTTCCACCTTTTCCACGCCTGCAGCTTCCTGGATGGCCCAGGTGAGGCGCTCGATATCCGGCATGGTGTCATCTTCATTGGGCGCGGTCATTTCCAGCTGGCAGGCCCGGAAACGGTTGGTCATAGAAATACCGCTGGCAGCAATGGCCTCCTGGGCCTGGGTAAAGATAGCCACTTCCTCAGGAGAGGAAAGGTCCGCGGTCTTCATGCGGCTCTGATAAGCAGAGGCAATGTCCGGCACCAGCACGGTGCAATCGGTGACCACCTTGCAGTTGCAGGAAAGCCGCCAGCCGGCGCTATATTCTTCGTCGGAGATATGCCGGGAGGGGATGGATTCCACCTCGCCCTCCAGGAGCTTCACGCGGCACTTGCCGCAGGAGCCGTTACCGGAGCAGGGGGCATCAATGGCCACATTGGCACGTCGTGCCAGCTCCAGCAGGTTATCACCGGCGTTACATTCGATTTGAACAGGGGATGCCCCCTCGATTTGGAAGGTTACTTTCATAGCCTTATTTCCTTTTCATAATGGTATGGCGGGAGCAAGCCCCCGCCAGGATATACGCAGTGAGGCTACTTACATCAAAGCCAACAGGGAAGAACCCAGATTGAAAATGACCAGAGTAGCGATGGGTGCCCATACCGTGTCGGCCTTCTGGTAAGTCCAGCAGGCGATCAGGTGCATGGGCAGCTGCAGAATGTAGGTCAGGATCGTGTAGTCTGATTCGCCCCGCCACAAAATATCAAAAGCGCAGGGCAACGCCAGCAGCACCGCCACGACCACATAGCCCAGCCAGCGGTTGCGACGGCATACAGGCGCGAAGCCAGTGGCATAAAACAGGCCGACCAAGGTAAAGGGGGTTAAAATGCTATAACAGATGGTGCCAAAGACCGGCTGGATCTCTACCATATATCCGGAAGTCAAGGAGATATCCATCTCGCTGAGGGGGTAGAAATTGACCATGACATGGCCAAAATAGTAGTACATTCCAGCTGCCAGCAACAGCATTGCCAATGCCGACAGGCCAACGATCAGAAAGAATCCTTTCAGATTCAGTTCCACATTTATGAACGAATCTTTCAAATATTCTTTCAGCATGAGAACGACTACGACGCAGTTTATGGCATGGTAGATGATCTCAAACCAGGAAATGACGGGCAGATCGTCCCAATAACCTGCGCCCAGCAGGGGCATCCAGAAGGGGAGAAACCAGAAAGCGAGGATCCAGTAAGCAAGCAACGCAAAATGCATGCCCTTATCCGTATCATCATTCATGATCGGGAAAAATCGCTTCATAACGCCACTCCTTCCTGAATTGGGACTGGGGAGGTTGCCCTCCCCAATCCGAAACAAAAATCACATCAGAGGCTCCAGGTTCAGCACGGGGTGACCCTTCTCGGTCAGCCAGGCGTACAGCTCCTCGGCGTCGCAGGTGACAGTTTCGTCAGCCACCATGTCGGTGAAGTTCTCGATGCCATACAGCTCGAAAGCGGTCTTATTCAGCCGCTCGGCCACATCGTCCTTCAGCTCCTTGGGCATCCAAACGATACGCTCGATGCCGCCTTCGGCAGCCAGGAACTTCTTGGAA
>JAZREG010000170.1:0-9225 GCA_045660725.1 Faecousia sp.
CAAAGTCCTCCACCTCAACAGACAGATCCTCGTATCTGGTGACGATAATGGTATCGCCATGGCCCTCACGCGCTTCGTCAATCGCATTGGAGAGAATCTCAAACACCGCATGCTTGCAGCCTTCCAGGTCGTCAGAGCCGAAGATGACCGCAGGGCGCTTACGCACCCGCTCCTCGCCTTTGAGCATGGAAATGCTGGAATTTCCGTATTGTTCCTGTTTTTTCGTAGCCATAATGATTACCTGCCATACTTATCCATTTTATCGAGTTTATTATACGCAGTTTTTGCTGTAAAGTCAACCACTAGCGTTTTCTGCCAACAAAAGACACAATATATGGAAAACCACCGCTGCAAAACGCAGCGGTGGCGCAGAAGCATATTTGCTCTATTTTCTGACAAATTTTCTAAAAAGGAAGAATCCGGCACCGCCCAGCACCGCTACCGCGGCCAGGGCGATCAGCACCCAAAGCACCGTATCTTGCTCCGGTTCTGCCGGCACCACAGACCCTGTCGACTGGGTGGTGGTCGGCACCACCGGCTTGGTTGCCGGCGCTGTGGTAGCATCCGTCGGCTGCGTATCCGGTTCTGTGGGGATCGTGGTAGGCTGCGTAGGCTGGGTTGGTTGCGTCGGCGGTTCTGTGGGTTCCGGCACAGGCGGCGTCGTAGAATCCGTTGCTACCCAGGTGATATTCCCCTCACAGGTTTCAAAAACGGTTTCCGTCCATGTAGGATTGTTTGCCGGATAGTATACAGTTGTTGTCGTCCACCCGAATGCTGCAGGCTCAAACTGGGGCGCATCGCCACAGAAAAACACTACCTGCAAAGCCTTGCAGAATTGGAAAACAGAATGATCGAATCTTTGTACACTGGCAGGAATAGTGATACTCATCAAGCTTTCACAATTCGTAAAGGCCTGATATTGGATCTCTACCAATTCCCCCGGCAATTGGATCTCCCGCAGATTTTTACAGTATCCAAATGCGCTTCCGCCAATGATTTTGCCACTGCCCAACCGAACCGCCTCCAGCTGTTCGCAATTTTCAAACATACCGGAACTGATTTCTTTCACATTGGGGCCACAGGAAAAAGAAACCAGGTTTCGGCAGTGGCTGAACGCACTCATGCCAATCGTGGCGACCGTATCCGGAAGCGTCACATTTACAAGTCCGGTGCGCGCAAAGGCAGCAATTTCGATGGTTTCCAACGCCGCAGGCCAACGAAATTCCTTCAATTCCTCGCAGCCGGCAAATGCATCCACGCCGATCGTTTTCACAGAATCCGGCAATTCTGCCTTCTGGAGCGTTTTGCAATCCGCAAAGCCATCGAAATAGTCCAACGGTGTGTGGAGCTTTATGCTGGTTATTTCATTATAGGGGAATGTATTGTTATAGATAATATTTTTGTACAGGTCCAAATGGGTAAGATTTGAACAACCACGAAAGGCATCCCTTGCAATAAAAGTAATGGTGCTCGGCACCACAATACCGGTGATTTTTTCGCAGTCCAGAAAGGCCTCTGCCTCTATCGTTTCCAGGCCCTCCTGGAAAGAAATCCGCTGCAGATCTACACAGCCTGCAAAAGCCATGGAGCCTATGGTCTTGATACCGGCAGGGATCTCCACCTCCACCAGGCCGGTATTGGCAAAGGTAACTGGTTTGATGGAAGTCAGTTTTGTTCCCGCTTCGATTGTTAACGAACGCAGATTACAACACCCCGAGAAGGCGCCTACTCCCATTTCGTCAACATTTTTGGGGATCGTAATCTCAGCAAGGCCGATACATCCAGAGAATGCGGTAGGCAAAATGGTTTCCAGCGTACTGCAAAGCTCTATGCTGGTCACCTCGGACATATTACTGAAGGCAGCCCGTGCAATTCTCGTTATTCCTTCACCGATAATAATCTTCTTTACCTGGTCGGAATATTCCCACCAGGGAAAACTGCTGAAATCTGACATCTCCCGCATCCCGCGTAAGGTCAGGGTACCATCATCAGTTAGTTCCCATGTAATATCGACATGTCCACACTGACCGCTGGCTACAACCGTTGTAGCCGACGCCTCAAACGCCAGGACACCAAAGGTAATACACAACATTGCGAACGCACAAACCAGTAACCGTTTCATCATGTTCTACGCCTCCCTAGTATTACTTTCTCTATTCCTTTTCCCTTGCCCGGGAGCTTCCCAAAATTGGCGGAATGCGGTGGGCAGGGCCGCCTCCCGGGAGATCTCCTCCGGGGTGTGCCACACAAAATCCGATGACCGTTCCGCCACCTCCACATAGAAGCCGCGCATCTGCCACAGGATGTGGGTGAAAATATGCTGCTTGTCTGATTGCCGGGTCAAGCCTCGGGGACGCAGACCCATTTCCTCCAGATGCTCCAGGGCCGCGGCTGCTTCCAGCGTTCCCGGCACATTGGGAAACTGCCACAGGCCTGCCAGCAAGCCCTTATCCGGTCGTTTTTCCAATGCCACCGCCCCATCACAGGACAGGACGAACAGGGTCATCTCCTCCCGGCGCTTTTCCTTTTTCGCCTTGCGCACAGGAAACGCTGCCGCGTCCCCATGAAGATACCCCTGGCAGAAGGTCTTGCAGGGGCAATGTTCGCAATCCGGCTCCCGATTGGGGCCGCAGACCGTAGCGCCCAGTTCCATAAGCCCCTGGGTAAAGTCCCCCGCCCGCTCCGGGTACACCTGCGCCAGCTGCTGACGCACCTGCTTTTGGTAAGCCGGATCATCGACGGCCGTTTCTTCCCGGGTCAGCCGGGAAACGAGCCGCAGCACATTTCCGTCCACCGCCGGGGTAGGCAGATCGAAACAAATGGAGCATATGGCACCGGCGGTATAGGCACCGATCCCAGGCAGGGCCAATACTTCCTCATAAGTGTGGGGAAACACGCCGCCGTGGCGCTCCTGGATCACCAGGGCCGCCTTCTTCAAATTGCGCACCCGGCTGTAGTAGCCCAGGCCCTCCCACAGCTTGTGCAGCAGCCCATCGTCGCAGTTTGCCAAGGCCTGCACCGTGGGCAGCGCCGCCAAAAAGCGGCTGTAGCAGCCCTTCACCGCCTCCACACGGGTCTGCTGGAGCATGATCTCCGACAGCCACACATGGTAAGGTGCTTTATCCTGCCGCCAGGGCAGATCCCGGTGGCCGGTATCGTACCAGGGAAGCACCGCCCCGGGAAGCTTTTCAAATATATCCACTTTGCCGCCACCTCCTTTTTACTTATTTTAACCCAAAAACATCCCCCGCGTCAAGGCACAACACCTTTTGACATCCACAGTAACTTCTGCTATAATGGCGTTAATCAATCCTTTGGAGGTCATCCCCATGAGATTTCCCAAAAAGCTTCTTTGCCTGCTGCTGGTTTTGGCCGCAGCGGTGTGCCTGCTGTCCATGACAGCCGCGGCCGACGAGCCCGCCGCCACGGATATCACCGCACAGACAAAATTCTCCGGCACAGGTTTTTCCTCCCTGGCATTTCTGACGGACAAGCGTACCGCCAACTATACCACCGCCTCCGGTGATGCCATCATTACCCTGGAAAACCCCGCCGGTATGGACAGCCTGTACCTGATGTTCGACCTGGAATTCGGCGAGTATACCATCACCGATAACACCACCGGTACCACCGCCACCGCCGGCAAATACAGCTTCCTTCACGAGTTCGTCAGCCTGACGGAGCTGTTCGGCACCGCCCCCACCTCTGTGACCCTGTCCTTTGTAGGCGGCAAGGTGCGCATCAGCGAAATCTATGTTTTCTCCGCAGGTACCACCCCGGACTTCGTCCAGCGGTGGGATGCCCCCCTGGATGGCAAGGCCGACCTGGTGCTGTTCGCCACCCACGGCGATGACGACCAGCTGTATTTTGCCGGTCTTCTTCCCTACTACACCAACGCGGTGGAATGTGCCGTTCAGGTAGTCTATATGACCGACCACCGAAACCTGACCAAGGGCCGCACCCACGAGATGCTCAACGGACTTTACGCCGTGGGCGTACGGGCCTACCCGGTCTTCGGCCGGTTCGCCGACTTCCGCATTGACAGCCTCCAGGGCACCCTGGATCAGTATAAAAAATACTACGGCACCACCAAGGAGGACCTGCAGAGCTTCGTGGTGGAGCAGTTCCGTCGGTTCCGTCCCCAGGTAGCCGTGGGCCACGACCTGAAGGGCGAATACAGCCACGGCATGCACCAGGTCTACGCGCTGCTGCTGACCGAAGCCATCGAGCTGGCCAACGATCCGGAGAAGTTCCCTGAATCCGCGGAAAAGTACGGCACCTGGGCGCTGCCCAAGCTGTACCTGCACTCCTATGCGGAAAACCCCATCGTCATGGACTACGATGTGCCGCTGGAACAGTATGACGGTCTCACCGCCTTCCAGGTGACTCAAAAGTACGGTTTCCCCTGCCATGTGTCCCAGCAGGGCTATATGTTCACCCCCTGGCTCTACGGCTATAACAACGAAATCACCTCCGCCACCCAAATTACTTACTACAACCCTGCCAAATTCGGCCTCTACCACACCACGGTAGGCCCGGATGTGGAAAAGAACGACTTCCTGGAGAACATCGTCACCTACGCCGAGCAGGAGCGGCTGGAACAGGAACGGCTGGAACAGGAGCGCCTGGAGCAGGAGCGCCTGGAGCAGGAGCGCCTGGAGCAGGAGCGGCTGGAACAGGAACGGCTGGAGCAGGAGCGCCTGGAGCAGGAGCGGCTGGAGAAGGAGCGGTTGGAAAAGGAGCGCCTGGAAAAGGAGCGCCTGGAACAGGAACGGCTGGAAAAGGAACAGCAGGCAAAGCGCACCCGTGACCTGATCCTGGCTTTTGGCATCCTGGCGCTGCTTGTGGTGGCACTGATTGCCGTGATTGCAAGCGCCAATGCCCGCCGCCGTCGCAGACGCAGACGTCGTAAACCTAATTATGTAAAATAATTTTGTTTTTTGCGAAAAAAGTACTTGATTTTTTTCGGACTCTATGCTAATATGTTTAGGCACTTGACGAAAGCGTCTATGCGCCGGTAGCTCAGTTGGATAGAGTGACTGGCTACGAACCAGTAGGTCAGGGGTTCGAGTCCCTTCCGGCGTACCAAAAAATCCAGATACCCATCCCGGTATCTGCATTTTTTATTTCCCCCAGGCAGGGACTCGAACAATCAAATGCGGCGCGGACGAGCGCCGCCGGCGAGGGCTAGACCGAGCCGAACCTTAATTTTCGCCTTTGGCGAAAATGCAAACGAGTCCCTTCCGGCGTACCCCCTGCCCGGTACGGCCAACTGCACCAAGGAGTCTTTGTCGGTTTCCTGTTGACAATGCGTTAAGAAATGCTATAATTATAGCAGATTGCGTTGCAATCTAAATTTATGAGCATCGTTTTCCGATGCGTGCCTTTTAGGGCACAGGTGATTTTTTGAAACTGAATAAACGAAACTGCGACATGCGAATCAGACTGACTCCCTACGACTACGACTTTTTGCGAGTTCATTGGCGAATTGATGGTGAAAACTATTATTTCTTCGCCAGTGGTGCGATGGGAAGTCAGTTTTCTGCTTTTTTATCGGCAGTATATTGCCTCTACGAAGAGAAAGATCGATCACATTATTTTCACAGTCAATACAGCAAAAACATCACACACGAACATCCACATAATCGAGAGGATAAACGGTATCATTCTGAAGCAAAAGTATTTT
This sequence comes from Faecousia sp., assembly GCA_045660725.1. Taxonomy (GTDB): domain Bacteria; phylum Bacillota; class Clostridia; order Oscillospirales; family Oscillospiraceae; genus Faecousia. The sequence continues at coordinate 5,687 of JAZREG010000170.1, forward strand.
GGGATGGAGAAGGACCATATTATACCATCACATTCACCAGAAGCAGTGAATCAGCCGGTCCGGTTCTTGATCTTCACAAACCTGATCCTATCCAAGTGAAAATCGAAGGCATCCGTCGATCCACGAAAGAATGTACGATTGATGGTCGTGACTTGTGCTATGCAATTGCAAGGGGCTGCACGGAAGCACTAAAAAAATATGGTTTTAAGGGATACACACTATCTACAGGCGGAACTTATATTGGTGATGGGTTTAACATTGAAGAGCTTTTATTTGTGAAGGCATATGCTTTAAATGTGTTGGAGGTTTGTGAAGCAAAAATCGCATGGAAAAATCCCGTTCCCAATTGGTGGGGTGAGGCAAGATCGACATCCTTCTCCAACGAGATTGAACTGTTGCTGTTTGACATGTGATCCAAAAACTGCTACGAAAAGCATAGTCCCAATACGCACAAGTGAACTGCACCCCATTTTTCGAAAAACAGTTGTTTTCTTTGTGTTATTGTGCTATAATTTCCTAAATCACCGAAAAATCACCAAGGAGGCTGCTTTTTATGGCCGAAAATCACAATTTCCGCTCTTCTTTTAACGGCTTCAACCGGGAGGATGTGGTCCGTTATATCGAATATATCAACACCAAGCACACCACCATCGTCACCCAGCTCAAGTCTGAGATCCAGGCCCTCACCGCCGAGCTGGAGGCCCTTCAGTCCCTGCCCCGGGAAGCAACCGTTCCTCAGCAGGCTTACGATGTGGCCATCCGGGAGCGGGATGCCGCCCTGGCCGAGGTGGAGAAGCTGCGGCAGCAGGTCGCGGAAAAGCCCGCTGTCATGGCCATAGCAGAGCAGGAGCTGGCCGCCTACCGCCGGGCCGAGCGGGCAGAGCGGGAGGCGAAGGAGCGGGCCCAGTCCATGTACCGCCAGGCCACCGCTGTCCTGGCCGATGCCACCGGCCAGGTAGACGATACCGCTGCCCAGCTGGATTTGATCTCCGCCCGAGTCAAGGATCAGCTGCAGGAGCTGCAGACCGCCGTGGCAGAGAGCAAGCGCTCCCTCCAGGAGGCTGTGTCTGTCATTGCCACCATCTGCCCGGAAGACGCCGAATAATCCAGGAAGCGCATACCGCATTGTGTATGCGCTTCTTTTCTATGGGAGGAATTATGCTTCTGAGAAAGAACGGATACTATGACCGCTTCTCCTGCCTGGCCGGCAGCTGCCCTGACAGCTGCTGCCACGAGTGGGAGGTGCTGGTAGATCCGGATACCGCAGAAAAATACCGGTGCCTGCCCGGCCCCCTGGGCGACCGGCTGCGCCAGGTCCTGAAAATCGACGAGGACGGCGATGCCTACCTGACCATTCAGGACAGCCGCTGTCCCATGTGGCGCGCCGACGGCCTGTGCAGCATCCAGGCAGAATTCGGCCACGACGCGCTGTGCAAAACCTGCCGGGAGTTCCCCCGGCTGCGCCACGATTACGGGGACTTTGTAGAGCTGGGGCTGGAGCTTTCCTGCCCGGAGGCCGCCAGGCTGCTGCTGGACGCACCGCCTGTCGATCCGGTGACCGAGGTGCTTGACAAAGCCGGCGAGGCTGAATATGACCCCGTGGACATGGAGATCCTCCTGCGTACCCGTGAAAAAATGCTGGCGCTTCTTGCCAATGGCACATACAGCATCCCGGAAACCCTGGCTTTGGGGCTTCTCTACGCCTATCGCGCCCAGGCGGAGCTGGACGGCGCCCCGGAGGAACCCTTCCTTCCGGAAGACGAGCTAGCCTTTGGCCGCAGCCTGGCAAAGCCCGGCGGCGCTCAGGCGCTGGTAGAATTCTACAAGAGCTTGGAAATCCTTACCCAGCGGTGGCGCAACCTGCTGGACAGTCCCCGAGAGGCAGCTTGGGATCCCCGGCTGCTGCGCCTGGCTCGGTATGGCGTGGAACGCTACTGGCTGCAGGCGGTATCGGATTTTGACCTGGTGGGTCGGGCCAAAATGGTCATCTGCGCCTGTATCCTGGTGCGGCAGCTGGGTGGCGATTTGGTGCAGACCGCCCAACTGTACGGAAAAGAAATCGAAAACAGCGCCGAAAACGCCGAGGCTATTTGGGAAGCCGCTTATTCCCACCCCGCCCTCACCGACGATCGGCTGCTGGGCATTTTACTGGAGGAGGCCCTATGAAAAAACTGCTTATCACCGGCTTTGACCCCTTTGGCGCTGCCACGCAAAACCCTTCCTGGATGGCAGTCCAGGCGCTGCCGGACCGGATTGGTGCCTATTGTCTCCGCAAATTGGGAATCCCCACAGTATTTGGCGAAGCAGCCCAGCATGTTTTAGCGGAAGCAGCAAATTACAAGCCTGATGTAATCCTTTGTGTGGGCCTTGCCGCAGGCAGGGATGCCGTAACTCCTGAGCGGATCGCCGTAAATATCCGGGATGCCCGGATCCCCGACAATGCAGGCAACCAGCCCCGGGGTGAATTCGTGGCCGCCGACGGTCCAGCAGCTTATTTCGCCACCGTTCCTGTGGAAACTATGGCCCAGGCCATCCGGGATGCAGGGATCCCCGGCACCGTGTCCAATTCTGCCGGCGCGTTTGTCTGTAACGATACCCTTTATACGCTCCTGCATCACTATGCGAATACCGCCACCAGAGTGGGCTTTCTGCATGTCCCGCAGATTCCGGAACAGGGCAGCCCTTCCCTGCCCCTGGCCCAAATAACCGCCGCTTTGACCTGCGCAATTTCTTCCCTGGATTTACAAAAAACTTAAAAATACCCCTTGACAAATCCCCCTTATACTGCTATAATGCAAAAGCTGTCTGACAGCGAACCAAATATGGGGGTATAGCTCAGCTGGGAGAGCGCTTGAATGGCATTCAAGAGGTCAGCGGTTCGATCCCGCTTATCTCCACCACAAAAGTTCTGAAAACTTCGGTTTTCGGAACTTTTCTTTATTTTACACACGAAAAAGTTCTGAATTTCGCCCCTCGGTTTCGAGGGGCGAAACTTTTTGACCCAGAAATTACCCAATCTTGACCCAAATAACAACGGCATCACATAGACCTATTGATACAACACGAGATTTGGGCATGTGGTGAAACTTACTGTTCTTCCTCGTCGAAGGCCACAAAGGTATCGCTGAAGCGTGTCACCGCATCTTTTCGGATGGGATCCTGGACATGCAGGTAGTGCCGTGTCATATCGGTGTCCACATGGCCAGCCATGCTGCGGATCGTATCAATGTCCACGCCAATGCCCTGCATTTGGCTGACATAGGTGTGCCGGCAGCTGTGGGGTGTCAGTTGACGCACGCCCTCAACCGAAGAGATCGCCTGTTTGTACAGCTTAGAAAAATACGAGGGATTGCAAGGCTGATCTTTCACACCGACTTCGCAGATAAACTTCTTATCGGTATCCCGCAGCCGGACAGCGCAACTCTGCAGCTTGGGTGGTACCGGGATGACGCGATAGCTGTCGTGGGATTTCGGGGTTCCAATGGCCACACCGCCTTTTATGCGGACCAGCGCTTGCTCAATGGTGATCAACGCACCAT
>JAZREG010000171.1:0-10378 GCA_045660725.1 Faecousia sp.
TCAGACCGTCATCTCCGGGCCCCCACAAGGCCTGCCTTGTGGGGAAAGGAGGCGTAGGGGAATGATCGCGCTTTCAGCCTTGGCTGGAAGCAAGAGATATGCAGCTTACGCCGACGCAAGGCTGCCCGTCGCGCACCTCAGTTCTCCAAGAGATAATCTGTACGAATTCATTCAGAACCCGTTCCGAAAGGAGCGGGTTCTTTCTTGCGTTTGGCAGACATTCCAATTCCCTTGTATTTTTCCTCTCACTATGCTACTATGAAAAAAGAATAGCATCTTATCTCTGCATGCACGATAGAATAGAGGTATCATCATGAACATCAAGAAATACGAAGGCATCATCCCTGCGTTTTACGCTTGCTACGACCGCAGTGGTGCTGTTAATCCCGCTGCCGTTCGAGAAATGACCCGCTGGTTTATCGATCAGGGCGTTCAGGGCCTGTACGTAGGCGGCTCCTCCGGTGAGTGCATCTACCAAAGTAAAGAGGAACGGAAGCTTGTTTTGGAAAATGTAATGGCAGAAGCACGGGGAAAGATCACCGTGATCGCCCACATCGCCTGCAATAACACCGCGGATTCCTGCGAATTGGCCGCACACGCAGAAGGCCTGGGTGTAGACGCCATTGCATCTATTCCTCCCATATACTTCAAGCTGCCGCCCTATGCCATCGCTAAGTACTGGAATGACATGAGTGCCGCGGCACCAAATACGGACTTTATCATCTACAACATCCCCCAGTTGGCCGGTGTCTCCCTGACCGTACCGCTGCTGCAGGAAATGCTGAAGAATCCCAAGGTGATCGGTGTCAAAAACTCCTCCATGCCCACCCAGGACATTCAAATGTGGAGGGATGAGGCGCTCCGTACAAATCGGGACTTTGTCGTTTTTAACGGCCCCGACGAGCAGTTGATCTCAGGCCTTGTGATGGGCGCTGCCGGCGGCATCGGCGGAACCTATGGTGTGATGCCCCAGCTGTATGTTGCCCTGTATCGCTGTGTCCGGGCCGGTCAAATGGAAAAGGCACTGCAGATCCAAAACGATTGCTGCCGCATAATTTATAAGCTTTGCTCCGGCCACGGCAACCTGTACGGCATGATCAAAGAGGCGTTGCGCAGAATGGGCTGCCCCGATTGTGGCAGCGTTCGCGCGCCCCTTGCCGAGCTGGTATCCAGCGACTACCCCATCGTGGACGAGGCTGTAGCAATGATCCAGGCAGCTACCCAAAAGCACTGCTAAGCAACAGAGAAAAAGCAGGGATGCAAACGCATCCCTGCTTTTATCCTATTTAAGAGAATTTGCCCTTGCGCTTGCCCTTGGCACAGGCAATCACGATGATCCAAACAAGGCAGGTCAGGATCACACCGCAGCCGGCGCCGCCGGCCAGCCACATCCACCAGGTAAGTCCGGCGATGGGCGCCGCGATCGTAGCCATCGGAATGGTTTCCGTCCGCTCTGCCATACAGCTGACACAGTGGTACACCCGCAGGCCCTCTTCCGTATCCGTAGGAGCGGCCTTCACGAAGCCTGCATCCCACTGATGCTGGCCCTGCTCCTGGGGCTCCTGACAGACGCTGCAGGGCTTCCAGTGCTCGATCTCATTGTATGCCCAGCTGCCGCTTTGATGGGTCACCTGGCGCTGATAATCGCAAATATTACAGTTGGCGTCACAGGCATGGTCATATGCATGCTCCAGCACTTCATTCGCCTCGCCGCAACCGACGCAGGTCTGCCAGTGACCATGCTCGCCGGTATTATACCGGTCATCGTACTTGTGAGTATGGCCCAAGGCAGGTACCAGGATGTAGCCGCAATCCACGCAAACCTGATCATCGTACTCCCCTGCTTCCTTGCCGGGGATATGCTCCGCGATATCATCCTTCACACCACAGACCTGGCAGGCGTGCCAGTGGCCGGTCTCATCCCCTTCCCAGGGGCCGGTGAAGTCGTGGGTGGTCTCCCGCACGGCGCCACAGGAGTTACAGGTGGTGTCACAGGCATTGTCATAGCCATGGGCGCCGGGTTCTTCTCTGCCGCAGATGCTGCACTTGCGGGTATGACCGGAGGCACCCAGGTCGGTCCAGTTGCTGAAGCTGTGGTCACAGGCGACCAGGATGCTAATCTCCTGAACCGTCTTGACACCACCCAAATTGAGTTCTACCTTGACCTTGTCATAGGCAAAAGCGGCATTGGACTTGACCTTCAGGGTCAGGCGAAGAAGATTGCCGGAAATGTCCTTGCCCTGATTATAGGCGAAGCCGCCGTCCCGATCTCCGGGAGAAAAGTAGGAAATGTCCGGCGAGGACACCATCCATTCGCCGCCCTTGAGTTCAAAGGAAGCGCCGGGGATAACCACCGCACTACCGGTGGTGCAAGCTCCCCATCCGGAAACCACTACAGTAACAGTAAATTCACTGTCACGGTAGACGGATGTTTTATTTGTTACCATTTGGACTGTACCGGCAGCCAAAGCCGGCACGGCGATTGCCACCAACAGCAGCAAACAAAGGATGAGCATCAGGAGCCTTTTCATGGTTTTTCCTCTTTCTTTAAACAGCGGGTTGTTTCAGGGGGTATTTTTCAGGGAACAGCACGTGGCGGAGCAGATAAATGGCGTCTGCCTCAGAGGTCTTTCCATCGCCGTCAAAATCCGACCAGGCGTGGATCACGTACTTTTCCGGGAACAGGATGTGCCGCAGCAGGTAAATGGCGTCGGCTTCGGACACCTTGCCGTCCCGATCCAGGTCGCCCAAAGCATACTTCAATTTATAAGTTGCCTTATAGGTGGCATTGCCGGTACAGGGCAGCACTTCCTCATCCCAGCCAGCGAACACATACTCGCCCACCTTGTCTTCCGGTCTTGTGGGATCCGCAGGCGGGGTCACGTTTTCACCGAAGCCATACTGCTGCTTACTGACCACGGAGCCATCATAATTCAGGAAGGTAATGGTGGGCTTGACGATGGTCACATCAAAGGTAGTAATCACACCGCCATATTTTACCGTGATCGTGTTGACACCGGGCTTGGAGTTATCGAAGCCGGTGACCATATCAGAAGTAATGTACACCGTGGCGGTGGTACCGTCCTGATGCTCTGCCTTGATCTTTGCGCCGCTCAGATCCAGGTGTTCCGTCAGCTGCAGATACTCGGTCTTCTTGGGAAGTGCCTCCATGGTAATGGTCAGGCTGGGCTTCTGCAGAGGCGCAGAAGTGTACACAGCGTAATAGGTCACGCTGCCCGTGCAGGGGCCTACCTGCTTGTCCCAACCCTTGAAGGTATAGCTGTGGGTGCGGTCGTTGGCTCTCGTGGGGGCTGCGGGAGGGTTCACCGTCTGTCCGACCTCGTACAGGCCGGTCTGCAGCAGCTTGCCGTCGTAATCCCGGAACTCCACCCGGCCCTTGGCGTTAACCTGAAAGGTCACCTTGCAGCCCTTATAGGTCACGGTAATCACATTCTCACCGGTCTTACCCACCAGGTAAGAGGTGATCATCTCCCTGGAAATGGTCTTGCCCCAAACGGTGCCGTCCGGATAGGTGATCTTCAGAACGCTGCCGTTGAGTTCCACCATGTCATTCTGGGCATACTGGCTCTTGGTGGGTGCCTTGATCAGCTCCACCTTGGAAGCCTGACCGCTGGGCTCCGTAGTCACAGGGGTGGTGGTGGCATCCAGTGTCACATATTGCATTGCGATCCAGTTGCCATCCTCCATGCGACCCCAGTTATAGTCTTCCGCAGCCACGATTTCATAGATCTTGACCCGGTCACCGGTATTCTTTTGGGCGATGGCAGGGTAGGATGTACCCGCGCCACTACGGCAGTTTACAGGGTCACCATCAACAGTAGTAACAGTACCTTCCCGATAATCCTTGACCGCATCTCCGTTCCCCTGAGTCAGGTTCACAATGGCACCGGTATTGGGATCTTTCCACTGGGCGTAGAGCTTGCTGGCCTTCTTGACGCTGCTATTCAGGACGGTCACCTTGGTACCGCCCACGGGAGCGGTATACCAGCCATCCAGTTCATACAGGAAGGTATTGCCATTGGCATCCTTGCCCACAGGGATCCGGGAAAATTCACAGATCACCTCAGAAGGATTGGACGAATCAAAGCCATGGGTGTCATAGCGGACCGTGCCGCCGTTGCCATCCAGGTACACATAGCGGTAGTTGTCCGGAACTGCGTTACTCAGGTTGTAGGCCTTATAAATACCATTGAGGTACAGGTTCGCCTCACAAAGACGGCGATTGCCCAGGATGCTGGCGCCGGCAGCCTTGCACCACAGCAGGAAGCCGTAAATGATGTTCTTGCTGTCGCCGCCGCCACGCAATGCCGCATGGAGGTAACCCTTTTCATCGTTGACCCAACCGCCACCGCAGTTGTATGTAAAGGAGATCAGGGCATCAAACTCATGCTGGGCCAGGCGCAGGCCGTATTTCTTCGCAAAATTGTTGACGATGTTTTCAAAGTAGACCAGGAAATTCTCCAGGAGGACGGTAGCTTCCTCTTCGGTAATGTCGCGAGAAAGATAGGTCTCCAGCATGTTATCCGGGCAGCGGGTGCCGTAGCCCACGGTATACTGGCTGTAGTCCCAGGTAGCACGCCGCACAAAGCCTTCCATCTTCTTCAGCATCTCCACAAGATCCGAAGAAGCATACATGGTAGGAATATCTTCCGCCGCCGCGGTGCTTGCAGAGAGGCCGGAGACACAGCTCAACAGCATCATTAGCGCCATCAGGAAGCACAAAGATCGTTTCTTCATGGAATAACTCCTTTCAGAGTAAGTGACAATTAAAAAAGTATGTTTTGACGAATCGGAACCATTATAGCAGAAAAGCAGCGCTATTGCAAGCACTATTCGAAAAATATTACATTCTGTTACTTTTTTAAAGAAGGAAATGTTGTCCATTTCCGCCTCTTTTTGGGAATTCGTTTGCATTTTCCACCCGGATATGATACACTTGTGCCTGGAAAGGAGGTCAGACCATGAAGAAAGCAATGATTGCCATGAGCGGCGGCGTAGACAGTTCTGTTGCCGCATTCCTTGCCAAGCAGGCGGGTTTTTCCTGCATCGGCGCCACGATGCTCCTTCACAGCTCCGACACCTCCGCCGCGGAAGATGCCCGCATTTGCGCGGAACGGATGGGGATGCCCTTCCACATGTTCGATCTGACCAAAGAATTCCGTGAGGCGGTCATGGACGACTTTGTGGCCTGCTATGAGCGGGGACTGACGCCGAATCCCTGCGTCGTCTGCAACCGGACACTAAAATTCGGTCGGCTTTTGGAAATTGCCCGGGAAATGGGCTGCGACGCCCTGGTCACCGGCCACTACGCCCAAATCACGGAGCAAAACGGTCGGTACGCACTTAAGAAGGCGGTAGACGCCGCCAAGGATCAAAGCTACTTCCTCTACGCCCTGACCCAGGAGCAATTGGCCCACACGCAGTTCCCTCTGGGCGGTCTTACAAAGGCAGAAGCTCGCGGTCTTGCGGAAAGCCAAGGCTTCCTCAACGCAAAGAAGCGGGACAGTCAGGACATCTGTTTCATCCCTGACGGGGATTACTACGCGTTTCTTTGCCGCCACACCCAAAAGACCTATCCGGAAGGCAATTATTTGGACCAAGCGGGCCGCATCGTCGGCCGGCACAAGGGCGCAGTGGCCTATACCTTAGGTCAGCGCAAGGGTTTGAACCTGGCCATGGGCGCCCCGGTGTATGTGTGCAGCAAGGATATGGCCGCCAACACTGTCACCGTCGGCCCCAACGAAGCGCTGTTTCGTACCACCCTGGTAGCTTCCGATTGGAACTGGGTGGCGATCCCCTGCCCTGACGCACCTCTGCGGTGCAAAGCCAAGGCCCGCTCCCGGATGACCGAAGAACCTGCCACCGTGTACCCCAACCCAGACGGTACTGCCCAGGTGGTCTTTGACCAGCCTCAACGGGCACTGACGCCCGGACAGGCCGTGGTGCTGTACGAAGGAGATACTGTCCTGGGCGGCGGCACCATTACGGAAGTCCTATAAAAAAGACGCGCCGCAGGCGCGTCTTTTACATTTTGTAGCTTGGGAAGTATTCCTCTGCAAAGTCCACTTTCTCCACCCGGAAGCTCTTGCCGCTCAGGTATTCCAAAGCCCCAGCATCGGTGGTGAAGCAAAAGCTGAGCTTATAGGAATAAAGCGCCTGATAGGAACGGTCAAAGCGTTTGTTCAGCTTACCGTATTTTCCATCCCCCAACAGCGGGTGGCCCGCATGGGCAAACTGGGCGCGGATCTGATGGGTCCGCCCGGTGATCAGCTCACACTCCACCAGGGACAGCCCATCGTTGGTGGCCAGCACCTTATAGTTGGTTTGGCAGGATTTGCTGCCTGCCTGGGGGGTGTCGGTAACAAAGACCCGGTTCTTCTTGGCATCCTTGAACAGATACCCTCTAAGGCTCCCCTCTCTGGGCTTGGGCGTTCCCTCCACAATGGCCAGATACCGCTTGTCCAACTCCCGGTCCTTGATCTTTTGATTCATCACCCGCAGGGCTTCCGCGGTCTTGGCGGCGATAACGATGCCGCCGGTATTCCGGTCGATACGGTTGCACAGCGCCGGCGTAAAAGCATTCTCCTCCCGGGGACGCCATTCCCGCTTCTGATACAGGTAGGACTGAATGTGATCAATGAGCGTTCTGCCGTACTCGGCGCCGTCATGGGGATGCACCGCCAGGCCCGGCCGTTTGTCCACCAGCAGAATGTGGTCATCCTCATAAAGAATGTTCAGCTTGGGCGCGGCCACCGTCAGATAGGCATTGTCCTCCCGAGGCTTGTCAAAAAACTCGTCGTTGATATATAGCTGGAGTACGTCGCCCTCACTGAGCCGGGTATCCCGCTCCACCCTTTTTCCGCCCAGCTTGATCCGCTTCAGGCGAATATACTTTTGGGCCAGGGATGCCGGCAGCAGCGGCACCGCTTTCGCCAAAAAACGATCCAGCCGTTGGCCCGCGTCATTGGGGCCGATGGTGAATTCTTTCATTACAGATTCCCCTTCTTGGACTCAAAATGCCGGTCGATCTGCTGGGTAAACTCCAAAGCGGCGTTGTAGCCCATCTTCCGCTGACGGTTGTTCATAGCCGCCACCTCCAGGATCACCGCCAGGTTTCTGCCAGGGGTGATGGGAATGGTGTTCATGGGGATCTTGACACCCAAGATCTCCATATGTTGCTCCTCCAGACCCAGCCGGTCATAGACCTGCTGATTATTCCAGGGAACGATGTTCACCACCAGGTTGATCTCATTACTGGCTCTGACGGCACCCATACCAAAGAGCTTGGCCACATTGATAATACCGATGCCACGCAGTTCAATATAATTGCGCACCAGTTCCGGGGCAGTACCCATCAGGGAATCCTCCGCGACCTTGCGGATCTCCACCGCGTCATCAGCGATCAGGCGGTGGCCACGCTTCAGAAGCTCCACCGCCGCCTCACTCTTGCCAATGCCGCTTTCACCGGTGATCAGCAAGCCCTCGCCATAGACCTCCATCAGGACGCCGTGCCGGGTGATCCGAGGTGCCAGGGCTGCCTTCAGGTAAGAGATAATGGCAGACACCACCGTACTGGTAGCCTCCCGGGAGCGGAGAATAGAGATATTGTGCTTTCTTGCCATGGCCATGCAGGCTTCATCCGGAGCAAAGTTCCGGGCCAACAGCAGCGCCGGGAACTTGTAGGCAAACATCCGGTCAAACACCGCCAGTCGCTCCTCATGGGAAAGCTTCTCCAAATAGCCCATTTCCGCATTGCCCAACACCTGCAGCCGCATAGGCTCGAAGTGGTCAAAATAGCCGGCCAGCTGCAGACCCGGGCGGGCCACATCCTCCACCGTCAGGTGGATGGATTCATAATCCGTGGCGGCAAACACCACTTCCAGGCGGAATTCCTCCACCAATCGGGTCAGGGGAACATGATAGGCATCGACCATTTTCGGGCCCTCCTTGCACAGTTTACTGCTATTATACCTGCCAATCCGAAAAATCGCAACAATATTTTGAAAAATCGAAAAAAACTTAAAAAAACACTTGCTTTTTTCGTCAATCTTTGGTATCATGTTCTAGCGCCTGAAAACAGGGGCAAATTATGTATTTATCATGGAGATAGGAGGTGCAGTGAATGGCTAAGTGTGATTATTGTGGCAAGGGCGTAACCTTCGGCATTAAGGTTTCCCACTCCCACAGACGCTCCAACCGTACTTGGAAGCCCAACGTCAAGCGGGTCAAGGCGGTTGTCAACGGTACTCCGTGCCATGTGTACGCTTGTACCAGATGTCTCCGTTCCAACAAGGTTGAGCGGGCCGTCTGATTTTTCCTGCCACCGATAACGCCACCTTTCAGGTGGCGTTTTTTGTTTGCAAAAATGTGGGCGTGTTGCCGAAAGCAACACGCCCGTTTTCTTTACTTGTTCAGATCCCGGTGGATCAGGTGGGTCTTGGTCTCCTTGCCTTGGATCAGGCGCAGGATATTGGATCGGTGCATCCACAGCGCAAGGGCACCCAGGAAAACGCCGCCGACCACAATGGGCCAATTGCCCCAATGCAGCACCACAAAGGCGACACCAAAGGCAAGCGACGCCAGGACGCTGCCCAGGGACACGAACCGGGTAATGGCAAAAGCAATGACAAACACCGCCAAAATGATCAGCGCCACCCGCCAATCCAGCACGATGGCCACGGTGAAGCCACAGAGGATCCCCTTTCCTCCCTTAAAGCCCAGGAGAATGGGGAAATCGTGACCCAGGCTTACAGCCACAGCGCCCAGCATCAGGCCCTCGTAGCCATAGCCGTACTGCTCCAGCATCAGGCTGGCAGCCACGCAGCCCAGGGCGGTCTTGATCATATCCACCAGCAGCACCAACCCAGTGCCGGCAAAGCCATAGTTGCGGAAGAAGTTGGTCAGGCCCGCATTGCCGCTGCCGTGCTTGCGGACATCGTCCTGCATCAGAGCAGAAATGCACACAGAGCCATTGAGATTTCCCAAAAGATACGCTGTCAACACAGCGATCAGGACAGCGAACCACATGGTTTACTCCTCCTTTTCGCCCTTCTGGCGAATGGTGATCCGGACAGGGGTACCCTTCAGGCCGAAGACCTCCCGGATCTGATTCTCCAAATACCGCTGGTAGGAGAAATGGAACAGCCGGGCGTCATTGCAGAAAATGACGAAGTGCGGGGGCTTGGTGCTGGCCTGGGTCATGTAGTAGATCTTCAGCCGGCGACCCTTGTCCGTAGGAGGCTGGACACGGGCGGTGGCATCGGCCAGGATGCTGTTCAGCGCGCCGGTGGTGATGCGGCTGGTGTTCTGGTTGTGGACATCCTGGATGACCTGGAAGAGCTTGTCCACCCGCTGGCCGGTCAGGGCAGAAAGGAACACCACAGGGGCGTAGAGCATATAGCTCAAGCCGTTGCGGACATCGTTTTCCTTGTCACGCATGGTGTTGGTTTCCTTATCCTCCACAGCGTCCCACTTGTTGACCACGATGATGGCAGCCTTGCCTGCCTCATGGACCAGGCCGGCGATCTTGGTATCCTGCTCGGTAACGCCGTCATTGGCATCCACCAGGATCAGACACACATCTGCCCGCTCGATGGCGGCGACGGTACGCATATTGGAGTACTTTTCAATGATATCGTCCACCTTACTCTTGCGGCGCATGCCGGCGGTGTCGATAAAGCAGTATTTACCGGTCTCGTTTTCGAAGTAGGAGTCGATAGCGTCACGAGTCGTGCCGGCGACATTGGAAACGATCACCCGCTCCTCACCCAAAATCCGGTTCAGCAGGCTCGACTTACCCACATTGGGCTTGCCAACGATGGCCACCTTGATGACCTCGTCCTCGTCCTCCTCAGAATCATCCTCCGGCATGTTCTACAGGCACCAGTCCAGCAGATCGCCGGTGCCGTGTCCGTGGATAGCGGAGACCTCAAACAGATCGCCGATGCCCAGACCGTAGAATTCATATACATCCGGGTTCACCGGACCGACGGAGTCGCACTTGTTCACCGCCAATGCCACAGGCTTGCCGGACTTCCGGAGCATGGTAGCCACGTCCACGTCCGCCGCGGTGACACCGGTGCGGACATCCGTGACCATCACGATGCAGTCCGCCAGCTCAATGCCGATCTCCGCCTGGCGGGGGATGAACTTCAGCATATCATTCTCTGTGGCCGGCTCAATACCGCCGGGATCCACCATAAGGAAGGGCCGGCCCCACCACTCGCAGTCGCCGTAGATACGGTCGCGGGTAACGCCGGGGGTATCCTCCACAATGGAGGTACGGTGACCGGTGAGCTTATTGAATAACATGGATTTACCCACATTGGGACGGCCGACAATAGCCACGAGGGGTTTT
>JAZREG010000172.1:0-3135 GCA_045660725.1 Faecousia sp.
CCCAACGGCGCCGGTAAATCCACCGCCATCCGGCTGCTGACCGGCATCTACCGCCCCGACAGCGGCACCATCACCCTGGACGGCGGCCCCATCTACGAAAATCCCCATGCCAAAGTCCGCATCGGCTACATCCCCGATGACATTTTCTATTTCCCCTCCCCCTCTCTGGAGGATATGCGCAAGTACTACCGCGGCATTTACCCCAACTTCGACGACGAACTATTTGAGCGGCTCTTTGAGGTGTTCCAGCTGCCCCGGAAATCCCCCATCCGCCGGTTTTCCAAGGGTATGCAGAAGCAGGCGGCTTTCCACCTGGCCATCTGCACCCGGCCCGACGTGCTCATTTTGGACGAGCCGGTGGACGGCCTGGACCCGGTGATGCGGCGGCAGGTGTGGAGTCTGCTGCTGTCGGACGTTGCCCAGCACGAAACCACTGTGCTGGTGTCCTCTCATAACCTCCGGGAGTTGGAGGATATTTGCGACCACGTGGGCATTATGGACCACGGTAAGATGCTGCTGGAGCGCAGCCTTGCGGATATGCAGGGCAACACCGTGAAGCTGCAGATCGTAGGCGACACCCCTGCCGGTCTGGACATTCTCCACGAAACCGAATCCGGTCGCCTGCGTACCCTCATCGTCCGCGGCACTGCCCAGGATGTCACCGCCGCCGCAGAAGCGGCAAAGCCAAGTTATTTTGATGTGCTGCCCCTGTCCCTGGAAGAGATCTTTATTTACGAGCTGGGAGGTGTGAACTATGAAGTCAAGAACATCGTTCTTTAATGCCACGGTCCTTAAAAAGGACATCACCCGCTTTGCCCCCATCTGGGCCGTCTACAGTGTTTTCTTCGGCTTGTACCTCCTGGGCATGACTGTTTCAAAGCCGTCAACAAATGCGTATGCTGTCCTGTCTTCGAGTATCCTCATGGCCCCCGTCAATATGTTTTACGCCTTTTTGTGTGCCGGTTTTCTCTTCGGCGACCTGTTCAAGCCCCAGCTGTGCAATGCGCTCCACGCCATGCCCATCCGCCGGGAGGGCTGGTTTCTGACCCACGTCACCGCCGGTTTGCTGTTCTGTCTGGTACCCAACACGCTGACCGCCTGCCTGTCCTGCCTTTTCCTGCAAAATTATTCCTCTGTTGCGTTTTTCTGGCTGGCGGTCACGGTGCTGCAATTCCTGTTTTTCTTCGGTGTTGCGATCTTCAGCGCCATGTGTGCCGGCACCCGGCTGGGCATGACCGCCATTTATCTGCTGCTGAACTTTTTGAGTTTGATCGTGCTGATGTTCGTGCAGGGACTGTTCATGCCCATGCTTTACGGTCTTCAGTTGAACGGCTCCATGTTCAGCTTCTTCTGTCCCGTCGTTCGGATGATCATGCATCTGGAACCCATGTTCGCGATTAACCTTAACCGTTCTGTGTGGCCGCAGTTTGGCAGCGAAAACTGGCTTTATCTGGGCGGCTGCGCCGCTGTCGGTCTGGTCTTTGCCGGTCTGGGTCTGCTGGTATACCGCAAGCGCAAGCTGGAATACGCCGGGGATTTCCTGGGACTGAAGGCTCTGTCGCCGGTGTTTCTGGTGCTCTACACCCTGGTGGTGGCCACACCCTGCTATCTGACCGGCAACCTTGGCACACTCTGGCTGGGATACCTGTTCCTGGCTGTGGGTGTGGCTGTGGGTTTTTTCACCGGCAGAATGTTCCTGGAACGGCGGGTCAATGTGTTCAAGCCCAAAAATTTTCTGGGCTTCGGCATCTTTGCCGCCGTGCTGACGGTAGCCATTGCCCTGACCTGGCTGGACCCTCTGAGCCTGACCCGGTATGTGCCGGACACGGACGACATCAAGGCCGTCCGCGTCTACGACAGCTTTGTGACAGGGGATCCCCTCAGCGTTGAGCGGGGTGCGCTGCTGACCGACCCGGAAGATCTGGAAGACATTACCCAGGTGCATAAAGCGCTGATCGACGAGAAGCCGCCCGAAAACTACGCAAATACACTTTCCGTCACCCTAGCTTACCAGCTGAAAGACGGCCGTTACATTTACCGGTACTACAATGTGGCTTCCATCGGCCGGGAAAGCCGGACCCTGCGGCCCTATTTCAGCCGGGCAAGCTATGTGTTCGGTACCGATGACTGGGACTCCCTTGTCGAGCAGACCCAAGGTGTCCTGATCCGCAACTATGCCAAGGACCGGCACCTGAACATGGGCCACAAGTGGTTCCTGACAGAGTGGAAACCCCACGCTTCCAATGTTTACGTGCTGGAACTGAAGGACGGCGACGAGGCACTGCTGGCCGGTCTGCTGGATGCCCTGAACAAGGACTGCGCCGAAGGTAATCTGCCTCAGCCCTACCAGTATTACTCCGCCACGGAGGAAGGCTGGATCGAGCTGCACCTGGGTACCCAGGAGGAGCTCTCTATCCGGTATACCAAGGCAGCTACCAACACTACAACCTACCTGGAGCAGCTGTTCCAGCTGGCCGGCGCACCCACCGAATAATTCCCCACCGGGCGGCACCAGCCGCCCGGTTTCCCTTTCTGCACCCTCCTGCCGCAAATTCCTGTTTAGCTGAGTAGCAGGTTAGCGGCAGAGGCCAACGGCCCCCTTGTGTAAAGGGGGCTATCATATTGCCGACTTCAGGCAATATGACTGGGGGATTGTACGCTATCGATACCCTGCAATCCCTCCGTCTGCCCTTCGGGCAGCCACCTCCCTTTACACAAGGGAGGCTTTGGCTGGTGCGTTAAACGAAAATTTACCATTCTTTGTTCACTACAAATTTTTTGCACCTTTGCGGTTGTTATTTTTGCAGTTTTGCGGTAGAATGGAGGAAATACACCAAGGAGAGCATTATGAGCTGGCTTGAACTGACGATCCGCACCGCCCCCAAGGGCATCGAGGACACCGCCGCGGCATTAACCGCCGCCGGATTTTCCGACCTGCTGTTGGAGGATCAGACGGAATTTGAAGATTTTCTGGACCAAAACCGGGCCTACTGGGACTACATCGACGAATCCTTGCAGGAAAAGCTGAACGGCCTTTCCCAGATCAAGCTGTATCTGGAGGACACCGACACCGCCGGCCTTGACCGGCTGAAAGGTCTGCTGGAAAAACTGAAAGCAAGCGACAAAGACCTGGGC
>JAZREG010000173.1:0-2936 GCA_045660725.1 Faecousia sp.
CGCATCCGTCACCCGGATATTTTCGCTGACACTGAGCACCACTTTCAGGCTCTCCCGAAATAATTCCTGATCGTCTACGATCAAAACTTTGATCATAACAAATTCCCCTTTCTGTTTCGGACAGACAATTCCACAGTAATATAAAAGCCTGTGTACCCATCCTGTGCGTTATGGTCCAAATTTCCGCAGGACAGGGTTCCGCCCAGCATCTCCAGGCGCTCCCGCATATGGCGCAGACCAAAGCCTTCCTCCAGCTTGTCACAGCCGGTGCCGTTATCCCGAACGCTGACGGTCACCACATCTGCGGCCCGGGTGACCCGGATCGCAACACGGTCAGCCTTGCCATGGCGGACGGCGTTGGTCATGCCCTCCTGCACCACCCGGTACAGCGCATCCTCTTCATCCGAGTCCAGGTTCAGTTTCCCTGCCTCCTGGCAATAGGTGATCTGTGCGGAAGTGGTGAGGCGGAAATTCTCCACCAGCTCCTCCAATGCCTGGGCAAGAGAGTAACGCTCCAGGGTGTCCGGCCGCAGAGCCGTAATGGACCGGCGCACATCCGTCAGTCCGTTACGGGCGGTTTGGGCAACCGCCTGGATCCGTTTCCTGGATTCTTCCGGCGCAACATCAAGCAGAGCCAGTCCGGCATCTGCACCCATGATGATACCGGTAAGGGTGTGCCCCAGCGTATCGTGGATCTCCCGGGCCAGCCGGTTGCGCTCCCGCATCTGGGCCATACGCTCCATGTTTACCGCATAGTCCCGAAGCTGGTCATTGGCCTGATTCAGCTGTTCATTCAGCTTGCGAATACGGGCATTTTCTTCCTTTTGGCCGGTAAACAGCAAAATCATATACAGAACAAACAGCAGGATGTTTGCGCAGACCATCAGGCTCTCCAAGCCGGTAAAGATGCTCTGGGTCATGGGATTGTAGTAGCTGAGATAGGCGCTGAATGCGATACTCTCCGTGAATTGCGCCAGAATATCGTACCGCCCGAAGGCAAACATCAGGCTGAGTATCACGATATTACACAGCCGCAATTTATTGCTGCGTATGTAGTGAACCAGGTCGGCAAGCACCAGAAGGGCTACACCGCTATAATAGAAATCCAGGGAGCAAATGATTCCCGCGCACAGGGCGATCTCCGTGACACAAATGATGACCCGCAGGGGAAAATGCTCTATGGGGCGGGAAATCTTAAAAAAGCTTACTATACACAGCAAGGCGTATAAGCTGAGGGACTGAACCGGCATCTGCCAGGGATACCGGGGGATCTGCCGCACGAGGGTCAAAAAATCATGGGCACCCAAAGTGTCACAGATCCGAAATGTGGTGGTCACACAGATCAGCGAGTAAAAGCAGAGGATGGAAAAATTCAATACAAACATCACCGTAGCGATGCTCATCAGTTTTTGTTCTGTTTTCATTACTGCCACCCATCTATTCCATATTGGTCAACATTTTCTGCGGTCAGCAGTTCCACCGGGACGATGACCTCACCCTGTTCACAGCCGCCGTTGATCGCTGCATAGGCCTGCTTCACCGCTTCCTCGGCAATCCTGGAGGGAAACTGGGCGCAGGTAGCTGTGAGGAATCCGCTGCTCACCATGGCCTTGCCTTCGGGAGAGCCGTCCACACTGTACACCAGGAACCGATCCGACAGACCCGCACCCTGAATGGCCGCCAGTCCGCCAAAGGCGCTGGGATCATTCAGCGCCATCAGCACATCGGCCTCCGGATACTGCTGCAGGAGCGCCTCCATCACCGGCATGGCGTCTTCGATTTGTCCATCCGATTCGCCGGAACCCAGAATGACAAAACCCTCATGTCCTGCGATGGTGTCCTTGAAGCCCTGGATCCGGTCTGCGCCGGAGCGGGCGGTGATGTGTTCCAGCAGGAGAATTTTTGCACTGTCCCGGACAGACAACAGATGCTGGGCGCACAGCATGCCCGCCTGGTAATTATCCGACAGAACCGAACAGGCTGCCAGACCGGAATCCTGGATCGGGGCATCCACCACGATCACCGGGACACCTGCGGCGGCGGCAATCTGGACACCCTCCCTGGAAGTCTCCCACTCCACCGGCGTCATGAAAATGGCGCAGACGCCCGCATCCACCAAATCCTGAATTTCCCGGTTTTGCCGCTGCTGGTCCATGGCGCCGTCACGGGTCAGCAGGATGTCGCCTCGAAGCTCGATCAGGGCACGGATCTGGGTGTCCAGCACCTGGAAATAGGGATTGTTCATGGTCATATAGGTTGCGCCGAACACCCGCTGATCCTCCGTCTGTCTGGCGGACAAATCACCGGGACTCCAGAAAAGCAGGTAAATTGTGATCAGCAGAGGGGCCACAACCGCAGCTATGGCTACCGAGGAGGTAAATCTTCTGCGAATGTTCTTCATACCGGTCTCATCTCCCAAAATAAAATCAAAACGATTGTGTTTTTCTTGTGTATTCATTATACGAATTACATATTCGCTTGTCAATCTACTTGGCTCGTCCCATCCCGGCGCCGCAAAGTATGAAAATACCCGGAAATCCAGGGATCTCCGGGGCTCTTCATTACATAGCCTTCAGTACCGCATCCTTCTGCGGAATACTGGGAATGCCGCCGCTTTGTTCCGTGGACAGGCTGGCTGCGGTAGATGCATAGGCACCAATATAGCGCAGATCTTCTGCCGTCAGTTCTGCAAAGGGCTTGTTCAGCTCCAGCAGACGGTAAACAGCGCTGCCGCCGAATATATCACCGGCACCGGTGGTATCCACCGGGCTGACCTTGGGGCTGGCAACCTGGCAGAAGGCATGATCCGTCTTCAGCAGGCAGCCCTTGGGACCAAGGGTGACCATGGCCAGGGATACGCCGAATTCCTTCAGAAGCTTGTCCGCTCCCTCTTCCGGGGTGCAGTTCCACAGGAACTCCACTTCATCATCGCTGAT
>JAZREG010000174.1:0-6460 GCA_045660725.1 Faecousia sp.
GTGGTGGCGTAGCCGTTGGGGAAGCCGATGACGGTGCAGATGGCCAGCTTTTCACCCACATATTCCTTGGCCTGCTTGACGAAGGAGGCGGGGATGCACACGGATGCGCAGGCGTACTTCATGCCGTCGTCGCAGATGGCCTTGATCTCTTCCCAGGTCGCGGTCTGGGCCAGCAGGGTGTGGTCGCACTTGGCGAGAATGTCTTTCAGTTCCATAATATGTTGTTCCTTTCGTTGGATGTTAAAATTTCAGCTTAGCGAGCGCATGGAGCGCCAAGCGCGAGCCTCCCTTGCCTAAAGGGAGGTGGCACGGCGTAAGCCGTGACGGAGGGATTCCATGCCCGTAGGGCATTTCTGCCGCAAAAGCGGCAGAATATCCCCCAGTCTGCCCTGCGGGCAGCCAGCCCCCTTTAGGCAAGGGGGCCTTTGGTACATCTTCGTAACAGTTCAAAAAAACCGATTCGTCGGTTACTCCTGGCCGTGAAGCTTGATCTTTTTATGTTCCCGGATGCCGTTTTTATAGCACCGGTGGCACATGGCGATGTAGCAGTCGTTGCCGCCCAGCACCACCTGGGCGCCCTCGGTGACGATGTAGCCGTCGGAGATACGGGCGTTGACCGTGGCCTTGGCGCCGCAGTCGCAGATGGTCTTGATCTCCTGGATGGTGTCTGCCACCTCCATGAGCCGGCGGCTGCCGGGGAAG
Source organism: Faecousia sp. (assembly GCA_045660725.1). Taxonomy (GTDB): domain Bacteria; phylum Bacillota; class Clostridia; order Oscillospirales; family Oscillospiraceae; genus Faecousia. The sequence goes on from JAZREG010000174.1 coordinate 703, forward strand.
AGCCGGGTCTGGAAGTCGGTACGCAGGCCGAAGCACATGACAGGGATATTGTGGTCGTCCACAATGGAGCGGAGCTGGTCGATCTGCTCCTCTGTCAGGAACTGGCACTCATCTACGATGATCACATCGCACCGGCGAACCCGGCTGCCCAGGAACCGGGCGTACACATCCACATCCGGGGCAATGACCTCCACCATGGATTCCAGGCCGATACGGCTGCGCAGCAGCTGGGCGCCGTCCCGGGTGTCGGCGCTGGGCTTGATGAGCCATACCTTCAGGTCGTTTTCTTCGTAATTGTACTTGGTGATCAGGGCCTGGGCGGTTTTGCTGGAGCCCATGGCGCCGTACTTAAAATAGAGCTTGGCCATTTCTGTCTACCTCCGTTTCTTTCTTATATTGTATCAAACCTACTGCCGCTTTGCAAGGGGGTTGTGCGGGCAACCGCCATTGACAAACCGGTGGTGCTGTGAGAAAATAAGGGAAAATCCAACAAAACAGGAGATGGAAGCGATGAAAAGAATATTGGCGCTGGTTTTGGCCCTTTGCCTGGCCCTGGGCATATGCGGCTGCGGGACGGTGGGGGATATTGCCCAGAATGTGGCCAACGCGGCGATGACAGAACTGAAAAATCAGCTCACCGCCACATTGGAGAAAAACAAGGTGGATGTGGTGGAAATGAAGTCCGACTACCGGCTGGAAGGCGGGGTGGATTTCTTCGTGGCGGTGCTGGTGCGCTGCCAATCTGAGGATATGGTGCGCTCCTGCGTCAGCGGCCTGGGAACAGTGTTTTCCGTAACCGGCTATCAGGCCCAGGGTGGCAAGGTGTTCACCCATGACAAGATCCCCGGCGGGAGCATCACCTTCGACCACAGCGATTACCAGGGCAGCTACTATGTGGTTTACGGCTACGCCCACCTGGATACCCAAAAATAAAAGAATCCCTCCCGGATCTGTCCGGGAGGGGTTTTTTAGCTGTTTTTCAGCTGTTCCTTATGGAATTGCAGGGTGTAGAGCTGGTAGTACCGGCCCTTTTGCTGCAGCAGCTGCTGGTGGTTGCCCTGCTCGATGATCTTGCCCTTGCTCAGCAGAATGATGTTATCCGAATGCTGGATGGTGGAAAGCCGGTGGGCCACAATGAGCATGGTGCCGATGTTCTTCATCTTTTCCAGGGAGTCCTGGATGAGGATCTCGGTCTCCGTGTCGATGTTGGCGGTGGCTTCGTCCAGGATCATGACGCTGGGCTTGTGCAGGATCGTCCGGGCAAAGGAAAGGAGCTGCCGCTGACCGGCGGAGAAGTTGTTGCCCCGCTCCCGGACCGGCTCATCCAGGCCCTTTTCCAGCTTGCTGATGAAGGCGTCCGCGTTGACATACTTACATGCCTGCCAAACCTCCTCGTCGGTGACATCCTCCTTGCGCAGCACGATGTTGCTGCGGATGTCACCGGAGAACAGGAACACGTCCTGGAGCATCTGGCCGAAGTGGCGGCGCAGAGAAGAGATCTTGATTCGCTTGATGTCGATGCCGTCGATGAGGATCTGGCCCTTTTGGATGTCGTAGTTGCGGCAGATCAGGCTCAGGATGGTGGTCTTGCCGGAGCCGGTGGAGCCAACGAAGGCCACGGTCTGCTTGGGAGAAACATGGAAGGAAACGCCCTGCAGCACCCATTCATCAGGCTTGTAGCCAAACCAAACGTCCTTAAATTCGATCTCGCCCTTGATTTCATCCAGCTCGATGGCGTCCGGCTCGTCCACGACCTCCGGGACCATGTCCAGGATGCCGAAGATCTTTTCCGCGCCGGCAAAGGATTGCTGCAGCATATCAAACTGCTCGGCCAGGGTCTGAATGGGGTTAAAGAATCGGGAGATGTACATATAGAAGGATACCACGATGGCGCTGTCCACCACCTGGCCCAGCAGCTCGGTCTGCTGGATGTAGCCCTTGGCGCCGAAGTAGAACAGGCACATCTGGCTGGACACGAAGAGCATGTACACCATGGGACGGAAGATGCCGAAGACATACATCCGGTTGTACTTGGCCTTGCGCAGCTTGGCGTTGCGGGAAACGAAGTCCTGCATTTTGCGGTCTTCCTGGTTGAAGATCTGGGTGATCTTCATGCCGGAAAGATTTTCCGACAGGTAGGTGTTGATATCCGTGGTGGCGTTGGTCACCTGCCGGTGGACCCGGCGGGAGAACTGGCGGAAAATCAGGGTAAACAGCACCACAAAGGGGACGAAGGCCAAAACCATCAGGGTCAGGGCGTAGTTCATCACCAGCATGGCTGCCAGCACGCCCACCACCACCATGGAGTTCTTCACCAGGGTCACCAGAATGTTGGTGAACAGGAAGGAGATGCGGTTGGGGTCATTGGTGACACGGGTCACCAGCTTGCCCACGGGGATGTTGTTCAGCTGCTCGTGGCTCAGCTGTTCGATATGGGTGAACACATCCAAACGGATCTGAGACAGGATCTTCTGACCGGTTTTCTGCAGCACCATGGCCTGCAGGTAGGTGCAGATCAGGCTGACGGCCAGGATGCTGGCATATACGCCCACCCGGAGGAACAGGTCTTTCAGCTGGAAGTCGTTTTTGATGAGGCTCTGAATGTCGCCGATCAACGCCGGGGACAGCAGATCGTAGACGATGGAGAACAGCATGATGAAGAATACGCCCACAAAGCTCTTCCAGTAGGGCTTGGCGTAGCGCAGCAGCCGGCCGATGATCTCCCGGTCGGTCATGTTCCGCTCCCGGTCGTCTGCGGGATCCTTGTGCTTGCGCAGGGCAAACCATGCAATCACAAAGGCCAGGGTGAAGGCGCCGATAATGGCGGCAACGATGATGATCGGCAGGAATTCCAGGAGCTTATCCATTGTGGGCACCTCCTTCTTCCTCAAGTTTCTGCAGGTCTACCATCCGCCGGTAGGCGGGGCAGGTGCTGTAAAGGTCGGTGTGTTTGCCGAAGGCAGCCACCCGGCCGTCTTCGATAAAGAGGATCTTATCCATCCGCTCGATGGTACTGATCCGGTGGGCGATGAGGATGGTGGTCTTGCCTTCCCGGGTGGTGCGGAGGTTGTCCAGGATGGTCTTTTCCGTCTTGGTATCCACGGCGGAAACGCTGTCGTCCAGGATCAGGATGGGGGCATTCTTCATCAGCGCCCGGGCGATGGAGATCCGCTGCTTCTGACCGCCGGAGACGGTGACGCCCCGCTCGCCCAGCACCGTGCCATAGCCCTTGGAAAATTCCTGGATGTTGCCGTGGATATCCGCCAGCCGGGCAGCCTGGGTAACCGCGGCCAGCTCGGAGTGTGCCACGCCGAAGGCGATGTTGTTTTCAATGGTGTCGGAGAACAGGAAGTTGTCCTGGGGTACATAGGCGCAGGCAGAGCGCAGGGACTGGATGGAAATGGTGTTCACATCCCGGCCGTCCACAAACAGGGTGCCGTCGGGGACGTTGTAGATGCGCAGGATCAGATCCACCAGGGTGGTTTTGCCGGAGCCGGTCTTGCCCACGAGACCAATGCTTTCGCCGGCTTCGATGGTAAAGGAAATGTCCGTCAGGGCATCGAATTCTCCGTCGGGGTAGCGGAAGCTCAGGTTCCGGAACTCGATGGTACCCTTCACATCCTCCAGCGCATCCACATGCTCCCGGTCCTTCACATCCACAGGGGCATCCAGCAGCTGGCTGACCCGGAGCAGGGAGGCCTTGCCCCGGCTGGACATATCGATCAATTCGGAAACGGCCATGATGGGCCAAATAACGGCGTTAAAGTAGCCGATGAATTCCAGCAGCTGGCCGGCGTTGAAGGCGCCCTGGTACACCAGGTAGCCGCCGTAGCCCAGAATGATGCAGATGACACTTTCCACGAACAGGGTGACCATCACCCGGAACAGCACCGAGGCCTTGGTATGGGCCAGGTTGGCGTCCTCGTTTTCCACATTCAGCTTTTTGAAGGCCCACAGTTCCTTGGCTTCCTTGACGAAGGCCTTGATGACGGCGATGCCGGAGAAGCTTTCCTGGGAGAAATCGGACAGCCGGGAGTAGGCCTCCTGGCGGGCGTCCCATTTCTTGGTCAGCTGCTTGCCCACGATGGTGGCAGAGGCCAGCAGGAAGCCCATGGGGATCAGGGACAGCAGGGTCAGAACGGGATCCATGTTCCACATGTTGACGATGGCCAGGATGCCCAAAAGCACCGCGTCAAAGAACATCATCACGCCCCAGCCGAAGCATTCCTGCACCGTATCCAGGTCGTTGGTGAACAGGCTCATCAGGTCACCGACCTTGTTCACCTGGTAATATTCCCGGCTCAGCTCCTTGGCGTGGCCGAACATCCGGTTGCGCAGATCCTCTTCCAGCTTCACGGCGCTGCCGAAGAAGCAGATGCGCCACAGGAAGCGGCCAAAGACCATGCACAGGATGATCCACACCATGGGCATACAGATGGTATCCAGGAGGAAGTTCAGGTCGAAGGTGTGCATCACACCGTCTACCTCCACCATTCCTGTATCCATACCGTTGATGACCATGCGGTAGAGCTTGGGGATCTCCAGCTGGAGCGCGTCCACCGCTACCAGGGCGATCAGACCCAGGATCAGCCAACCGGCGTACTTCAGGTAGTACCGGTTGATATGCTTACCGAATATCATAAGTGTTCCCTTCTTTTTGTTGGTATAGTTTAGGGCATTGTAGCACATCCTGACGGGTTTGGCAACACCTATGGGAAAAAAGTTGCGGTTGCAACCGTCCAAATTTTGGTTTTTTTACAGCTGAAAGAATTTTCGTTGCGTTGGGGTGGGACTTGTGGTATAATATTGTAAATTTTCATGGGAGGATACGGACGTTGACAGCCTATCTCATCTGTTTTTTGATCTCCATGGTGCCCATCATTGAACTGCGGGGCGCCATGGTCTACGCTGTGGTCAGCGCCCAACTGCCGGTGGTGCCGGCGCTTTTGGTGTGCGTCATCGGCAATATGCTTCCGGTACCCGTCATCTACTTTTTCGCGAGAAAAGTGCTTGATTGGGGTGCGGACAAAAAATACATCGGCAAATTTTTCCGCTTCTGCCTGGAAAAGGGCGAGCGGGGCGGCCAAAAGCTGGTCGCCAAGGCCGGCCGGGGCGGTCTGTTCCTGGCGCTTTTGCTGTTCGTGGGCATTCCCCTGCCCGGCACCGGTGCATGGACCGGTACATTGGCAGCAAGCTTTTTGAAAATGGGCATCAAATCCACCACCCTGGCAGTGTCCCTGGGTGTTGTCCTGGCGGGCATCATCATGACGGTGCTGAGCCTGACGGGCGTGCATATTTTTGGCTTCTAAGGAGGAAATAAGGATGGAAAATTGTCTGTTCTGCAAGATCGTGGCGGGGGAGATCCCCTCTACAAAGGTGTACGAGGATGAAAAGGTGTTGGCTTTCCGGGACATCGCGCCCCAGGCACCGACCCACATTTTGGTGATTCCCAAGGCCCACATCCCCTCTGTCAACGCAGTGACCGGGGAAAACAGCGCTGTGGTGGCCCACATTTTCACGGTGATCCCCCGGATCGCCGCTGCCGAAGGCCTGACCGGTGGCTACCGGGTGGTGAGCAACTGCGGCGACGACGCCGGCCAGACGGTGCATCACCTGCATTTTCACAGCCTGGGCGCCAAGAAGCTGGCATTGGAAATGGCATGATAAAAAGCGGGCGTTGCGTAACGCCCCCTCTTTTTTTGTCCCTGAGGCAAAGCGTGAAATTGGAGTTTTGCAAACACGCACGGTAGGGGCGGGG
>JAZREG010000175.1:0-2608 GCA_045660725.1 Faecousia sp.
CTTCCTGGACAGCGTGAAGGTGTTCTCCAAGGCCACCCAGTTCTATGACATTCCCCCCAGCGAGGTGCTGACCTCCGACAAGCAGAACATGACCGTGGACTGCTACGTGCTGTGGCGCATCCATGATCCTCTGAAGTTCTACCAGACCCTCACCACCGTGGAGAAGGCAGAGCAGCGTCTGGATGCCATCACCTACAACGAACTGAAGACCGTCATGGGCACCCTGGCCCAGGCGGACATCATCAACATGGACGACGGCGCCGAGCGCAACGACATCTACGAGGGCATCAACGCCAAGGTGGACGCCCAGGCCAGGACCTACGGCATCACCGTGGAGGATGTGAAGATCAAGCGCTTCGACCTGCCCCAGTCCAACGAGAACGCCGTCTACTCCCGCATGATCTCCGAGCGCAACCAGATGGCGGAAAAGTACACCGCCGACGGCAACTACGAGGCTTCCATCATCCGCAACGATGTGGACAAGCAGGTGAACATCATCATCAGTAACGCCAAGGCAGAGGCCGCCAAGCTGGAGGCCGAGGGTGAGGCCGAGTATATGCGCATGCTGGCCGAGGCCTACGACACCTCCGACAAGAAGGACTTCTACGAGTTCACCATCGCCCTGGACGCCCTGAAGCAGTCCCTCACCGGCACCGAGCCGACCATCATCCTGGACGGCCATTCCGCCCTGGCCCAGATCCTCGTTGGTAATTGATTTACCCCCCGCCGGGCGGGTACGATGACCAACCTGTTAAAACAGAAGGACCGGCCATCGAAAACCATGTCATTGCGAGCCGAAGAATGTGGTATAATGTTTTTGGACAACTCATGAAATGACAAAAGGAGAGATCGAGATGCCCAAAGGCGAGAGAAAGAAATATACCAAGGAATTCAAACTCAACGCGGTATATCTGATGTTGAGCAAAACCATGCAGCCGAAAGAGATTTTTCAGATGCTGGATGTGGATCGTCAGACAGTCTACCGCTGGGTCAGTGAGTTCAGGGCTCACGGAGAAACAGCCTTTGATGAGAAAGCTGTCCTGCCCGGAGACGAGGTCCGCCGACTCCAGAAGGAGCTTGCTGATCTGCGCATGGAGAACGAAATCTTAAAAAAAGCAACGGCATACTTTGCGGAACGACACAAGAACGAGTGACCTTCGCCGCAACGGAGCTTCGAGAGTATCCCGCCCGCAAGGTATGCCGTCTACTGAACATTCCCAGGTCATCGTACTACGGTATGCGGCGGTACGGTGCCCGCCGCACGGAATACAAGGCAAAAGAAAGCCAGGCAGTATGCGATAAATTTGTGCTTCACCACGGCAGCTTCGGTCGTCGTGTCCTGAAGCGGGAATTGGAGAAGGACGGGGTCAAACTGTCCGAATACAAGATCAGCCGCATCCTGAAGGCACACGGGTACCGCTCTAAATACGGGCGGAAGAAGTGCAAAAATGTCCATACAAGTGAGGGAACTTCCCAATATATCCAGGACAATCTCTTTGCACAGCTGTCACCGGAGGAGAAAAAGCACCTGGATATCTGGAGCATGGATTTTACTGAACAAAAGATCAATGGCAGAAAGATCTTTACCTGCGGGATCATTTCTGTAAATCGCAAGATCCTGGTGGGCTATGCCCAGGGACACCGGCCCACGACCGAACTGGCAATGGAAGCTGTGGCCAATGCAATGCTTGCTTTTGGCATCCCGGACATGGTCATGACCGACAGAGGCGCACAATTCCTGAGTCGGGATTTCCATGCCATGCTGGAAGATTGGGGGATCAGGCACAGCATGTCACGCCCCTATAAGCCCGTGGACAATTGCTACATCGAGACATTCTGGAAAACAATGAAGGTAGAGCTGGGAAAGACCACGCTGCTGACGGAGCAGACTTATCGAATGGTAGTCGAATATTACATCTACTATTACAACAACCTGCGTCCCCATAGCACCCTGGGATACAATCCCCCGCTCGCTGCTTAACTGTCATTTAGTTTTCCAAATTTTTGTCCAAGATATTGAACCAATTCCGAAGGCGTGGCAATCTCCCGGTACGCACTGCGAAATCGAACGATCTTCCAGGAGATTCCCACGGTCGCTTTGCTCCCTCGGAATGACAGGCAGGGCAGGCTGTCAGCAAAACTTGTATTTGACAAGGATATGATTTTTATGAAATTAGAAAATGCAGAATTGAAACATATCGAAAGAATCGTGGCTATATCAAAGGCTGCGTTTGATAGCGATATTGATGTTGGTGCTTCCGAACCTGGGGGACCTCCTGATTATGATTCCATTACATGGCACATTCAGATGAAAAATGAAGGACATTTGCTACAGGTAGTCATAGATGGAGAAATCGTTGGTGGCGCAATTCTATTTGTGGACAAAGACGGTGAAACATTGTACATTGGCAGAATATTTATAGACCCAGTTCACTATCGGAAGGGGTATGGTCTTGCCTTGATGAAAATGGTGGAAGCCTACTATTCCGGTATCAAGAAAATCAAACTTGATACACCGCTTTGGAATGTAAGAACGAATGCTTTTTATACAAAGCTGGGTTATTGTGAAGTGAAACGGGATGAGGGATTTGCTTACTACCAAAAAGAA
>JAZREG010000176.1:0-15808 GCA_045660725.1 Faecousia sp.
TCTGGGCTTCCTGGTCATCCCCATCGTGGAGATCGTCAAGCTCATCCAGCGTCTGACCGCCAAGAAGTAAATGTCCCTTCCCCGGCCTGCCGCGATTTGCGGCAGGCCGTTCTTTGTTTTAGGGATTGTATTTTCCCGTAAAAAGTAGTAGAATGAATGAGAAATTTGCGTACGGAGGTGCGTAGCACCATGCTCACTGATATCCTGCCGGTATTTGCCCAAATGCTCGTGCTGTTTTTGATCCTGATTTTGGGTTATGTAGGCGGCAAGACCAAGGTTTTGACCATCGGGGACAACAAGCCCCTTTCTAAAATGGTCAACTGCATCACCAACCCCTGCAGCGTACTGTACTCCGCCCTGTGCGTGGAGCGGGCGCTGGAAAACGGCGAGGTGCTGAAACTGATCGCCATTACCATCGCCATGTACTTTGCCCTCATCCTCATCGCTGAAGGCACCACCCGCATTCTGAAGGTCAAGCTGGATGAGCAGGGCCAGTACAAGTTTATGATGGTATTTTCCAATGTGGGTTACATGGGCATCCCTGTGGTGCGGGTGATCTTTGGCGAGGAGGCCACCTTCTGCGTCGCCATTTTCATCATGGTGTTCTACCTGTTTATCTACACCTACGGCGTTTCCAAGATCTGCAATGACACCGGCAAAAAGGGCATCGATTGGTCGAAGGTCATTTGCCCCATGACCATCAGCGCCCTGGTGGCCATCATCGGCTACCTGCTGGGGGTCCAGGTGGATGGCGTCCTGAAGGATACTCTGAAGACCGTGGGCAACATCACCACCCCCTGCGCCATGCTGATCATCGGCATTGCCCTGTCCACCCTGCCCATCAAGCTGGTGTTTACCAACTGGCGGCTGTACATCGTGGCGCTGCTGAAGCTGCTGGTGATCCCCGTAGCGGTTTACCTGTGCATGAAGCCCATTATGGGCCCCTCCATCGTTTTGGGCGTTATGGTGGTCATCATGGCCATGCCGGTGGCAACCATTATTACCATGCTGTCTGCCCAATATGACAAAGATCAGACGCTGGCAGCCTCTTCTGTGTTCATCACCACACTGCTGTCGGTGGTCACCATTCCCTTGCTGGCAGCGATCCTCAAGGCCGGTTAAACAGAAAACACGCTTCCGTCGGAAGCGTGTTTTTTACGGCAAGCGGGCGATCAAGGCGCCTCCATGATCCTTCAGCCACTTGCGGGAGAGCTTATAATCCGGCTGAAGCTTTTCCACCATGGCCCAAAACCGGACAGAATGGTTCATTTCCTTCCGGTGACACAGCTCATGAACCACCACATAATCCCGCACCTGCTCCGGCGCCAGCATCAGCAGGCAGTTAAAATTGAGGTTACCCTTGCCGCTGCAGCTGCCCCAGCGGGTACGCTGGGAACGAATGGTGATCCGACCCCAGGACACCCCTACAAGAGGCGCCAGCCGCTCCACCCGGGCAGTAAGATCCTCTCGGGCCCGCTGCGCCAGTTCCTTCAATTGCGCGTCGCTTAGCGCCACCACAGGCTTTTGGCGGCGCAGATGTTTCTCCAGCCAACTACGCTTGCTGTCCACAAAGGATGCCACTTCCCGCTCCGGCAGCTTCCTGGGACAGCGCACCAAAATCTCCCCATCGGGCTTAATCTGAAGAGCGATCGTCCGCCGGTCTGACCGAATGATCCTATAGGAAATCTCCACGGGTTTCACCTGCCAATCATAAAAAACAGGCAGCCAAATGACCGCCCAACACGAATATTATACCAAACCGAAAGTGGCCTTGTCAACTCCATTTCGTCTTTGTGTCATAGGTTTTTGTATTTTGCACAAATACAGTTTGTGTATTTTATACAACATTACATATTGCAAATACGCATTTCTTGTGATATCTTATAGACACAAAGAGGTGATACCAATGTACAGGTAAATCCGAAAGCACATTAGTTCGCTGCAGCAATCCTCCTTCTAAATTTATTATACAAACAGCAGCGAAAATGTGCGAAACAAACGACACCCCCTTCTACCAAGGGAAATGTTCCCACACATAAGAGCTTCCCGCTGATGGGAATGGATGAGATGAAGTGTTGTGGAATGGATTTCGATCGGAAGTGTGTGTCGATCCCGCAGAAAGAGAGGTTAACCAACGATGTTAGATAATAAGACAGAACAGAAATGACCCTTGGCTGATGGATTTCGAAAGAAACGCAGTCAAGGGTCATTTCTTTTTTTGCCTCTTTACGAATCTGAAAATCTGCGGTATACTAGCCCAAAAAAGAAAGAAGGTTTTTGCTATGAAACTGGAACTGGGGCGGCCCGCGGATCTCAGCGGACGCCTGGAAAAAGAAGTCCGGGTCTATGACTTTTTGGATTCCCTGGGAATCTCCTATGCCCGGGTGGACCACGAAGCCGCCATGACCATGGAAGCCTGCCAGGCGGTAGACGCAGCCCTGGGCACCGCCATTTGCAAGAACCTTCTGCTGTGCAACCGGCAGAATACCGATTTTTATTTGCTGATGCTTCCCGGGGATAAGGTCTTTAAGACCAGCCAGGTATCCAAGCAGATCGGCTCCTCCCGGCTGTCCTTTGCCGCCGGCAACTTTATGGAAGAATTTTTGGACATTACCCCCGGCTCTCTGAGTGTGCTGGGTCTGATGAACGATCACAACCACCGGGTGCAGCTGCTTATTGACGAAGATCTGCTGCACACCGACCGGATCGGCTGTCACCCCTGTATCAACACCTCCAGCCTGGCGATCTCCACCCAGGACCTTTTGGAAAAGATCATCCCCGCTATGGGCCACCCGCCAAAAACCGTCGTGCTGGCTCCCCTGCCCGACCAGGATGCATAATCACCCACCCGTCCTCATTTGAGGACGGGTTTTTCTGTATAAAAGAAGCGGGGATCTCCAATCGGAGATCCCCGCGGTGCGGTGTATAGAGTTAGTCGAAGGTTCTGTTAACAGTGATGGTCATGTGCGATTCAGGACCGATAAGTCCATTGCTGGAAAGGCTATCAGGCTTTGCCTGTATTGTTGCATTGGTTTTGGTAACATTATCCTGGGATACAACAAGACCCGTTTGCTTGGCGTTGGTTGCTATTGCCACATCCTTGCCTGCAATCTGTTCCTTCTCAGGAATATTGCCGTGGGCAAAAATCACAAAGTCATTGCCTGCCGCAGTGTTATTCTGAACAAACTGATAAATACCCGCGCCTGTATCTAAACTGGGCACATCAAAGGCAATGAACAGGTCCAGCTTGGTCGTTCCAAGGTCAGCTACACAGTGACCAATATAGCTTTTCGTGCTGGTGCTCAGACTCGTAAATCCGGACTCCAGCTTGTTGCTCAGGGGATACTTACTCAGGATCAAATGACCATAATAATAGTTGCTACTTACCGTACTAAAATCTGCGTTTGCAGGCGCAAAATAGCTGTAGGGATAGCCAAATTCCGCCAAAAGAGTCTCATAGGTGTAGGTCAATGCGCCAATATTTCCCGCGCACTGCAGTCCTACAATGTCAGGATTATGCTCCCTAACTCTTTTGATAACTTCTTGCGTCGCCGCATCCGTTCTTCCCAACAAGTTAACGCTCCAGGACATGAGCTTCACCGTCTGGGGCTTGACCTTCATCTGGACATGAATGGGATCATACACCTTGCCGTCCGCGAAGGGATATGCATAGCCCTCGTCAATTTCGCTGGCGATATGCTCGATACCCGCAGAGGAATAGGCCTTGCTCAGCTTCGCATTTGTTGCGCCCTCAGAGAGATTCGGCAGCAAAGTGGCAGAGAGCTGGTTGCCGGTACCACCGCTGTCGCCCAGAACGATCAGCTCGTTGGTTGCGGTATGCTTAGGCAGGAAGGTGTTGATCACCTGCGTTCTGATCGTGCTACTATGGAGCTCTGCAACGAGGATATCCACCAGTCGGCCGTTCACATTCAATGTGGCGAAGACCGCGCCTCTTCCGCCTTCAGAATTCGTCAGTTTCTGTACGCTATTTTCCACGATGGGGAAGTTGGTGAGCAGGATTGCGTCATATGCGCTTCCGGTTCCGTGGGCGATCACAGCGTTATTAAAGCCCAAGGTCTTTCTCAGTTCCTCCACATCTGCATCCGTAGTCGCATTGGGAATGCGGGTTATGCCAACGATATCGAATACATTCCGCTTGTAGTAGCTGATGAAATTATTCTTGGCGTTGCTGACATTGATACACGAGGGATCCGAAGCAGAACCCGGGTAATCACCACGAATGCTGGAAACGAAGATATCATCCTCGCTTACCCAGGAAGCATAGAGGGTAACATTCTCCTTCAGCAGCAGCTCACGGATCACGACGCCCGCATCTGCGTTGGCCTTGGAGGTTGCCCAGCCCTTGAACCGCTTGCCCTCGGGGGCGGTGAAGGTGGTAGTCGTGGGCAGAGCGAAGCTACCGTTCCGGTTGGTCGCATCCGCCATGGTACCGGCAGCGCCATTACCGTCAAACTTGACCGTGTAGGGCTGGATATTCATATCCATGTTGCCGGTTTGTCCATAACCCATAACTCTTACAATACCATCGCACTTCACGCCGGGAGTCGCCCAGTACTGGAGATAACGCGCGCTGTAGTGTTTCAATTCTGCACCGGCCAGGGGCAGGAAGTTATCCGTTGTTGTACTAAGGTCCACATAACCGGTGAGGATCAATTCACGCTGAGAATCATGATTTTCCGACAGCACCGTCTGAATGATTTTTCTGTTGGCCATGCTGTTAAGGGTTCCCAAGCAGATGTCAACAGGAACATTGTTAATGGTCACTGTGGCAAGCAGCACCGGGTTCGTTGCCACGCTGGTATTCTCGGCTACCTTTACAACGGGGAAGTCCGTAAGGATAATGGCACAGTTTCCACCGTTTGCAGCATACACAGCGTTCTTAAAGCCCAATGCTTCTTTCAACTCGTTTACCTTTGCCTGGTTACCATAGTCGGAGGATGCGCAAGTTAGCGTGATGATATCGAAGAAGTTCTGCTGATAGTAAGAAGTGAGTGCATCAATTGCTCCACCATAATTGGAGGAAATACTAACCTTGCTTGCATCCACCCAGGAAGCATACAGGGTAGTATCCGCATTGACGGTCAGGCTACGGATCACGGTGCCCGCATCTGCGTTGGCCTTGCTGGTTGCCCAACCCTTGAAGCGCTTGCCCTCGGGGGCGGTGAAGCCGCACTCGGGCAGGGTATAAGCTCCCAGCTCATTGCCCTCATCGGCTGTCATGGTGCCGGTACCGCCGTTGGCGTCAAAGCTGACCTTATAGGTATCGGGCAGGGACACAACGATGTTCACGGGGTCGCTCATGCTTGCCATGGGAGGCATGTAAGCGGCATCATTGACAATGCTTACCACAGTGAAACGATTGGTGGTCCAGTAATGGCTGTAATCGCCCTTGCTGAAGGTCAGGTTCACACCGGACAGGGTAACGCTGTCCACAGATGCGTAGGCACCATTCAGGTTACCGGTGACGATCAACTCACGGCCGGTGGTGTAGTTGGCTGCCAGGGTAGAAGCAACATTGGCTCTCTGCGCATAGCTGGTCAGCTGTCCACAGCAGATGTCCACCAGGCGGCCATCGATCTTCACGGTAACGTAAAGGACGGGAGGCACGCTGCCGGCCTCATTCGAGGTGTTGCTGACGATCTTATAGTTGGAGAAGATGACCGTTGCCTCGGTATTAGCATCATTGATGGCTGCGTCATAGTAGGCAAAGCCCATTTCGGCTGCCAGTTCCGCAAAGCCATTGCCGGCCAAAGCCGCAGGAGGTACACAGTTCATAGTAACGATGTCAAACTTATTCTGCTTGTAGTAGTCCACAAAGTACTTGCGGCCGCTGGCATCGTTCTGGAAGTTATTGAAGGAGCTGGAGATCAGGATGTTCTTTGCATCGGTCCATGCAGCAAACAGCTCCACATCCCCGGTCAGGGTCAGTCTGTAAATCACATTACCGGCCTCGGCTTCCTCCTTGGAGGTTGCCCAACCCAGGAACTTCTTGCCCGCGGGAGCAGTGAAACCGTTGGCGGGCAGCTCATAGAAGCCCTTCAGGCTGGTATCAGCAGCCATGGTACCGGTACCGCCGTTGGCATTGAAGGAAATATTGACCTCGGTGCTGTCAAAGGTGACCCAAACCTGGTCCATCATGAACTTGTTATCACCCATACCGATATTGGCACGGGGATACTCAGTGAACTCGCCAATGGGATGACCGTCTGCAGAGACAACGATGCCCTGCCAATCAGCGGACATATAGCTCTGAACATTCTTGCCGGCATAGATGGTGCTCAGTTCCTTGAAGCGGTAGCCTGCAACGATGAAGGGACGGCCGGTCACTTCTGCGGCAGCTTCCACATAGGGGATCATAGCGCGCTCCTGGACAAGGGTGGATGCATTGAAACCGAACCAAACATCGGTCTTGACGCCGTTGATGGTGATGGCCACGCGACCAAAGGCACGGCCTTCCACATCGGCAGTGTCCTCTTCCAGTACCAGCTTATTGGTGAAGGTAACATCGCCCACAGTGACAGCTTCCATATCGGTATCGATGGGGAAGTCACTGAAGATCACGGAACCGCGGGACAGATCGGGGCGGTTGGGATAGGCACTGTTGTTGACTTCGGCTTCCACGTAGTAGTAGTACTCGTAGCCGGTGTACTCTGCGATAGCATCGAAGTCCATTTCCATCTTGATGTTGTCCACCATGGTCAGGACAGCGATCTCGGGATGGACATACTTCAGTTCGCCCAGGATCACATCCTTGGGATTCTGGGTCTGGCCCCAGCCGTTAACGGTCCAAAGCATCAGGTCGATCTCTTCGGTCTGGCTGCGGGTACCCTCGGTGACATAGAATCTGGGCAGCACAGCGGTGAAGCTGTAAGCCACATCGTCATAAGTCTTCTTATCGGTAACAGATGCATGGTCATCGCCGCCGATGTAAACATCATAGGTGCTGCTCAGGCCGCCGACAACGGGTGCGTAGGCACTGACAGTGTTGTCATAGCTGGCGCAGTTGCCCAGGATCATCCAGTACTGGCCGGCAGGCTTCGCATGATCAGTAAGGAGTTCGTCAAAGCCTTCCTTAAAGTCCTCAGACAGGTTCGTGGCGTACACATCCACAGAGATGCCATCCACATCCAGGGTCGCCTTCAGGATCACACCTTCATTGCCATAAATGTATCCCTCTTCCTCCGTAATGGGATAGCGGCTCAGGATCATGTAATCCGTATTGCCCTGAGTGTGCGCAACATAAGTGTAGTCCAGGTCTGCCAGCAGTTGCTGTGCAACAGTTTCCGTCAGGCCGGTTGCATTTGTCATGACCGCCACATTGGCGTTGTAACCCTCCAGCTCGGCCACCAGGGCATCGTAATTACCCTCGTTGACGACCCGGTCGGGCAGGTATGCCACATTTACATTCTCATTGACATAGGCATTGCTGATATGGTCTGTCAGGATCCGCTTGTCCACCACGTCGCCCACATGATAAGGCAAATACAGGGTCTGGACATACTTTTCTGCCATCAGGATCAGGGAAACGGGATCATTGTCGTCGCCGGCATCGGGACGAAGTGCCAGGACATAGGAAGCACCGGTTCTCTTGCTGGGATCGGTATCAAACCAGTGATTTCTTTCTGCAACAGACTGGGTGGTGCACCAAACACCAACGGTAGGCTCCATGTTCCGGTAAATGGCGGAGGTGGGGCCGCCCAGGCCATGGTGAGCTACCTGCACAATGTCGCAATCCAGCATCTCAACGAACAGAGGCAGCAGCGTATTGCCGTGGGTGTCTCTGCAGGAGTCGTTGAGGATCAGGGAGCGGGAATCATCCTCGGTGGTCTCCGTTTCCTTGCCAAACTCCACAGAGAAGACCAGGGACGCGTCATTGTCGTTATCCATGTGCAGAGGCCACATATCCTCATCACCAACGTTCAGGAATTCCACCTGTGCGTTGCGGATAAACATTCTCTGACCGGTGTGGGGGCTGACCAGCTGGGTCTTGCCGCCGTCCAAAGTGCCGCCGAAGTTCTCCAGGTATGCTGCGTAAACATCGTGGCTGTAGTACTCCGGTCCAAACAGGACGCTGGAGGAGTAATTATAAGGAATGTTCCGGTTTCTCCAAACATAGGAGACGGCGGTGGGGTTCATAATGAACTGCTCGATATGGACGTTCTTTGCGTAATCCTTCTCTGCCATGGCAGTAAAGGCGCCCATATGGTCATTATGATGGTGGGACATGATCCATGCGGCCACCACGATCTTACCATCGTCTCTCTGGTTCAGCTGTACCAGAGATTTATACACCAGGTCCGCATCCTGGGCAAAGCCACCGTCAATGACGATGAAGCTGCCGTCGGCCAGGGTGTAGATAATGCACTCGGCGTTGTTGTTGCCGTCAGCAACCTGGTCAAACAGGTTGACGATATGCATCTGGGGAACAATGCCGGCATCCTCGTAATCATTGGTTGCCTCGTTGGTAAACAGGGACGCAGTGGTGTCGATGACCACACGCATCTCCTTGCCGAAGGGACGGAAGCTGGTGTTGAGAGCCTTGAGCTCATTGGGCGTTAAATTGTCCCGATCGGCTTCCATAAATGCATTAGGATAGTAGGCAATATGCACGGCAATATTGCCCTTGGTGTAGGTACGGAACAGGTTATAGGCCTCACCATAGTTGAGGATCTTGTTCTCAGCATACAGGGCAAAACCGGCTTCCTCCAGTTCTGCCGCATAGGCCTGGAATTTTTCCTCATCCATATTCTCAAAGCGCAGGATGGTGGTATCCTCGTCGCCATCCAGGCCGCCCATGTAGGTGCCGACCTGAACCTGAGGAACCACATCCGCTGCATCCGCGATCACACCGGTCATATCACCGATAATGGGCAGGGTCAGAGTCTTGTCGGTCTCCCCTGCCACCTGGTCGTACAGATACCGGGCAGCGGCGACAGTAGCATTGTCGTACCAGCCGGTAACCACCAGCTTGCCATCGATTTCCACGATAATCCACTGGTCATAGTCAATGAACTCCAGCGCTTTCCGGGAGGCCAGATCCTTGGTCAGGCCCACCAGCAGTTCCTTCTGGCCGTCATCGCTAATAATCTTGCTGTTGTCGAACTCACCGGCAACGAAGGTGTTGGGATTGGTCTTATAGTTGATGCCGCCAAAGAGCATATCGATATAGGAAGCGGTAACCTCGGGCCGCTGCGTGGGAGAAGCTGCCATGCCATCAATGACGATGCCGTCATTTTCGCCGGTATACCAGCCCTTTTCGGGGATCAGCTGATACAAGCTTACACCCTCAGCCTTGAAAGGCACGCTCACAGAGCCGCTTTCGGGAAGTTCAAACTTCTCCTCCAGCTCGTAGGTGACCTTAGCCGTCAGCGTCACAGCCTGGCCGTCTACCGTAATGGTGTGGGAAACCTCAAAGGATTTCTCATTGGTAGCCGCAACGATCACAGGGCCGGCAACGGAAACCAGCAGGGCAGCACACAGCACCAGGATGAACCAGCGCTGCTTCATGATGCCCTTGAACCCGCCGGACAGGATCACCAGGGCAGCCATGGAGAAGATTGCCAAAGCGCCATAAATGTACAGGCTGATGTCGCCGGTGTCGGAGTTGTCACCGGAGCCACCGGGAACGGTGGTGGGAGCCTGGGTAGGTGCCTGAGTAGTGGGTGCGGCAGTAGTGCCGGGCACAGTAGTAGCAGGCACTGTGGGCTGTGCGGTGGTGGGAGGCACAGTGGTCACAGGCACAGTGGTAGTAGGCACAGTAGTAGGCACCGTGGGCTCCGTGGTCACAGGAGGCACAGTGGTAGCAGGCACAGTGGTAGCAGGCACAGTGGTAGTAGGCACTGTGGGCTGTGCGGTGGTGCTGGGCACAGTGGTAGGGACCTGGGTAGTAGGCACAGTCGTAGTGGGTGCCTGGGTGGTGGTCGCCGCAGTGGTAGTCGGCGCAGGAACAGACAGGGCAAAGTTATAAGTCGAGTTGCCACTGAACGGGATATGTACAGGATCAGTACTCAGCGATCCACCTGCGGACAGCAGGCCTCCAGGGACATTCAGCTGGGTCTTGATTTTGCTTACATAAAGGGAGTTATTGCTGACTTTCAGGCTGACAGCAATCGCTTCACCGCCGACATAAACTTCTTTATCTGTCGTCAGCTCAGCGGTAACACCGTCTTGCGCCACAGATGCCGCGTAGGCAGCCGTATTGCAGAGCATGAAAACAGACAGCAGGAATGTCAGCACCAGAAACAGGGACAGAGCGCGTTTTTTCATACTTCCATCTTCCTTTCTTATCAATCCAGCAAGGCAAACGCCTCGCAAAATTACGATTTTTCCTACTTTTCTTTTTCCAAAACAGACAAATACTTAACAACTGACACATGCTGCCACTTCCGTTATTCTTGATCCCACAAAGCCGTTACACGGCGCAAAGAGAAACAAACAGAATTTCCGAAAGTGCCTTATGCAAAAGTACACAAAAATCCTTGACATACAACTTCGCATTCTATACTATGTATTATAAGAAACCCCCGGGGAAATGTACATAAACCCACCCGCCATCCTATCGCTAATATGGCAGAACAGGAAATGTAAAATGTATAACGAATTAATTGTCAACACAGGGCTTGAAAACCATAAAGTCTTTTTGCAGCACGGCTTCTATACCCCCAACCTGATCGTCCAGCCGCCCCATAAACATAACTATGCGGAAATCCATATCGCTACCGGTGATCATGTGATTTTTCATATTGGAGACCGTGTGTACCCTTCTTCAGAAGGTAACCTTTTGATCATCCCCGCCGGTGTATATCACAATGTGGAATGCAAAGATCCCAACATCCTTCACACCGCATTTCAGATCGACTTCGACATTTCCTCTGTTGTGACCCGGCAAATCAGCAACCAGACGGTACGAGATTTCATCAATGAGATCAAGCTGTGCCAGGACACGAAAAATTATTCCTCTATTGCCACTTACATATCCCTTTTCTGCAACACCCTTTACCCAAAGGAGCTTTGCGCCCGTCCTGTTTGTGATTACGGTTTTTTGATCAATGAATTCTTTTTCAAGCGCTATCAGGAAGACCTGCATCTATGCGACCTTGCAAAGGAGCTGAATCTTTCGGAGCGTCAAACAGAACGGCTGGTCATACAAAACACCGGCCATACCTTCCGGCACCTGCTCGCTTCCGTACGGATCAATGCCGCAAAGCATCTTTTGAAAACCACTGACATATCTTTGGAGGAAGTTTCCCGGCATGTTGGCTACCGTTCCTACGCAGGATTTTGGAAAGCCATGAAAAAGTACGACGATTGAACGCAAGTCACCCAATAATAAACGCCGTTTCCGGCAGGAATGAAATGTTCCCGCTGAAAACGGCGTTTTTCGTTATCGATGGATCTCAAACAGCGCTTTGGGATAATTGGTCAGGTTTTCCGCGCCGCCGGGCTTGACGCAGACCACATCCTCAATACGCAGGCCGATGTGTTCCTTGGAAGAACCCAGGAAAATATCAGCGCAGAAGGTCATGTTCTCCTCCAGCACAAAGTCAGCGCTGGTCTCGATCCAGGGTGCTTCGCCCTCCATGGTACCATTGCCGTGGAAGGGGCCATACAGCAGCCAATCACCGTAGCCCATGGCGGTCACATTGTCAATGTGCTTCTGCGCCACATCGCAGGCCTTGACGCCGGGCATCAGGGAGGCGATGGCATCGGCCTGGGCCTTGTAGCCCACCTCAATGAGCCGCTTCTGCTCCTCAGTAGCTGTGCCAAAGACCACCGCGCGGCCGATGGAGGAAGCATAGCCATCCACCCGGGCGCCGATCTGAATAAAGGTCAGATCGCCCTTTTGAATCTCCTTATTCCGGGGGCGGCTGATGGCCTGATCAGAGCCCTGGCCCGTCAGCACCCACAGAGGATAAGACTCCCGCTCCGCACCCAGCTCGTGCATCTTGCCCAGGGCAAGACCCACCACCTGCTGCTCGGTCATACCCACCCGGATGTTTTCCAGCACATAGTCAAAGGTCTCCCGGGTGATCTTGGCGGCGGCACGCATACAAGCCAGCTCGTTTTCCGTCTTGATCATCCGGATGCGGTTGACGATGTCGTTGGCGTTTTCCACCTTCACAGCCCCCAGGGCTTCCCGGAGGGCCTCATACACGCCGATGGTCATCAGGGGCAGACCCGCCACACCAAAGCGGGTAATGGGCTTATCCCCCATCACTTCCCCGAAAACAGACTGGAAGGTATCCAGCTTTTTGCCGGGATACTCCGGCTCGGAAGATTCCCGGAAGGCCTTCAAAAGCCGCACCTGGGCGATCTGTGTCCGGTCGGAAGCGTAGGTAAAGCTCTCAGGGCCGATGAGCAGCATGGCCTCGCCCTGGGCGGGGATCAGGACACCGGCGGTTTCAAAAGAGGGCCAGTAGTTGGAAAAATAGCGCACATACTGGGGTTCTGCTTCGTTGCCGTAGCTGAGCAGCAGGTCATACCCCTGCTCGCCCATGGCCTTCTGCACCTTGCGGACGCGCTGTGCAAATTCTTCCTTCGGAATGCTGGGTAACTGCATAATAATTCCTCCTTACTGTTCTCCCAGCAGCCAATTTGCCGGGTTTTCTACCAGCAGCGTGTGGATCTGCCGGGCGGTAATGCCTTCGTCCTCCATCATGGGGACGATATTCTTCAGTACATGGTCATAGCCCCAGCCGCCGTAGGTATGCAGCAGCTGCTTCAGGCACAGGTCGCAGGACAGCAGGATCCGGTTCAGGTAACCCAAGTCGATGAGCTTCTTCAGGAAGGTCACCCGCTGCACATCGGTAACGAACAGGCCGTAGCCGGAATTGCGCACCTCCCGGCGAATGTAATACTCCTTGCCGAAATTGTCAAATTCCACATATACGCCCTTTTGCAGCAGCCCCAGGACATATTCTTCCCGGTTCTCCACGTCGATGTGGCTGATGCAGATGCGATCCGGCGCTACACCGGCATCCAGCAGGATGTCCGCCGCTTCCAGACCACCCACCGTCCAGGGGTTGATATGGACATTGATGGCAACGCCGGTGGCCTTCTGTGCCAGGGCGGCAGCCCGAAGCACCCGGCGTTCCTTCTCGTCGAAGATCTCGCTGATGCCGATCTCGCCGATGTAACCGGCGCAGATGTTTGTGCCGTCCGCGCCAACCTCCAGCTCCCGGATCATTTCGTTGGCGATCTGCTGCTCGGTCATGGCGCTCAGGGCCTCCGGATGGGTGTCACCCACATAGTAGCCGGTACCCATAACGATGTGCAGACCGGTTTTTTCGGAAATACGCCGCAGCGCCTCCGGATCCCGGCCGATGCCCGGCAGGGACGCATCCACCACAGTGGTACCGCCGGCGGCCTTAAACCGGGCCAGCTCCTCCGCCTGCAGCGCCTCATTGTCCAGCAGCAGATTGTCCTTCAGGGCATAGCAGTCCCGGTTCAAAGTACCCAAAGTCCACATCTCTACCTTCTGGGTAGACGGGCTGGGGATTCCCTCCACCGGCTGTTCCCGGTAAAAAGCCGTCAGGTCTAAAAGAACATGTTCATGGGTGGTCACCACGCCGAGCTCCTGTCGGGAGATCTCGCCGCATACGGTTTTGAGTTTCATTTTGCATCCCTCCTTATAATTATTTTAACAAGTGCTACCTGCGGGTGCTATAACAATTCGCTTGTATCACTTGTCCGATATTGAGCAAATTTCATCCAACAGTTTCTTGACAAAACCGGCAAACGCGGTACAATCAAGGAAAGGAGGTGGCGCAATGAACGACGCTGTTACCTGCATCTACCGAGTGGGCGCCCAAAGCATCCTGCCCCAGCATTGGCAGGGCCATAATCTGCGGCTGCCGGACAGCAAATTTTACTATGTGGAAAAGGGCGAGATCCGTATGGACATCTACGGCAAGTCCTTTATCGCCGGTCCGGGAGATCTTCTGCTGATCCCGGCAAATACGCTCCACTCCTGCTGCCTGACGGACAGCAAGTTTGCCCGAAAATCCTGGTGTCACTTCAGCTTGAAGCGGGGCAGCAACGACTTTTTTGAAAACTACACCATTCCCGCAGTGTTGCATGTGAAGGACAAAGCCCATGTTTCCCGGCTGTTTCGGCAGCTGATCGCTTCCGAGACGCTCCCCCCTTCCCAGCGGGATCTGGCCGCCACCACCGCCATCTGCGCTCTGGTACAGTACTATTTCGACCACAGCGAGGTCATCTGCAGAGAAGCTGCCGCCGACCGGATCGCCCAGGTCATCACCTACATCGACCAACACTATACCGAACCCATCACCCTCGCCCAGCTGGCGAAGCTGTCCAGCTACTCCCCTGCCCACCTGACCAAGCGGTTCCGGGAGTCCACCGGCGTGCCGCCCATCCGATACTTAAACAATGTCCGCCTGCAGCAGGCCAAATACCTGCTCCAGTTCTCTGCCCTGCCGGTCAGCCAAGTGATGGAACAGTGCGGTTTTAACGATGCGGCGTATTTTTCCCGCTCTTTTAAGAAGATGCTTGGCTACAGCCCCCAGGCCTTCCGGGAGCTGTCCCGGAATATTCCCACTGATGCAAACAAAAAAGCGTTGTAAGGAGATCCTTACAACGCTTTTCTTTAGAATTTTGCCACAAATTTTGCCACTTTGGTAAACGCCTTATACACCGGCCCCTCCAGTTCCTTTTGGGCTTTTTTCAGTTCCTCCCGGATGGGGATGCCCTGGGGACAGTGCTGCTCGCATTTGCCGCAGCCGATGCACTGGGAAGCAGCAGTTACATTGGTGCGAAGGGTGGTGCACATGGCATACTCCTTCAAAGCCACGAATTTCCCATCGGTGAACCGGCGGTTATAGGCGGCAAAGGTGCCGGGAATGTCCACGCCCTTGGGGCAGGGCTGGCAATAGCCGCAACCGGTGCAGCCCACCTTGACCTTCTCGTTGATGGCCTGCACCACCTGATGCAGCATGGCTTCGTCCCCATCCGATAGCTGGCCCACAAAGGAAGCATCGGCGGTGGCCATATTCTCCCGTACCATGTCCATGGAGTTCATGCCGGACAGCACCACGGTCACCTCCGGCTGATTCCACAGCCAACGAAACGCCCAACGGGCAGGACTGTCCCCGGAAGAATGGTGGGCAAACAACTGCTGGGCTTTTTCCGGCAGTCTGTGGACTAAACGACCGCCTCGCAGGGGTTCCATAATCACCACCGGCAACCCCTTGCCACTGGCGTACTGCAGGCCACGGCGTCCGGCCTGAGAATGTTCATCCATGTAATTATACTGAATTTGGCAGAAATCCCAATCATAGGCATCCACCAACCGACAGAAAACTTCGGAATTTCCGTGGTAGGAAAAGCCCACCTGGCTGAACTGCCCCAGTTTGTACGGACAGCACAAAAAAGCCCCTATGTAGGAAATATTAAGTTTTAAGCGGAGTGGCGCAGCGTTAGCGGCGCCACTCCAGTTTTATTCTGGATGCGCTCATGGTTGTAGAAATGAATGTATCTATCAATCAGATCATTTGCTTCCCTGAATGTCTTTGGCGTGTGCCGGTAGATACATTCCGTTTTCAGGATGGAGAAGAAGTTTTCTGCCATAGCATTGTCATATGGATTGCCCTTACTTGACATCGACGGTGTAATACCGTAAGATTGAGTTAGCTTAAAATATGCGTTGGATGTGTATTGAAAGCCTTGGTCGCTGTGGAGCTGCAACTCTGCGGCGACTCTCTTTTTCATTGCCAGACGAGTCGTATCAAGAACCAGATTTACCGTCTGTTACGCCGCTGTCTTGTAG
>JAZREG010000177.1:0-26953 GCA_045660725.1 Faecousia sp.
GCGCCTTTGATCTTCCGACCGTCGGCAGGGTCACCGCCCTTGGAGTCGGGATCGTAGGTGGCAAGTACTTCCACAACATTTCCGTTTTCATCCTTGACAAAGCCGGTGCACTGAATTACGTATGCACCTTTCAGTCTGCATTCCGGTCCTTCGGGATACAGGCGCTTGTACTTCGGCACACGCTCGGCCAGGAAGTCATCGGCCTCGATCCACAGGTTCCGGGAGAAGGTGATGGTACGGGTTCCATCCTCGGGACGGTTGGGGTTGTTCTCCACCTCGAACTCCTCGGTCTGGCCCTCGGGATAGTTGGTGATGGTCAGCTTGATGGGCTTCAGAACCGCCATGACGCGCTGGGCGGTCTCGTTCAGGCCTTCCCGCAGGCAGTACTCCAGGAAGGCGTACTCGATGGTGTTGGGGCTCTTGGCGACACCGACGCGATCGCAGAAGTTGCGGATGGCGGCGGGGGTGTAGCCACGGCGGCGCAGACCACACAGGGTGGGCATACGCGGATCGTCCCAACCGGAAACATAGCCGTTTTCCACCAGGGCGCGGAGCTTGCGCTTACTCAGCACGGTGTGGTCGATACCCAGGCGGGCAAACTCGATCTGCCGGGGGGTGTGGGGGACAGACACATTTTCCACCACCCAGTTGTACAGGGGCCGGTGGTTCTCAAACTCCAGAGAACACAGGCTGTGGGTGATGCCCTCCAGGGCGTCCTGGATGGGGTGGGCGAAATCGTACATGGGGTAGATGCACCACTTGTCGCCCTGGCGGTGGTGATGCATGTGACGGATCCGGTAGATCACGGGATCACGCATGTTGAAATTGCCGGAGGCCAGATCGATCTTGGCTCTCAGGGTGTACTTGTTGTCCTCAAATTCGCCGGCACGCATCCGGGCGAACAGATCCAGGCTCTCCGCAATGGGGCGATCCCGGAAGGGGGAGGTAGCGGGGGTATTCAGATCACCGCGCATTTCCTTGGCCTGGTCGGGGGTCAGCTCGCACACATAGGCAAGGCCCTTCTTGATCAGTTCCACGGCGTACTCGTAGTCCTTCTCGAAGTAGTCGGAGCCGTAGAAGAAACGGTCGCCCCAATCAAAGCCCAGCCAGCGGATGTCCTCCTGGATGGCCTCCACGAACTCCACATCTTCCTTGGTGGGGTTGGTGTCGTCCATACGCAGGTTGCACAGACCACCGAACTTTTCGGCGGTGCCGAAGTCGATGATCAGGGCCTTGCAGTGGCCAATGTGCAGGTAGCCATTGGGCTCCGGGGGGAAACGGGTGTGGACGGTTTGGCCCGCATAGCGGCCGCCCTCTGCGATATCTTCTTCAATAAAGGCGTGGATGAAGTTTTTGCTTTCCATCATTTCAGCCATAATGGTATCCTCTCCTTGGTAATTTCCAAATAATATGTCATTATAACCCATTGTCGTGTTTTTTGCAACAGAAATTCATTGCTTTCCCAAAAGTAATTCTTACGTTTCGTGCGTTTAACGGATAATTTTAAATTTTATGTAAAAAACGCAATTTGTGGGTTGTCATTTGACTGCAGATAAGCTAAAATAGGGAAGGATAAAAATGAAGGAGTGATTCGTTTGCCTGAACTGAAGTATAAGCGCATCCTGCTGAAGGTCAGCGGTGAGGCGCTGGGTGAGAAAACTGCCCAGGGCGATGGCTTCGGCCTGGATTTTGGTAAGATCGGTGAGGTCTGTGCCTCCATTAAGACTTGTGTGGAAATGGGCGTACAGGTGGGCCTGGTCATTGGCGGCGGCAACTTTTGGCGTGGCGTGAAGAACGGCAGCGGCAAGATGCAGCGCAGCCATGCGGACGCTATGGGCATGCTGGCTACCGTTATGAATGCCATCGCTGTGGCGGACGTGCTGGAGCAGTATGGCCTGGATGCCCGGGTGCTGACCGCTGTGGAGATCCACAAGTTTGTCGAGTACTTTACCCGTGACCTGGCTAACCGTTACCTCAATGAGGGCAAGGTAGTTATCTTTGCCGCAGGTACCGGTAATCCCTATTTCTCCACCGACACCGGTGCGGTGCTTCGGGGCGTGGAGATCGAGGCGGATGCCATCCTGATGGCTAAGAATGTGGATGCCATCTATTCTGCCGTCCCCAAGAAGGATCCCAATGCCATCCGTTATTCTACCCTTACTTACGATGAGTGCCTTGCCAAGCACCTGAAGGCAACGGACACCACCGCCATGGCCCTGGCTATGGACAATAATATGACCATGGTCTGCTTTGGCCTGGCCGAGGAAAACAGTATCATCCGCGTGGTCCGGGGCGAAGAAATCGGCACCACCGTTACCAATTAACTTTTAGGAGGATTATTACAATGGCGATCGATTTTAAGGAATTTGCAAGAAAAATGGATAAGACCCTGGATCACCTGCACGAGGAGTTTGGCGCTGTCCGTGCCGGTCGTGCCAATGCCAAGGTTCTTGACCGCATCAGCGTGGAATACTATGGTAGCGAGACCCCTCTGAACGGTGTTGCCACCATTTCTTCCCCCGATGCCCGTACCCTGGTGATCTCTCCCTGGGATACCAAGCTGCTCAAGGACATTCAGAAGGCCATTCAGACCTCTGACCTGGGCATCAACCCCCAGAATGACGGCCGTGTCATTCGCCTGGTGTTCCCCCAGCTGACCGAGGAGCGTCGTAAGGAACTGACCAAGCAGGTCAAGAAGTACGCCGAGGACGCCAAGGTTGCCCTGCGGAACCTGCGCCGGGACGGCATGGACTACGTCAAGAAGCTGAAGAAGAACAACGAGATCACCGAAGATGACCAGAAGAAGGCAGAGAAGGATCTGCAGGATCTGCTGGATAAGTACATCAAGAAGGTGGACGAGGCTACTGCCGCAAAGGAAAAGGAACTGATGGCGATCTGATCGCTGAATTTGCATTGGGGGCGCCCTGCGCCCCCAATGCTCTATAAAGAGGTTATTTATGTTGCAAGCTGATATGTGCGCAAAACCCCAGCCGCCCCGGCATATCGCCATCATTATGGATGGAAATGGTCGTTGGGCCAAGAACCGGGGACTGCCCCGTACCGCCGGCCACTCCGCGGGTGCGGAAGCATTTCGCCGCATCGCCAATTACTGCCGCACCCTGGGGGTACGGTATTTGACAGTGTACGCGTTCTCCACAGAGAATTGGAAACGCTCCGAGGAGGAGGTTTCCGGGATCATGCGCCTGCTGGGCGCATATCTGCGGGAAGCCCTGCGAGATATGGAGAAGAACCATGTCCGTTTTCATTTCTTCGGGGACCTGTCCCGGCTGAGTCCCGAGCTTCGGAAGCTGTGCCTGGATGCGCAGAATAAGTCAAGTGTTTACGAGGATGAGGTTCAGGTGAATTTCTGCCTGAATTACGGCGGCAGAGATGAGATCCTGCGCTCAGTTCGTGCCTTTGCCCAGGATGTGCGGGATGGAAAGCGCAATCCGGAGGATCTGACAGAGGGGTTGTTTGATTCCTATTTGGACTCTGCGGGTGTGCCGGATCCGGAGCTGGTGATCCGGCCTTCGGGAGAAAAGCGCACCAGCAATTTCCTGCCCTGGCAGACGGTGTACTCTGAGTTTGTGTTTATGAATGTTCTGTGGCCCGATTTCGGCCCGAAGGAGCTGGATGAGGCCATCGAAGAATACCACCGGCGGAATCGCCGGTTTGGAGGGGCGTAACCCATGAAAAAGAGAATCCTTGCCGCGGCGGTGCTGCTGCCGCTGCTGTTTATCGTACTGTATGCTGCCCCAAAGTGGGTAATGGCCCTGGCCGTGGGGATCATTTGCAGCATTGGCGCGTACGAATTGCTGTTCAATACGGGCATTCTGCGCCACGGCCGGTTGACCCTGTACTCCATGGCCACTGCATTCCTGGTGCCGTTGTGGTGCTATTTTGGTGCGCCGTTTGTGTGGGGAATGGCTGGCTTTGTTGTCTTCTTCTGCCTGATCTTTATGGAGATCATGCTCTCCGATATGAAGCTGACCTTCTCCAAGGCAAGCATTTGCTTTGTCGGCGGCTTGCTGCTTCCTTACATGCTGTCCGCTTTGGTGCGGATCATGGTTACCCCCGACGGTCGGGCACTGATCCTCATTCCTTTTGTGGCTGCCTTCCTTTCCGATACCGGCGGATACTTTATCGGCTGCCGATTTGGCAAGCATCGTTTGGCTCCGGTGATCAGCCCCAAAAAGAGCGTGGAGGGCCTGTTTGGCGGCCTGGCATTCAGCGTTGTGGGCATGCTTTTGTATGTGCTGCTTCTGCAGCTGGCCTTTGGCTACCGGGCGAATTTTGCCTATGCGGTGGCTTACGCAATCCTGGGCGCCCTGGCCGGCGTCTTTGGAGATCTGTGCTTCTCTGTGATCAAGCGACAGACCGGGATCAAGGATTTCAGCAATCTGATCCCCGGCCACGGCGGTGCGTTGGATCGGTTTGATTCCATTCTGCTGGCCGGTCCCGTGGTGGAAGTACTGTTGGCCCTGATCCCTGTGGTGGTGAAGTCATGATGAACTGTGTTTCTGTTTTGGGTTCCACCGGCTCCATCGGCCGGCAGAGCCTGGATATTATCTCCCGGCTGCCGGTGAAGGTGGCAGCCCTTACCGCAGGTACCAGCGTGGAGCGCATGGCGGAGCAATGCCGGCAGTTCAAACCGGAATTGGCCGTTATGGCCACCCAGGCGGCTGCTGAAGCCCTGTCCGCAGCCATTTCTGACCTGGATACCCGGGTTTCCTGGGGAGAGGAAGGGCTTATTGAGGCAGCTACCCTGGATGGCGTGGATTGCGTCATCACCGCAGTGGTGGGCATGCTGGGCCTGAAGCCGACCCTGGCTGCGATCCGCAGCGGCAAGCGCATCGGCCTTGCCAATAAAGAGACCCTGGTCTGCGCCGGTGAGCTGGTCATGGCGGAAGCGAAAAAGCACGGCGTGGAGATCATCCCTGTGGATTCGGAGCATTCCGCTATTTTTCAGTGCCTGATGGGCGCCCGGGATCAGCGGGAAGTGCGTAAGATCATCCTGACCTGCTCCGGCGGCCCCTTCTTCGGTATGCAGAAGGAGCAGCTGAAGTCTGTGACCAAGGCCGACGCTCTGCGGCATCCCAACTGGAAAATGGGCCCCAAGATCACAGTGGATTGTGCCACGCTGATGAACAAGGGCCTGGAAGTGATCGAAGCCATGCGGCTGTACAGCGTTCCTGTGGAGCAGGTGGAGGTGGTCATCCATCGCCAAAGTATTGTCCATAGCCTGGTGGAATTTGTGGACGGCGCTGTAATGGCCCAGCTGGGCGCGCCGGATATGCGGCTGCCCATTCAGTTGGCTCTGACCTATCCCCAACGGCTGGATTGCCCGGTGGATAAGCTGGATCTGACAAAATGTGGCGCCCTGACCTTTGACAGCCCGGATATGGAGGCGTTTCCGTGTCTTGCCCTGGCTTACCGCTGCGCCAAGGCCGGTGGTACGGCTTGCCCTGTGATGAATGGCGCCAATGAGGTGGCCGTTGCGAAGTATTTGAATGACGAGATCGGTTTCTACGATGTTTATGACCTGGTTTCCGGTGCGGTGGAGGCGGTGCCCTTTGTGGCGGATCCCACCCTGGAGCAGATCCTTGAGGCCGACCGTCTTGCCCGGGAATATGTTGCCCGGAGAACCTGATTTGAGTTGAGGACCCTATGACCATTCTTTTTGCGATTCTTATTTTCAGTTTTTTGATCTTTATTCACGAACTTGGACACTTCCTGGTGGCGAAGGCCTCCGGTGTCCAGGTCAATGAGTTTGCCATGTTTATGGGCCCCGCCATTTGGAAGAAGCAGAAAGGGGAGACCCTGTATTCCATTCGCTGCATCCCCATCGGCGGCTATTGCGCCATGGAGGGCGAGGACACGGATACCGACAACCCCCGTTCTTTCCAAAAGGCTGCCTGGTGGAAGCGACTGCTGATCCTGGTGGCTGGCTCCGGAATGAATTTCATTGCGGGTTTGCTGATCATGCTCATTGTTTTTGCGCCCGCGCAGCAATTTATTGTTCCTGAGATCGCCGGCTTTGAAGCGTATGCCACCGTGGATGACGGTGACGGCCTGAAGGTTGGTGACCGATTCCTGGAGATCGATGGAGAAAAGATTTACCTGCAATCCGATTTTTCCACCATTCTTGCCCTGAATCCCGGCCAGATCCACGATGTAGTGGTGGAGCGGGACGGCCAGCGGGTGGAGCTGAATGACTTTGTGATGGAAAAGCACAAGGTCACCAACAAGGATGGCACGACCAGCGAATTGTTTGGCTTCAGTTTTGCCTGGGAGGACGCGACCTTCGGCGGGCGGCTGGAGTATGCCTGGCTCAGCACGGTCAATGTGATTCGCTCTGTGCGGATGAGCCTGCAGATGCTCTTTAACGGCCAGGCGGGCTTTAGCGACCTTTCCGGCCCTGTGGGCATTGTCCAGCAGATGTCGGATGTGGCAGATGCTTCTGAGACATGGGTGGACGCACTGCTGAATATGCTGTATTTTGGTGGCTTTATTGCGGTGAATCTGGCGGTAATGAACCTGCTGCCCATTCCTGCTTTGGACGGCGGCCGTGTTTTGGCTCTGCTGCTGACCGTTGGCATCGAAAAGATCACCGGAAAGAAGCTGGATCCGAAGTACGAGACTTATATTCACGGCATCGGCATGGTTTTGCTGCTGGCTTTGATGGCCGTGATCATGTTTAAGGACATTTTTGTAATTTTCAAGGGGTGAATTCTATGACCAGGCAGATCCGTGTTGGGGATGTGGTGATCGGCGGCGGCGCGCCCGTGGTGATCCAATCCATGCTCAACACGAAAACTACGGATGTGGAAGGCTCTCTGGCCCAGATCCGTCAACTGAAGACTGCCGGCTGTCAGATCGCCCGGCTTTCTGTGCAGAATATGCAGGCCGCTCGTGGATTCGCCGAAATCTGTGCCGAAAGTGAACTGCCCCTGGTGGCAGACATACATTTTGACTATCAGCTGGCCATTGCCGCCGCGGAAGGCGGCGCCAGCAAGATCCGGATCAATCCCGGCAACATTGGTGGGGAAGACCGGGTCAAGGCAGTGGTGGAAGTGTGCAAGGACAAGCGCATCCCCATCCGCATTGGCGTCAACGGCGGCAGCCTGGATAAGCGGCTGCTGGAAAAGTACGGCCATCCTACGGCGGAAGCCCTGGTGGAAAGTGCCTTTGAACACCTGGAACTGCTGGAAAAGTTCGGCTTTTACGATACCTGCCTTTCCATGAAGTCTTCCAATGTAGCCACCATGGTCGCTGCTGCCCGGTTGTTCCGTAGCAAGTGCGACTACCCGCTGCACATCGGCGTGACGGAGACCGGCCCTGTCAAAATGGGCATGATCAAGTCCGCAATGGGCATTGGCGCGCTGTTGCTGGATGGCATTGGCGATACCATTCGTGTGAGTTTGACCGACGATCCCGTGCAGGAAGTGTACGCGGCCAAGGACATCCTGAAGGCTGCCGGCCTGCGCAAGGAGGGCGTCAACATTATTTCCTGTCCCACCTGCGGACGGACCCAAATCGACCTCATCGGCCTGGTAAATCAGGTGGAGGAGTCCCTGCGGGATTGCCCCAAGCCCATTACCGTCGCTGTGATGGGCTGCGTGGTCAACGGCCCCGGCGAAGCCAGGGAGGCGGATATCGGCATTGCCGGTGGCGACGGCTGGGGAATGCTGTTTGAGAAAGGACAGCCGGTGGAAAAGCTGCCTTACGATGCGCTTTTGCCTGCGCTGTTACAAAAGATCGAATCTCTTTAAGGAGAACCATGGAAGATAAAGCATTATTCCTGAATATGTTTTCCGAACTTCAGCTGCCTGAGACGCTGCAAAGCGTACTTTCTCAGGCGGCTATTGTTGCTGGTGATTTGGACATGGCCTCCAAGTCGGTGGATATTCTCATCCACAATGAGGATTACATCCCCCAGCGCTATCTGGACATCGTTGCAAAGGATATTTGTCAAATTTACGGCCTCAATCGGATGGGGCTGTCTGCCACCCATCCGGCGCACCAGCTACGCTATGTTGAAAGCGGCGAGCTGATGTCCCTTTTTGTGGCACAGAATCCTATGGCCCGGGCATCCCTTGCCGGCGCTGAGTGGTCCTGGGAGGATACAACCCTGGTGATCCGCCTGCTTGCCAACGGAAAAAAGATGCTGGAAGAGTGCATTCCGGTGGTAAGCCGGGTGCTGCGGGAGCGGTTTGGCGTCCCTGTGGTGATCCGTATCGAGGCAGGCAATGCTTTGGAAGGTCAGGAACTGTTTGAGGCGATGGAGCGGATGCGCCAGGATATGGTGGCAGAATTGCCTTCCGCACCCACCCTGGAGAAGAAGGAACTGAAGAATGTCCCCCTGGATACGTTCTATGGCAAGCCCTTCAAGGGCGAGACCGTGCCCATGAAGGGCCTGGGACTGGATACCGGCAGTGTGATCGTGGAAGGCAAGGTCTTTGCCGTTGACCACAAGGAGCTGAAAAAACGCAACGCTTGGGTCATCAGCTTTGATATTACCGATAACACCGGCTCCGTTCGGGTCAAGCGCTTCCTGGAAAATAAGGATGCCAAAGCGATCCTGGAAAATGTCACCCCCGGCAAGGTGCTGAAGGTTCAGGGTAAGCTGGTCATCGATAAATTTGATAATGAAATGGTGCTCAACCCCTATGGCATCATGCCCGGCTCCATGCCCAAGCGCAAGGACACCGCCGAGGGCCTGAAGCGGGTGGAGCTGCATTTGCATACCGTGATGAGCAACATGGATGCCCTGACCGAGACCAAGGCTGCCATCAAACAGGCTGCTGCCTGGGGCCACAAGGCCATCGCCATCACGGATCACGGCTGCGTGCAATCTTTTACCGATGCGCTGCATACGGTGGAGGATTGGAAGGGCGCACCCAAGGTAGCCGGTACCGACGAGACCATCAAGATCCTTTACGGCTGCGAGGGTTATTTCGTCAACGATGTGGATGACCGGCTGTGCGTCCACGGTGAGAAAAATATCACCTTTGATGACGAATATGTAGCCTTTGACCTGGAGACCACCGGCTTGGTGGCAGGCCAGGACCGGATCATCGAGATCGGCGCCGTGGTGATGCGCGGAGGCAAGGAAGTGGAGCGCTACCAAACCTTCGTAGATCCGGAGCGAACTTTGGAGCGCAAGATCATTGACCTGACGGGCATCACCGATGAAATGCTGGTTGGCGCCCCGAAGATCGAAGAGGTTCTGCCGGAATTCCTGAAATTCGTTGGAGATCGGGTGTTGGTTGCCCACAATTCCAAATTTGACACCAGCTTCATTCGTGCGGAATGCAGCCGCCTGGGCTATCCCTATGCCTTTACGGATGTGGATACCCTGTCACTTTCCCAACAGCTTCTACCACAGCTGAACAAGTATAAGCTGGATGTGGTGGCGAAGGCGCTGACCCTGCCCAACTTTAACCATCACCGGGCGGCAGACGATGCCAATATCTGCGGCTTGATCTTTGCGAAATTGATCCCCATGCTTCAGGAGAAGGGGATCTGCGACCTGCAGGGCATCGACAAGGAACTGATGAAGCACCGATCCAAGGGCGTAATCTTTGCCCGGCGACCCCATCACATCATCCTTTTTGCCAAGAACCAGCAGGGCTTGCGCAACCTGTATCATTTGATCTCTGACTCCAATTTGGAGCATTTTAAGAAAGTACCCCGGATCCCCAAGTCCCAGCTGATGGAGCTGCGGGAAGGCCTGATCATCGGCTCTGCCTGCGAAGCGGGTGAGTTCTTCCAGGCCATCCTGGATAAGAAGAGCGATGAGGAACTGATGCGCATCGCATCTTTCTATGATTACCTGGAGATCCAGCCCCTGGCCAACAACCGGTTTATGTTTGAAAAGGGAATGGCCAAGGATGATGAGCAGCTGCGGGAATTCAACCGCACCGTCATCCGCATCGCCGATGCCCTGGGTAAGCCTGTGGTGGCCACCGGAGACGTGCATTTCCTGAACCCTGAGGATGAAATTTTCCGTCACATTCTGCTGGCCACCAAGGGTTTCGACGATTGCGACCGGGACAACCCTCTGTATTTCCGCACCACTGACGATATGCTGGCGGAATTTGCCTATCTGGGTCCGGAGAAGGCATATGAGGTGGTGGTGACCAATCCCAACCGGATCGCTGATATGTGCGAGACCCTGCGGCCGGTACCCCACAACCTGTTTGCCCCCAAGATCGAGAATTCCGTGGAGGATCTGAAGAGCCTGGTCTATGGAAAATTCCACAGACTTTATGGCCAGAACCCGCCGGAATTGTTCGTAAAGCGTGTGGAAACGGAACTCAATGACATTATTTCCTGCCACTACGATGTGATCTACATGTCTGCCCAACGCTTGGTGCAGAACAGCCTGGAGCATGGCTACCTGGTGGGTTCCCGTGGCTCCGTTGGCTCGTCCATCGTGGCCTATATGTCCGGTATTACGGAAGTGAATTCCTTCCCGCCCCATTACCGGTGTCCCAATCCCGATTGCAAGCACACGGTATTGGATGTTCCCAAGGGCTTTAACTGCGGTGCGGATCTTCCCGATGCGGATTGTCCCCTGTGCGGCACCCGGATGGAGAAGGACGGCTTTAACATTCCCTTCGAGACCGTCCTGGGCTTTGGCGGTGACAAGGTGGCGCATGTCGACCTGAATTTCTCCGCTGAATATCAGGCCAATGCGCATGCCTACTGTATCGAAATGTTCGGCTCATCCCATGTGTTCCGTGCCGGTACCATCGGTACGGTGGCTGAGAAGACCGCCTTTGGCTATGTGAAAAAGTACCTGGAGGAGCGGGGGCTCACCGCACCCACAGCGGAGAAGAACCGTCTTGCTTCCGGTTGCGTGGGCGTACGCCGTACTACCGGCCAGCATCCCGGCGGTCTGGTAGTCATCCCCCAGGAAAATGAGATTTGGGATTTCTGTCCGGTGCAGCACCCGGCGGATGACCCCAATGCCGATCAGATCACGACCCATTTTGAATACCACTCCATGGAAGAAAACCTCTTAAAGCTGGATATGCTGGGTCACGATGACCCCACCATGATCCGCATGATGGAGGATCTGACCGGTGTGGACGCCAAGACCATCCCCCTGGACGATAAGAAGACCATGTCCATCTTTACTTCCAGTAAGGTTCTTGGCTATGAAAATGATAAGATCCTGGGCCCCACCGGCGCTGTGGCGGTGCCGGAGTTCAACACCCGGTTCACCCGTGGCGTTTTGCTGGATACCATGCCGGAGAAGTTCGACTTCCTGGTGCGGATCTCCGGTTACACCCATGGCACCGACGTGTGGCTGGGTAATGCCCGGGACCTGATCACATCCAAGACCGCCACGGTGGATGGTACCATCGGCTGTCGTGACGATATTATGATCTACCTGATCTCCTGCGGCATGCCGGAGAAGCGGGCGTTTAAGATCATGGAGTCGGTGCGTAAGGGCAGGGGACTTCCGGATGGCGCGGAGCAGGAGATGATCAATGCCGGCGTGCCGGATTGGTATATCGGTTCCTGCAAGAAGATCAAGTACCTGTTCCCCAAGGCCCACGCGGTGGCTTATGTTATGATGGCCTTCCGTATCGCCTGGTTCAAGGTGTATCACCCCCTGGCGTTCTATGCGGCCTATTTCTACCGCCGTAGCCAAAAAGGCGGCTTTGACGCGAATCTTATGACCTGCGGCCTGGAAGGGGTCAAGGCCAATATCGAGGCAATTGAAAATAACGAGGACGCCACGGACAAGGATGAAGATCTGCTGACCACTCTGGAAGTTGCCTACGAGTATTACCTTCGTGGGTTTGAGTTCCTGCCCATCGACATTTATAAGAGCGAAGCCACAAAATTCGTGGTAGAGGACGGAAAATTGCGTCCGCCCTTTGTGTCCGTTTCCGGCCTGGGCGAAAATGCGGCTCTTGACATCGTCAAGGGCAGACAGGGGCAAAAATTCCTGTCTATTGAAGAGTTTACAGCGGCATGTCCCAAGGTCTCCAAGACCCACATCCAAATGCTGAAGGATGCGGGGGCCTTTGGCGATCTGCCGGATACCAGCCAGGTCAGTTTGTTCTAATTTAAGGAGGATTTTCTATGCAGGATATTGGAAAACAGTTTCATATTCACTGCCAGGAAGGCGATGTAGGCCGCTACGTGTTCCTGCCCGGCGACCCGGGCCGGTGCGAGGCCATTGCTGCGCACTTTGATAACCCTGTCCATATCGGCATGAACCGGGAGTATAATATCTACACCGGCACACTGCTGGGAGAAAAGGTGTCTGTTTGCTCCACCGGCATCGGCGGCCCCTCCGCGGCCATTGCCATGGAAGAGCTGGCAGCCATCGGTGCGGATACCTTCATCCGTGTGGGTACTACCGGTGGCATCGCTATGGATGTTTGCCCCGGCGATGTGGTGGTTGCCACCGGCGCCATTCGGTTTGAGCATACTTCCATGGAATATGCCCCCATCGAGTATCCTTCTGTGCCGGACTTTGATGTTACCGCGGCCTTGAAGGCTGCCTCCGAGGACCTGGGCTACAGAACCCACACAGGCGTTGTCCAGTGCAAGGACTCCTTCTACGGCCAGCATAGCCCCGAAAAGTCCCCTGTATACTGGGAACTGCAGCAGAAGTGGGAAAGCTGGAAGCGCCTGGGCGTCAAGTCCAGCGAAATGGAGTCTGCGGCCCTGTTCGTGGTAGCGGCAGCCCTGGGCGTCCGCTGCGGCAGCTGCTTCCATGTGGTTTGGAATCAGGAGCGGGAGAAGGCGGGCCTATTCATGAAGATGACCGAGGACACATCCGGCGCCATCAAGGTGGGTATCGAGGCCATGAAGCGCCTCATCGCTGCGGATCTGAAGAAATAAGAAAAAGCACCCTCATTTGAGGGTGCTTTTGTTATGCAAGAAGCCATTCCAGGTCGAATTCCGCAACGCACAGACCCTTGGTATAGGGACTTTTGCCCAGGCTGTCGTCGCCTTTTTCGTACAGAAGGAAGAAATGACCAGACTTTTTGTCGTAATCCAGGCTGGAATAGGCACAAGGGCCTTCAAAGACCACCTTCGCCTCCTGGAAGTGGTCGCCGGAGTCAAAGCTGACGCATACGGTCATCCGCCGGCGGGTCTGCGCCCGGGGGTTGCAGAAGAGAACCACATCCTTTGCGCCATCGGGCAGGGAAGAGCGATCCCGGATCTCTTCCAGCTCCACACGAAGCAGGGAAGCGTTACAGCCCATCCGGACTTCCTCCTGCAGGAATTCGTCGGTGGAGAATTCTCCGTAGCTTTCACCGCCGTCCCGGGACACGGCCAGATACCGCTTTCCGTCCCGGAAATAGGCACGGGAATTGTACAGGATGCTTCCGTCGCCTCGCTCCATGAGGGTGCCTTCGGCGGTACCCACCTGAACGCATTGGGTGGCTGACCAGGTGATGCCGTGATCATCGGAATATATCGCGTTGTTGTAGACGCATTCCTTGATTTTTTCCCAATCGCTGTAGTCACCAATTTTGGTGCGGGTGGGGCAGAGGAGGCGGCCTGCGTATTTTCCGTGGCGAAGGCGAATGCCGGGGGCGCTGCCATGGCCGGAGCCGCCGACGGGATACTGCGCGCCGTTCCAGTGGGCCTGCATAGCCTTTGCCACTTCGTGGGCTTCTTCACAGAATGTCTCGCCGCTGTCTTCTGAGATCAGCCGACAGGAACCGGAGGGGATGCCATGCTCCTGGGCATAGCGGATGGCTTCGTTGTGTCGGCGTTCCAACTGCTCCAGCTGCTCCGGGGTGTATTTGCCGAATTCATCCTTCGCTACGGGGCTGCGCTGGAAGGTGACGATGACCTTGTCAACAATATCATCATAGACTGCGCTGCCGATATGGCAGGCCCAGCCGGGGACCCGTGCCAGGGTCCGTACGCCGCTCCATGGTGCACCGGTTTTTTTAACTGCGCACACCAGGGCGACCTCGTCGGCGTGGTCCTTCAGGCTGCCGATGCGGTCGTTGCAGAAAGCCACGACTGTGCCGTCATTGGTGGCCACCAGGGAAGGGATCCGGTAGTTGGACTCACCACCGGAGGGAAAAACCAGTTGCTCCGAGAAGAACATATCGTTACCTTCTTTTTATCGTGATGGGGATCTGGGAAAGGATCACAGCGCAGAATACCAGCACGCAACCCAGGATCTCCCATTGGGTCAGCGTCTGCCGGAGGAACAGCCAGCCACAAAGCACGGCCACCACAGATTCCAGGCTCATGATCAGGGAAGCTACCATAGGCTCCAGCTTCTGCTGGCCCAGGATCTGCAGGGAATAGGCCAATCCCATGGACAGGAAACCGGAATAGCACATGGGCCACCAGGAACCCTGGATGCCAGCCAGGGTGGGGGACTCGACAAGGAGCATCAGAATGGTGGAGCCGACCGTGCAGACGAAAGCCTGAAGACAGTTGAGCCGCAGGGGATCGACGCCGGGGGCATATTTATCCACAAAGCAGATCTGAAAAGCAAAGCACACAGCGCAGATCAGTGTCAGCACATCGCCCATATTGATGCTCGTGGCCCCCATGCAGCTGAGGAAATACAGGCCGACCACTGCCAGCGCCACGCCGATATCGGATGCCAGAGTGGGCTTCTGCCGAAATAAAATGCCGACAAAGGGGACAAACACGATGTACATAGCCGTGATGAAGGCAGATTTGCCCGCATCGGTGGTAACGATGCCCAGCTGCTGCAGATTCACCGCGAAGAATAGGGGGATGCCGCAGCAAAGGCCGGCAATCCACAGCTTCTTATCCAAAAAGCGACGGACATAGGTCTTGCCGTCCTGCTTTCTCCGATCAAACAGCCAGATCACCGGCAGCAGGCCAATCACCGCCATGGCGCAGCGGATGGCCTGAAAGGTATAGGGTCCCACATGGTCCATGCCCACACTTTGGGATACAAAAGAAGCGCCCCAAACAATGGTTGCCAGGAGTAAAAGAGCACTTCCCTGAATTTTCTGTTTCATTTTTATCACCCGGGGTAATTTATCATATTTTCCGCAGAAATGCAAGATTGCAATTTATAACCAAGGGTGTTATAATACTCACAATTCTATTACAGGAGGTAAAACCATGGAAGAAATCAAGAAGATTCCTCAGCGCAGCGAAATCGCTGTGGAGGATACCTGGGCAACGGAGGATTTGTTTGCTTCCGATGAGGCATGGGAAGCGGAACTGTCTACCCTCAGCGCGGATCAGGAGAAGGCCGTGTCTTATGCCGGCAAGTTGGGCACCAGCGGTAAGGCTCTGTGTGAGTATTTGACCCTGAGTGAACAGGTCCATGTGAAGGTCTCTCTGCTGGCAAACTACTGCATGCGTAAGGCGGATGAGGACACCCGGGAGGCAAAGTATCAGGCTATGCGCGGCAAGTTTATGAGTGTTGCCGTAGGCATGAGCGCCGCTACCAGTTTTGAGACTGCTGAGATCATGGCCATTGAGGATGAGGTCATGGAGCGTTTCTACGCCGAGGAGCCCGGCCTGGAGCGTTATCGCCGTTACCTGACCAAGCTGCGCCGTCGTAAGGCCCATACCCTGTCTCCCGCTGAGGAGAAGCTGCTGGCCGCTGCCGGTGAGATGGCCGATGCTCCTGACACCATTTACGGTGCATTTGCCGACGCGGACATTACCTTCCCCGATGCGGTGGATGCCAACGGTAATAAGCACCCCCTGAGCCAGGCGACCTTCGTCCCTTCTCAGGAGAGCCCTGACCGTACCCTGCGTAAGAGCGCTTACGAGAATCTGTACCACACCTTCGGCGCTTACAAGAATACCGCTGCTGCTATGCTCAATGCCCAAGGCAAGCAGCTGAAGTTCTATGCCGATGCCCGGAAGTATCCTTCCACCCTGGATGCCTCCCTGGATCGCACCGAGGTACCCACCTCTGTGTACCTGAACCTCATCGAGGCTGTTCACCAGAACCTGGACAAGATGCACCGCTATGTGCGCCTGCGCAAGAAGCTGCTGGGCGTGGATGAGCTGCACTTCTACGATGTTTATGCACCTCTGCTGGCAGATGTGGATCGGAAGATCCCCTTTGCTGAGGCCAAGCAGACGGTTTATGACTCTCTTGCTCCTTTGGGCGAGGAGTACCGTGCCATCCTGAAGGAAGGCTTCGAGAACCGCTGGATCGATGTGTACACCAATGTGGGCAAGCGGGGCGGCGCTTATT
The DNA here is from genome assembly GCA_045660725.1 of Faecousia sp. GTDB lineage: Bacteria > Bacillota > Clostridia > Oscillospirales > Oscillospiraceae > Faecousia. The sequence goes on from JAZREG010000177.1 coordinate 16,199, forward strand.
CTGCCGGTGCCCGTGTCCATCCTTATGTCTTGCTGAACTACTCCGGCACCCTGGATAGCCAGTTTACCCTGGCGCACGAGATGGGTCATGCCCTGCATTCCTACCTGTCCAATAAGCATCAGAATCCCATTGATGCCGGCTATGTGATCTTTGTGGCTGAGGTGGCTTCCACCTGCAACGAGGCGCTGCTGATGGAGTACCTCCTGAAGAAGACCACCGATAAGAAGGAGCGGGCTTTCCTGATCAACCACTTCCTGGAGCAGTTTAAGGGTACGCTGTATCGTCAGACCATGTTTGCTGAGTTTGAGCTGAACATTGGCCGGATGATCGGCGAGGGCAAGACCCTTACCGCGGACGCTCTGTGCGCTGAGTATAAGCGGCTGAACGAAATGTACTTCGGCCCCGACATGGTTGTGGATGATGAGATCGCCATGGAATGGGCAAGAATCCCGCACTTCTACTACAACTACTATGTCTTCCAGTACGCTACCGGTTACTCCGCAGCCATCGCGCTGTCCCGGCGTATCCTTGCCGAGGGCGAACCTGCTGTGAAGGATTACCTGGGCTTCCTGTCCGGCGGCTGCTCCAAGAGCCCCATTGACCTGCTGAAGGGCGCCGGTGTGGATATGTCCAGCCCCGCTCCTGTGAACCAGGCTTTGGAGCTGTTCGGCGAGCTGCTGGATGAGATGGAAGCGCTCATGGAGGAGTAATGGCTGACCTGTACTTGCCGACCCTGCATTGGTTCGCGATGAAAAATCCCTTCACAGGCTCCTGTGGTGCCTTCCGTTTCCGTGTAGTGCCGAAGGTGACCATGGCTACCGCCAAAGAGGTGGATTTTGAAAACAGCACCCTGGAAGCTGAGTTTTGGCATGGGGAATTCTGCTACGAAAAGAGTACGGTGGAGGAGAAAGAAGTCTTCCCCCTGACGGAAGCAGGAAAGGCCGCCATGAAAACCTGGCTGGAGGAACATATCTGAATGAAAGTCGCCGTTTGGGATTTCCAAGCGGCGATTTTTTCCTTTGTGCGGGAAAATAGTTGACATTTTCCGATTTTGTGGTAGAATACTTCAGGATATGCAAAGACCATAAGGAAACGAGACAAGCGGCGCTTTTTCAGCGAAAAGGGGATTGGTGAGAGCCCTTCATCAGCAAAGTTTGTCGGCCACTTCCTTTGTTGCCCGGGATGACCGGGACGCTTCGCTCCCGTTACAGAGCGGCTAAGATGTCCCGCTTGCGGGATAATTAGGGTGGTACCGCGATTCACGTCGCCCCTATACCTGGGGGCGGCGTATATTTTTTGTAATTTATTTGGAGGTTATGATCATGAGTCACAAACCCTATGGTGTTAATGAACTGCGTGAGATGTTCCTGTCTTTCTTTGAGAGCAAGGGCCATCTGCGCCTGCCCAGCTTTTCCCTGATCCCTCAGAATGACCAGTCCTTGCTGCTGATCAATTCCGGTATGGCACCCATGAAGCCCTACTTTAAGGGCGATGTGGAGCCTCCCCGCCGCCGTGTCTGCACCTGCCAGAAGTGTATCCGTACCGGTGACATTGAGAACATCGGTAAGACTGCCCGTCACGGCACTTATTTTGAGATGCTGGGCAACTTCTCCTTCGGTGACTACTTCAAGGAAGAGTCCCTGAAGTGGAGCTGGGAGTTCCTGACCAGCCCCGAGTGGGTGGGCCTGGAGCCTGAGCGGATGTACCCCACTGTGTATGAGCATGATGACGAGGCCTGGGAAATCTGGACCAAGGTGATCGGTGTGCCTGAGGAGCGGATGACCCGCCTGGGCAAGAAGGACAACTTCTGGGAGCATGGCGCAGGTCCCTGCGGCCCCTGCTCTGAGATCCACTACGACCGCGGCGAGGAGTATGGCTGCGGCAAGCCCGGCTGCCGTCCCGGCTGTGATTGCGACCGGTTCATGGAAGTTTGGAACAACGTGTTCTCCCAGTTTGACAACGATGGCCAGGGCAACTACACCGAGCTGGTGCAGAAGAATATCGATACCGGCATGGGCCTGGAGCGTTTGGCCTGCGTCTGCCAGAATGTGAACAGCCTGTTCGACGTGGATACCGTGATGAACATCACCAACCATGTGACCCGGCTCACCGGCGCTACCTATGGTCAGAGCTACAAGACCGATGTTTCTCTGCGTGTCATTACTGACCACATCCGTGCTTCTTCCTTCATGATCGCTGGCGGCGTTCTGCCCAGCAATGAGGGCCGTGGCTATGTTCTGCGCCGTCTGCTCCGCCGGGCTGCCCGTCATGGCAAGCTCTTGGGCGTCAACCGTCCTTTCCTCTATGAGGTTGTGGAGACTGTGGTTCGCGAGAACGAGACCCACTACGCCTACCTGCGGGAGCGGGCTGAGTATGTGACCAAGATCGTCAAGGTGGAGGAAGAGAACTTTGCCAAGACCATCGACACCGGCATGCAGATCTTCAATGCCAAGATGGCAGAGCATAAGGCTGCGGGCCTGACCGTGTTCTCCGGCGATGACGCCTTCCTGCTGGCTGATACCTACGGCTTCCCCATTGACCTGACCCAGGAAATGGTGGAAGACGAGGGCATGACCATTGATTTCGACCGCTATGTTGCCTGCCGTGAGGAGCAGCGTGTCCGCGCCCGTGAGGCCCGTAAGGCCCTGGGCGACCTGGGCTGGGCCGGTATCGACCTGGGCCTGGATACCACTCCCACCAACTTTGTGGGCTACCACACCAACTCCTGCGAGGCGAAGGTCCTGGCTGTGTGCGTGGGTGAGGAAGTCACCGGTTCCATCGCCGGCGGAGAGAGCGGCATCCTGGTGCTGGACAAGACGCCTTTCTATGCCGAGATGGGTGGCCAGAGTGCCGACCACGGTGTGATCCTGGTGGGCGACAGCCGCTTCGTGATCACTAATGTGCAGAAGGACAAGGCCGGCAAGTACCTGCACTACGGCAAGCTGAACACCGGCACCATCAAGGTCGACGATATCGTTTGCGCCTCCATCGATGTGGAGCGCCGCAGGGCCATTATGCGTGCCCACTCCGCCACCCACCTGCTGCAGAAGGCCCTGACCAGCGTCCTGGGCGACCATGTGCATCAGGCCGGTTCTTTGGTGGAGCCTGACCGTCTGCGCTTTGACTTTACCCATTATTCCGCCCTGACCGCGGAAGAGCTGGCCAAGGTGGATGCCATTGTCCAGGCTGCTGTGCTGGAAGGCTACTGCGTGGATGTCCGTGAGATGCCTATTGAGGACGCCAAGAAGCTGGGCGCAACTGCGCTGTTCAGCGAGAAGTACGGCGACACCGTTCGTGTGGTCAACATGGGCGGCTACTCCATCGAGCTGTGTGGCGGTACCCACCTGGATAACACAGCCAAGGTCGGCCCCTTCCGTATTGAGAGCGAAGGCAGCGTTGCCTCCGGTGTCCGCCGTATCGAGGCCATCACCGGTAAGGAGTGCCTGGCAGAGATGGATCGCACCCGTCAGCGCATCTATGATGCCTGCGCCGTGCTGAAGACCAAGCCTGCGGAACTGGCCTCCAAGCTGGAGAGCCAGGTGGAGGAAATCAAGGCTCTGAAGCGGGCTGTGGAATCCTACAAGGCCAAGGAGGCTGCCGGCGAGACCGAGCGCTTCCTGTTTGGTGCCCACGAGGTGGGTGGCCTGAAGGTCCTGACCGTGACCGTGCCCGATGCCGATGCTAACAAGCTGCGTCAGATGGGTGATATGCTCCGGGATAAGGACGCAACTGTGGCTGCGGTGCTGGCGGCTGTCAATGGCGACAAGCTGACCTTCCTGGCTGTCTGCGGCAAGGAAGCCGTTGCCAAGGGCGTAAAGGCCGGTGACCTGGTGCGTCATGTCTGCTCCGTTTGCGGCGGCAGCGGCGGCGGTAAGCCTGACAGCGCTATGGGCGGCGGTAAGGATGTGCTGAAGCTGGACGATGCGCTGGCTCAGGTGGACGATTTCGTGGCATCCAAGATCAAGTAAAATTGCAAATGGCGCTGCCCATCCGGCGGCGCCATTTTTTAAAAGAAAGGAGGCAGGATATGCGCAAACTCATGTGGTTTGGAGTTGGCTTTGGCGCAGCCTGCTTTCTTTGCGCCTATTTGTGGCAGGAATGGTTCCTGTGGCTGGGTCTCGGAACGGTCGGTTTGGCTGTTACCTTTGGTCTGGGTCGCCGGTGGGTGAAAAACTTGCGGATCTTTATGGTGATCTGCATCGGTTTTGCGGTAGGCCTTGGGTGGTTTTATGTATTCGATACCCTTCAGCTGGGCGGCATTCGCCGGCAGGACGGCAATACCCTGGCGCTGACCATGACCGTTGCGGATTATCCCTATGACACCCAATACGGCCAGGCGGTGGATGTGCGTATCGAATTTGATGAAATGGATTGCCTGGCTCGGGCATATCTGAACGATGCCATGCCCCTGAGACCCGGCGACCTGATTGCAGGTTCCTTCCGACTAAAGATCACCTTTGACGGTGGCAGGGAAGACCCCACCTACCATCGGGGCGATGGCATTTGGCTGCTTGCTTATCAGGAGGAAGCGATTTCGGTCGCGCCTGTTGCGCAAACGCCGATACACTATTATCCTGCCGTGTGGCGACGGCAATTGCTGGAGCGGATCGATGGGTTATTCCCGGATGAGACCGCCGGTTTTGCCAAGGCGCTGATCCTGGGTGAGCGTTCCGGTATTGATTACGAGACCAATACAGCCTTTAAGGTTAGTGGCATCAGCCATATTATTGCGGTATCCGGCCTACACGTGTCGATCCTTTTTGGCTTGATCTTTCTGTTGTCGGGAAGAAATCGCTATATTTCCGGTCTCGTGGGCATACCTGTACTTTTGCTGTTTGCGGCAATGGTGGGCTTTACGCCATCCATCACAAGGGCTTGTATCATGGAGTGCCTGATGCTTGTCGCGATGATGCTTAATAGGGAGTACGATCCGCCCACAGCATTGGCCTTTGCGGGTCTGTGCATCTTGGCGGTCAATCCCCTGACAGCGATTTCTGTTAGCTTTCAGCTGTCTTTTGGCTGTATGGTTGGCATCTATCTTTTTTCTGCAAGGCTGAATGAATGGCTGCTTTCGCCCGGCAGATTGGGTGTGCCAAAAGGAAAGGGGATGCTTTCCCGACTCAAGCGTTGGTTTGCTGCTTCCGTTTCCATTACGCTGGGTGCCAACGCAGTGACCTTGCCGCTGGTGGCCTATTATTTCGGCACCGTGAGTTTCATTGGCCTTGTGACGAATTTGGTCACCCTGTGGCTGGTATCCCTGATTTTTTACGGTATTTTGCTGGTTTGCGCTGTTAGTCTGGTATTTTGGAAGCTGGCTTCCCTGTTGGCCATCGTAGTTTCTTTCCTGATCCAAGTTGTGGTACAGCTGGCCAAGGCTTTGGCGCGTCTTCCTTTCGCGGCGGCTTATACAGAAAGCGGCTATATTGTACTTTGGCTGGTATTTGTGTATGTACTGCTGGCGGCATATTTGTTGCTGAAGAAAAAGCCTGCGCTGACCTTTGCAGCCTGCGTCTTCCTGGGGCTGTTTTTGGCAGTGGGCGCCAGCTGGGCCGAGCCGCTGTTGGATGGCTGCCGGGTCACCGCCCTGGATGTGGGGCAGGGCCAGGCGATCCTGTTGCAGAGCGAGGGTAAGACCTATCTTGTGGATTGCGGCGGGTCTGACAGCGAGGATGTTGCGGACAAGACGGCGGAATATCTGATGAGCCAGGGAGTCTATCGCCTGGATGGTGTTATATTGACCCATTACGATACGGATCACGCCGGTGCGCTGCCGTATCTGCTGACCCGGATCTCCGCCGATACGTTATATCTGCCTAAGGCGGTGGATGTGGAAACAGTTATGCAGGCAGCGATTTTGGGCGTAGGGGAGCAGAACCATATTTCCGTGGAAGAGGAGTTGGTTTTGACCTTTGGCGGCTGTACCATCTCCCTTTTTCCGGGAAATTCTTCCGTTTCCGGGAATGAAAGAAGCATCTGCGTCTTGTTCCAACGGGAAAAGTGTGATATACTGATTACCGGTGACCGTACCGGAAAGGGAGAGCTGGCGCTGATGCAGCAAGTCGACCTTCCGGAATTGGAACTGCTGATCGCAGGCCATCACGGCGCGGCAGATTCCACATCCCAGTGGCTGCTGGAGAAAACTACACCGGAAAATGTGTTTATCTCCGTCGGAGAAGGGAATCGATACGGACATCCCAATGGGGAGCTGTTGCAGCGATTGGAAAGCGTTGGCTGCCGGGTTTTCCGCACAGACAGAAGCGGAACATTAATTTACAGGGGGGAGTAACCATGGCATTCGGCAAGGAAGTGAATCGCGGATTTCAGGATCTGAAGGCCCAGCTGAAGGCCAAGGATCCCCGGAATTTCTATATCTTCCATGGTGAAGAAGTATTCCTTCTGAACCACTACCTTGGGCAGCTGAAAAAGCTGCTTATCGATGAATTGACAGAGTCCTTCAATTTCCACCGGATGGATCAGGAGCATTTTGACCTGCAGACCTTTGCGGATTCTGTGGAAAATCTGCCCATGATGGCGGAGCGCACCATGGTTCAGGTGGATGATGTGGATATTTTCAAGCTTCCGGAATCAGAGCGCAATAAGCTGGGGGAGATCCTGAGCGATATTCCGCCCTATTGCTGTGTGATTTTTACTTTTGAAACCGTTGCCTGGAAACCGGACAAGCGACTGAAAAAGCTATGGCAGGCCATCGATGAAAACGCCCAGGTCGTCTCCTTTGACAAACAGGAGCAACGGGATCTCATCGCCTGGATCACCCGGCACTTTGCCGCCAATAAGAAGCAGATCACTCCGGATCTGTGCGCCTATCTGATTGAGATCACCGGCGGCACCATGACCGCCCTTGCCGGCGAGATCAGCAAGATCTGCGCATATTCCGGTGCGGATATTATTAAGCGGTCGGACATTGACGCGGTGACCGAGCCGGTGCTGGACGCGGTGGTGTTCCAAATGACGGAATTGCTGACCCGGAGGGAATTCGCCGCTGCCTTGCAGAAGCTGCAGCAGTTGCTGAAAATGCAGGAAGAACCCATCAGTATCCTGGGCATCATCGGCGCGCATTACAGAAAGCTGGCTGCCGCACGGACGTTGCTGGATCACGGCAAGAATGCCGGTGACCTGGCAAAGCTCTATGGCATGCAGGATTATGCCGCCCGGAAGATGATGGAAGCGGCAAGGAATGTGCGTCCGGAATACAGCCGTGCGGCTGCGGGTCTGATCCTGGAAACAGACCGGAAGATGAAGACCTCCTTTGACGAGCCGGAGCGGCTCCTGGAGCTGCTGGTGCTGCAGCTTGCACAGGAGGCCCAGGCATGATCCGGATCCGTGAGGCCATCGTTGTGGAAGGCCGCTATGATAAGAACACTTTGTCCCAAATTGTGGACGCGCCCATTCTGGAAACCTCCGGTTTTGGGATTTTTAAGGACAAAAAGCAGATGGAATTGCTGCGGAAAATTGCCCAAAAGCGGGGACTCATCGTGTTTACCGATGCGGACGGAGCGGGTTTTGTGATCCGCAATCACATTAAATCCGCGATTCCAGCCCAGTACCTGAAGCATGCCTACACGCCGGATATCTTCGGTAAGGAGCGGCGGAAGGCAGCCCCGGGCAAGGAAGGCAAATTGGGCGTAGAGGGGATGACCAGGGATGTGATCCTGGAGGCCCTGCGCCGGGCAGGGGCAACCATTGAGGGCGAGGAAGTGCCTGCGGCAAGTCAGATCACAAAGCAGGATCTAATGGAGCTGGGACTCTCAGGGGGGCAGGATGCTTCCGCAAAGCGTTTGGCACTGCTGAAAAAACTGGATCTGCCGGAGCATATGAGCGCAAATGCGCTATTGCAGGCGCTGAACCTGTTGTATACCTATGAGGAAGTATTAAGGCTCGCGGAAGAGCTGGAGAATAGAAATGGTTGATATTCAAGTCAGTAACTTAACAAAGTTCTTCGTTATCGGCGAAAATCTTCTGGAAGGACTTTCTTTTGAGATCCAGGAAGGGGAGCGAGTGGCCATTTTGGGCCGTAACGGCTGTGGAAAAACCACGCTGCTGAAGATCCTCACCGGTGAAATGGACTATGACGACGGTGAGGTCTACGTCAATCCCCATAAGAAGATCGGACTGATCTCTCAGATTCCGAAATTTCCGGAAGGCTTCCGGGTTGAGGATGTACTTCGCTCTGCTTATGACGGCATCATGGCCTGTAAGCGCAAGATGGAGGCCCTGGAGAAAGCCATGGCCAACGGTGCCACGGCAGAGCAGTTGCGGGAATACGATAACCTGACCAATCGCTTCCAATCCGGCGGCGGTTATGAGATGGATGTGGAAGTGGACAAGATCTGCAACGGTTTGGGCATTACGCCTGACCAGCGGATTCAGGAATTCGCATCCCTTTCCGGTGGTGAGAAGACCCGGGTGAACCTGGCCCGGCTTCTGCTGGAAAAGACAGATATTTTATTGCTGGACGAGCCTACCAACCACCTGGATCTTCGCAGCGTGGAATGGCTGGAAGGCTATATCAACGGCTTTAAGGGTACCGTGCTGGTAATTTCCCATGACCGGTATTTCATTGACCGGATCGCCCAGCGGGTGATCGAGATCACCGATGGCCATGCGGAATTCTATTCCGGCAATTACTCCTTCTACATGGATGAAAAGCAGGCCCGGTTCGATCTGCAAATGAAGCAGTACGAGCAGGAGCAGGCCAAACTCAAGCAGCTGGGCTACACCGTGGAGCGGATGAAGGGCTGGGGCATCAATAACCGCACCCTGTACCGCCGTGCCATGTCCATCCAGCACCGGATGGAGCGCATTCGCAAGACGGAAAAACCCAAAACAGAGAAGACCATGAAGGCCACCTTTGGGGAACGGGATTTCTCCGGCGATGTGGTTTTTAAGCTGAAAAATCTCAGCAAATCCTTCGGTGACCGCACCTTGTTTTCCGGGGTGGAGTTGGGTGTGGAAGGCGGAGAGCGTATCGCTATTTTGGGTGACAATGGCACCGGCAAGACTACATTCCTGAAGTGTCTTCTTGGGGAAGAGGACTGCGCCGGCAAGATCCAGTTCGGGCCTACGGTCAAATGGGGATACTTGCCTCAGACCATTCATTTCGCCCACCCGGAGCGCACGCTATATGACACCATGCTCTACGAGAAGAATTGCACCCCTCAGGTGGCCCGTGACCGCCTGGGCGCGTTTCTGTTCCAGGGCGAGGATGTGTTCAAGCAGGTTGCGAACCTGTCCGGCGGCGAGCAGAGCCGTCTGCGGCTGTGTATGCTGATGGATGAGAAGATCAACCTTCTGATCCTGGACGAGCCTACCAACCACCTGGACATCGCCTCCCGGGAATGGGTGGAAGCCGCCATCGAGGAATTTGAGGGCGTGTTGCTGTTCGTGTCCCACGACCGGTACTTTATTGAGAAGTTTGCCGAGCGTATTTGGCTTTTGGAGGACGGCGGCATCCGGGATTTCCGTTGCGGTTATGCCAAGTATCGCTCCATCCTGGAGCACGAGGCCGCTGCCAAGGTTCCGGTTGCTTCAGAACCCAAGCCCAAGAAGGAAAAGCCCAAGGGCGGCACCAAGGAGCAGGAAAAGCGTCTGCGCAAACTGGAGCGGGACATTGAAAAGCAGGAAGCCGTTATCGCAGAATTGGATCAGAAAATCGAGGCTGCCGCGGCGGACTATCAGGAACTGACCCGGCTTTTGGCGGAAAAAGAAGAAGCGGAAATGGTGCTTCTTGCGCTTATGGAAGCCTGGGAAGCGGAAATGGAATAACAAAAGTGCCATCCAATTGGGTGGCACTTTTACGTGGATGTATCATTTTCCTTGAAATGGTTGACACTTTGGGAGGAAAGGTCTATAATATCCGGGATATGAAAACAAAAGGAGCGAATGATTATGAGTTCTTGCAGTGGTAACTGTGCAAGCTGCGGCAGCTCTGATTGCGGTGACCGCAAGAAGGAGAGCCTGCTGGCACAGCTGAACCCCAAAGCAACCGTTAAGAAAGTGATCGCCGTGGTGTCCGGTAAGGGCGGGGTTGGTAAGTCTACCGTTACTTCCATGCTGGCCGTGGCCATGGCCCGTCAGGGCAAGCGTGTGGGCGTGCTGGACGCGGATATCACCGGCCCCTCCGCACCCACTGCTTTCGGCGTGACCGAGTGTCAGGGCGCCAATGAAGACGGCCTGTATCCCGCTCTGAGCCGTGGTGGCATTCAGGTCATGTCCATCAATCTGTTGCTGGACGATCCTGCTTCTCCTGTGGTGTGGCGTGGCCCGGTCATTGCCGGCGCTGTGAAGCAGTTTTGGACCGATGTGATTTGGGAAGATGTGGACTATCTGTTCGTGGATATGCCTCCCGGAACCGGTGACGTGCCCCTGACGGTGTTCCAGAGCCTGCCTGTGGACGGCATCGTCATTGTCACCAGCCCCCAGGATCTGGTGTCCATGATCGTCAGCAAGGCTGTGAAGATGGCCAACATGATGAAGATCCCGGTTCTGGGCTTCGTGGAGAACTATGCCTACCTGGAATGCCCCGATTGCGGCAAGAAGATCGAGGTCTTTGGAAAGAGCCATTTGGATGAGGTGGCAGCGAAGTTTGACCTGCCCATCCTGGCCCGGCTGCCCATCGATCCCAAGGTCGCCGAGGCCTTTGACGGTGGCCTTATGGAGACCGTGAACACCGATGCTATGTCGGATGTGGTCAAGGCGGTAGAAAACGCATAAAAATTGCGCCGACGCACATAAGTC
>JAZREG010000178.1:0-2061 GCA_045660725.1 Faecousia sp.
GGGTGACGATGCCGATGAAGGTGTTTTTGTCGTCCACCACGGGGATGAAATTCTGCGTGGAGGCCCGCTCCAGAAGCTGTGCCATCGTGGCATCCACCTTCACGGGAGTGTTGTCCTTCCGGTGGGCAATGTCCATGATGCGCACATCCTCGGCCTTGTAGATGTCCAGACCGCATTTGTTCATCAGTGCCCAGAGGGCATCGCCCTCGGTGAGGGTGCCGCAATATTCGCCCTGCTTGTTCAGAATGGGCAGTGCCGCATACCGGGCCGCTTCCATCCGGACCAAAGCCTGGCGCAGGGTGTCGTCCACCATCAGGTGGGCGCAAAGGGCTTTCGGGGTGAGAAAAAAGAGGATGTTGTCCATAGGGGTCTACCTTTCCTGCGGTGTTCCGCATAATGATTATACCATACCCCCTGCCCCGGACATATCAAAAAAATGTAAAGAAAGACTGTCCCTGCCGCCAAAACTTCCGGCCCGTTTTTGTGCGTTTCGCAGAAAAGGGGGATTCTACCGCAAAACAGGGCCATTCTACCACCCGTAGACTCCCTCAATTCACAAGTTTCCCCCGCTGCGCCAAAAGTAGGTGGGATTCTCCGGGCGGTCGTGGTATGCTTGCGGCAAGAAACCAAGGAGGTTGATTTTATGCTGAAACGAACGAAGCTTTGCGACCGGGAGCTGCCGGTCTATTCCATTGGCGAGGAGATCGCCAACACCGTCACCCATCTGGTGGGTGGTCTGCTGGGCATTCTGGCCCTGGTGCTGTGTGTGATGAAGGCCATGGGCAGCCGGGGCGCCGCCGAGATCACCGGTGCTGCCGTCTACGGTGCCTGCCTTGTGATCCTCTACTGCACCTCCAGCGTCTACCACGGCCTGCGCCCGGGTACGGCGAAGAAGGTCATGCAGATCCTCGACCACTGCGCCATCTATTTCCTCATTGCGGGCAGCTATACCATCGTCTGCCTGGGTGCCATCCGCCGGGAGAGCCCCCTCATGTGCTGGAGCGTGCTGAGTCTGGAGTGGGCGCTGTGCGCCGTGGCGACGGTGCTGACCGCCATCGACCTGCACCGCTATCAGATCTTCTCCATGGTCTGCTACATCGGCATGGGCTGGGCCATCATCCCCCTGGCGGCGGTGATCTTCCGGATCATGACCCCGGCGGGCTTCTGGCTCCTGCTGGGCGGCGGCATCAGCTATACCGTGGGTGCCATCCTTTTTGGCATGAAGCGCAAGTGGATGCACAGCGTATTCCATGTGTTCGTCGTCCTGGGCAGCGTGCTGCAATTCTTCGCCTTCTACTGCTACGCCATCTGATGCCGGGATTTTTCAGGTTCATAGAATGTTTACGAGAAAATATTGGATTGTGCGTTGCCTGGTTTGTTTTTTTGTGGTATGATGCATACTACGAAAAGAAAAGAACCCCAACAGGAGGTGCTTCCAGACCATGAGTTCTGAACGCAATAACCCCAACCCCCGCAAGCCGGAGACCGACGGCGAAAAGCCGAAGCCCGGCGGCTGGCTGGCGCTGACCATCGCCCTGGTGATCGCCCTGGCTGTCAGCAGCATCTACTCCTTTGTCATGGAGAGCCAGTACACGGAAAAATCCTGGACCGAATTCCGGGCGGATATGACCGCCGGAATCATCAGCGAAGCGGAGATCAACAGCGACCGGATCATCTACATGACCGCCGAGGAGGCCGCCAAGCCCGCCAAGGAGCAGCACGCCTGCTATGCCCGGATCCCCGGCACCCTGGATCTGATCCCCCTGGCCAATGAGCTGGCGGAAATGGGCGTGACCGTCAAGCAGAAGCAGCAGCAGGATTTCTCCGCCATCTGGATGATGCTGCTGTCGATGCTGCCCTTCTTCTTCCTTTTCCGCATGATGTCCAAGCGCATGGGCGCCGACGGACTGGGCGGCTTTGGCAAGAGCAAGGCCAAGGTCTTCATGGAAAAGCAGACCGGCGTGACCTTTGCCGATGTGGCGGGACAGGATGAGGCCAAGGAGAGCCTGAAGGAGATCATCGATTTCCTCCACTATCCCCAGAAGTACGCCGAGATCGGCG
>JAZREG010000179.1:0-5162 GCA_045660725.1 Faecousia sp.
AGGACCGCAAGGCCAAGAGCCGCGATCCCATCTCTGCCAAGCTGGTTGCCAACATGATCACCGCCGCCGGTGCTGACCGCGTTGTGACCATGGACCTGCACGCCGCTCAGATCCAGGGCTTCTTCGACATCCCCCTGGACCATCTGCTGGGTAACCCCACCTTTGTGAATTACTTCCTGGAGAAGTTCCCCGAGGACAAGTACAACCACGACGAGTTCGTGGTGGTCTCCCCCGACGTTGGCTCCGTGGCCCGCGCCCGCGCCTTCGCCGCCAAGGTCCACATGGGCCTGGCCATCGTAGACAAGCGCCGTCAGAAGGCCAACGTCTGCGAAGTCATGAACGTCATCGGTGATGTGAAGGGCAAGACCTGCATCATGTTCGACGACATGGTGGATACCGCCGGCTCCCTGTGCAACGCTGCCCAGGCTCTGGTGGATGTGGGCGGTGCCAAGGCTGTCTACGCCTGCGCGACCCACGGTGTTCTGTCCGGCCCCGCTTACGACCGGATCGAGGCCAGCCCCATCAACGAGATGATCTTCCTGAACACCATTCCCCAGATGGGCAACACCCCCAGCGGCAAGATCAAGTTCCTGGATGTGGCCCCCATCTTTGCCCGTGCCATCGAGCACGTCCATGGCGGCACTTCCATCGCCGATCTGTTCTAAGGTGTGGCTGTAAATATGAATGATTCCTGGCTCATCGTCGGCTTGGGCAATCCCGGCCGGGAGTATGAGAAGACCCGGCACAACGCCGGCTTCCGGGCCATCGACCTGCTGGCCGAAAAGCTGGGCTGCAAGATCGACAAAGGCAAGTTTCAGGGCCTGTACGGTCAGGTAGTTCGGGGCGGCGCCAAGCTGCTGCTATTAAAGCCGCAAACCTACATGAACCTGTCCGGACGAAGCGTTCTGCAGCTGAGCGCCTATTTCCACATCCCGCCCCAGCGGATCATCGTCCTGTTCGACGATATCTCCCTGGAACCCGGCCGGCTGCGGATCCGCTCTGACGGCTCTGCCGGCGGACATAACGGCATCAAATCCATCATCTCTGAGGTAGGAAGTCAGGACTTCCCCCGGGTGAAGATCGGTGTGGGCGGCAAAGCCCATCCGGAACAGGATCTGGCCGACCATGTGCTGTCCGGTTTCAGCGCCAGCGAAGAAAAGGCGTTGCAATCCGCATTGGAGCGTACCTGCGATGCGGCCCTGTGCATCATTGACCGGGGCGTCCCGGAGGCTGCGAACCGTTTCAACGGAAGTCATCCGTAAAATATGTCGAATCACCACGGAAAGGGGGGCTATATCCCCCTTTCCGCGTTGTTGCGTGGAGGTAAATATGGAAACACTACTTTCAATCACCAAGTCCATACCGGAATATGCCTCCCTTTTGGCAGGAATCCAGCGCAGGGAAAGTACCGCTGTCACCGGCGTTGGTCAGATGAACCGCAGCCACATGATCGGCGCCCTGCGGCGGGATCTTTCTGCCCCCATCGTCATTGTTTGCCAGGACGATATGGCCGCCCGGCGGCTCCAGGAAGACCTGAAGGCCCTCCTTGGAGAAACTGCCCCCATCCTTCCCAGCCGGGAGCTGACGCTTTATGATACTGCTGTGGTCTCCCGTGCCTGGGAGCAGAAGCGCCTGCGGCAGCTGTACGATCTGCACCGTGGCGCTACCCCCATCCAGATCCTGACCTGGGAATCCATGAGTCAGCGCACCATGCCCCCGGAGGTTCTCTCCCGGGCGGCATTCGCCCTGGAAGTGGGACAGGAATACGAGATCACCCACCTGATCGCGCGACTGTCCGGTGCCGGCTACAGCCGCTGCGGCATGGTAGAAGGCCCGGGCCAATTCGCTGTGCGTGGCGGCATTGTGGACATCTTCTCCCCCGCCGCCGATCGGCCCATCCGTGCCGAATTCTTTGGGGATGAGCTGGACACCATGGGCTACTTTGACCCGGACACCCAACGCCGAACGGAAAATATCGAATCCGTAGTGATCCTACCGGTGGGCGAGACCCAGCCCCGGCTGCATCCCCAGGGCCTGGAGGGTCTTTGCGACGATCTGCGCAACCTCATCGCCCGGCAGCGCCGGCGAAAGAACCCGAACGAGGCGCTGATCAAGACCCTGGAAAATGACTTAGAAAAATACGAAAACGGGGTATCTAACCCCGCTTCTGACCGATATATGGCCTGCGTTTATCCCGAAATGGCCACCGCCGCAGACTTCGCTCCCAAGAACGCCCTGTGGATCCTGTGCGACATCGGCAACCTGAAGCGTGCCGCTCGCACCCGCACCGAGACCATTGGCATGCAGCTGGACAGCCTGCTCCAGGGCGGCCTCCTGGTCGGCGAACTGTGCGATTACACCAGCCAGTGGGAAGACTTCTGCCACGGGCTCACCGGAAAGACCGTGGTGTATTTCGACGCTTTCGGCGGCTCCTCCTACCCGGAGGAGAATCGGCCCAAGCAGCTGCTGCCCATGATCGCAAAGCAGCTGCCCGGCTATGGCGGCAGCATGGATACCGCTACAGCGGATTTGGCACACTATCAGAAAATGGAGTTTGGCTCCCTGGTGCTTTGCGGCACCCGGCGCCGGGCGGAACTCCTGCAGGAAATGCTCCGGGAGAAGGGGCTGTCCGCCTTCCTGTGTATCCCCCTGACCACCATGCCCGGGGAAGGACAGATCCTGCTGACCGAGGGCAGCCTGCCCTTCGGTATGGAGTACCCCAACTCCAAGCTGGCCATCCTCACGGAAGGGCAGCTAATCAGCCGAGCTGAGCCTAAGAAAAAGGCAAAAAAGTCTGCCACCAACCGACAAAAGCTCAATTCCTTTACCGACCTGACCCCCGGCGACCTGGTGGTTCACGAAAATTACGGCATCGGCCGGTTCGTGGCCATGGAGCAGATCAAGGTGGACGGTGCCGTAAAGGATTACATCAAGATCGCCTACCAAGGCAGTGACACCCTCTTCGTTCCCGCCACCCAGCTGGATATGGTGAGTAAGTACATTGGCGGCGGTGGCGAGGAAGCCAATGTGCGCCTGAACAAGATCGGCACCGACGCCTGGCAGAAGACCAAGGCCAAGGCCCGGAAAGCCGCCAAGGATATGGCCGGCGAACTCATTCAGCTGTACGCCGCGAGAAAGCGCCAGGAAGGCTTTGCATTTGCCGCGGACTCCCCCTGGCAGAAGGAATTTGAAGACAATTTCCCCTACCCCGAGACCGACGATCAGCTGCGCTGCATCAGCGAAATCAAGGGCGATATGGAATCCCCTACCCCCATGGATCGGCTGCTTTGCGGCGACGTGGGCTTCGGCAAAACCGAGGTAGCCCTGCGGGCGGTGATGAAGGCTATTATGGACGGCAAGCAGGTGGCCATTTTGGTGCCTACCACGGTGCTTGCCCAGCAGCATTATCAAACCGCTGTGGCCCGTTTCCGGGGTTTCCCGGTGAATATTGATGTACTCAGCCGCTTCCGCTCTGCCGCGGAGCAAAAACGCACGGTGCAGAACCTGCGCAGCGGCGCTGTCGACCTGATCATCGGCACCCACAAGCTGCTGGAGAAAACCATCCAGTTCAAGGATCTGGGTCTGCTCATCATCGACGAGGAGCAGCGCTTTGGTGTCAGCCACAAGGAACGGCTGAAGGAAATGTCCAAGGGCGTGGATGTGCTGACTCTGTCCGCAACCCCCATCCCCCGGACCCTGAACATGGCCCTGTCCGGCATCCGGGACATGTCCACCATCGAGGAACCCCCGGCAGACCGCTACCCGGTGCAGACCTTCGTCATGGAACACCGCAACGCCGTCCTGGACGACGCCATCCGCCGGGAGGTGGAACGTGGCGGCCAGGTCTACTACCTGCACAACCGGGTGGAGACCATCGACCAGTGTGCCGGCGCCCTGAAGCGGCGGATCCCCGGACTTTCCGTGGCGGTTGCCCACGGCCAAATGGGCGAAGACGCCCTGGGCGATGTGATGCAGGCCATGGCCAACGGCGAGATCCAGGTGCTGGTGTGTACCACCATCATCGAAACCGGCCTGGATATCCCCAACGCCAATACCCTGATTATCGAAAACGCCGACCGCTTCGGCCTGTCCCAGCTGCATCAGCTCCGGGGCCGGGTTGGTCGTTCCACCCGCCACGCCTACGCCTACTTCACCTACCGCCCGGACAAGAATTTGACCGAGATCGCCGAAAAGCGGCTGGCCGCCATCCGGGACTTTGCAGAATTCGGCTCCGGTTTCAAGATCGCCATGCGTGACCTGGAGATCCGTGGTGCCGGCAACCTGCTGGGTGCGGAGCAATCCGGTCACATGATGAGCGTGGGCTATGATATGTACCTGAAGCTTCTGGATGAAGCTGTGCTGGAAGAAAAGGGCGAAGCCCCTCGGCAGATCGATTGCACCGCCGACCTCAACGTTACCGCCAATGTAGATAAGGACTATGTTGCCCGGGGCGAGGAACGGATGGACCTGTACCGGCGCATGGCCGCAATCCGCAGCCAGGAGGACGCAGACGACCTGCTGGATGAGATCATCGACCGCTATGGCGAACCGCCCAGAGGCGTCCTGAACCTCATCGACATCGCCCTGCTCCGGGCCCAGGCCCGGAATGTGGGCATCCAGGACATCCGGCAGAAAGCCGGGGATGTGCTGTTCACCCTGAGCAATTTGGACTTTGAGGCGGTCACCGCCCTCTGCGCCGACGCGGATTACAAGGCAAGAGTCCAGTTCGTGGCCAGCGCCAAGCTTCCCACCCTGCGGCTGAAGCTCAGCTCCGGTGTCGACAGCCTGCGTCAGAGCAAGATCTTTATCCAGCGGTACACGAAATACTGCAAGAAATGAGCCGGTTTCCCGGTCGTTCACAGGAAATTCACCAATGGATCCGTTAAAATCATTGCATTTCCCTGAAAATATGGTATAATGATTTTGTATGATCCAAAAATATGCGGTTTCTACCGCTGACAGATAGGAGATGTTTATCATCAGTAACGCAGATTGGAATGGCTCCCAGCAGCGGGATCCGTCTGCCACCGGCACAAACGCCGGTCATGCTGCAGATAGGAACGCCTCTGCTCCCGAAACTCAGCCGGACGCTACCCAGCGGGTTCGTATTCCTCAAAAGGCCCCCCAGCGGCCTCAGGGTACCCCCGCAAGACGCCCCCAGG
>JAZREG010000180.1:0-2052 GCA_045660725.1 Faecousia sp.
TCCGCGCTGTGGTTCGCAAGCTGTACTCCTCCAAGAACGCTCGTGCCATCACCATCCAGTACGGTGGTTCCATGAACGAGAAGAACGCCTACGAGCTGCTGGCTATGCCCGACATCGACGGCGGCCTGATCGGCGGCGCCTCCCTGGTTCCCGAGAAGTTCGTCAAGATCATCGAAGCTGCCAACCAGCCCACTGTGTAATTTCAAAAAAGGGAGCGGCATTGCCGCTCCTTTTTTAAAATCAATGCAAAATTGAGGTATCCGATATGGAAACTCTTTACTTGCCTGCAGAGCAGCCGAATACCGCGCAAATCGCCGCGGAAATCATAAAAAAAGGCGGCCTGGTGGCCGTTCCCACAGAAACCGTCTACGGTCTGGGTGCCAACGGCCTGGATGAAAACGCTGTGGCGAAGATCTTCATCGCCAAGGGCCGTCCCCAGGACAACCCCCTGATCCTGCATATCGCGGAAGAAACGGAGATGGAGCGGTTCTGCCACAGTATTCCCGAAAGCGCCTATGCCCTGGCCCGGCGTTTTTGGCCCGGCCCCCTGACCATAGTGCTGCCCGCCCGGGACATTGTGCCCAAGCGCACCACCGGCGGTCTTTCCACCGTGGCGGTGCGGTGTCCGGATTGTGACATTACCCGGAGCATCATCCGCCTGGCCGGTGTTCCCCTGGCTGCCCCCTCCGCCAACCTCTCCGGCAAGCCCTCCACCACCACCGCTCAGCATGTACTGCATGACCATGACGGCCGGATCGAGGCGGTGGTAGACGGCGGCAGCTGCCGGGTGGGCGTGGAATCCACCATTGTGGATCTGACGGAAGACCGCCCCCGGCTGCTGCGTCCCGGCGGCATTACCCCGGCGCAGCTTACCGAGGTTTTGGGCGATTTGGTCATCGACAAGGCCGTTACCGCTCAGCTGAATCCGGAGGATGTGGTGAAAGCCCCGGGCATGAAATACAAGCATTACGCCCCCCAGAGCGAGGTGGTCATCGTTTCCGGTTCCCGCGAAAAACCTGCCGCCTACCTCCAGGCGCATTACGCGCCCGGCGACCGGGTACTGTGCTTTGAGGAGGAGCTGCCCCTGTACGCCGGCTGCGCCCCCCTGGCCTATGGTAAGGAGGCGGATGTGGACACCCTGTCCGCGGGTCTCTTTGCCGCCCTGCGGGAGCTGGACGATCCCAGCATCCGGATGGTCTATGCCCGTTGTCCCGTGGGCGACGGCGTGGCCTATGCGGTACAGAATCGACTAAAAAAAGCTGCCGCCTTCCGGATCATCGACGCGGAGGTGGAAGCATGATCATCGGCATCACCGGCGGTACCGGCTGCGGAAAGACCACCCTGCTTCGGGTCATCGAGGCAGCAGGTGGCTTGGTGCTGGATTGCGACCGGATCTACCACGAGCTGCTCAGAACCGACCCCTCCCTGCTGGCTGCCATCGAAGAAGCTTTCCCCGGAACGGTGGTGGGCGGCCAACTGGATCGAAAAAAGCTGGGCAGCCTGGTCTTTTCTGATGCGGAGGCTTTAAAAACGCTGAACCGCATCACCCATGGGGCGGTAAAAAAAGAAGTGCTGCGCCGCCTTCAAGCCGCCCCGTCTTTGGTCGCTATTGACGCCATCGGCCTGTTTGAAGGCGGCCTTGCGGAACTGTGCCAGGTGACCGTGGCGGTCACCGCCCCCCGGGAGGCGCGGATCCAGCGCCTTATGGCCCGGGACGGCATTGAGGAAAGCTACGCCGCCAAACGGATCGATGCCCAGCATGATGGGGATTGGTTCCGGGAAAAATGCGGCTACTGCCTGGAAAATGACGGCACCGAAGCCCAATTCCGGGAAAAGAGCCTTGCTTTTTTGAAGCAGTTGGGTATAATGAAAGAAAACTAAACAAAGGAGAATCCTTATGACCAACGAAGAACTGCGTGAATCCCTGCTGGCCACCCACAAGAACGGCTATGCCCGCATCACACCTGAGCAGAAGGAAGAAATGTACGCCTACTGCAAGCGCTATATGGCCTTTATGGATGCCTGCAAAACCGAGCGGGAAGCCACCACCTG
>JAZREG010000181.1:0-2904 GCA_045660725.1 Faecousia sp.
AAGGCGATACCGGCGACCGGATCGTCAGCGCTGCCCTGGAAGCCATGGCAGAACTCCTGGCAAAGTAAAATAATAAGCCGGTTCGGGTTTCCCCGGAACGGGCATTTTCTATGAACAGGGTTGCTGCACAAAGCCTTCCCCTGGGGGAAGGTGGATTTTCCAGTTTGCCCCGCGGAAGGGCAAACTGGAAAAGACGGATGAGGGTGAGACTTTTCGCGTTTTGAAGAACGCTGACTGAAAGATGAGGGGTGAGTTTTCCCTCATCAGTCACGAAAATTGGCTTTAGAGCCAATTTTCGTGACAGCTTCCCCCAGGGGAAGCCTTTTACGCCTCGAAGCAATCGTACTGCTCCAGGATGTACTTGGCGGTGGCGTACAGCACCTTCTCCTGGAGGCGGATGATCTCGATGGGTACATCGAACAGTCGGTTGTCCCGGGTGGAGGGACGGCGCTTGTAGGGCCAGCCGTTGCCGTTTTTCAGGGTGGATTCGCACTCCAGGGTGAAGTAGCCCTGGAAGCCGATGTCCAGCAGGCCGTGCATGATATCGTCCATGCTCATGGTGCCGTTGAAGGGCATCAGATGCTCGTCCTTTTCGCCCCGGTTGTCATTGAAGTGGATGGCCTTCAGCCGGTCGCCCATGGCGATGAGATCCTCGTACTGGTGGCCCTCGCAGTTGGCGTGGCCGGTATCCCAGCAGGCACCGAACAACGGGTGGTTTACATAATCACAGAACTCTGCCATATCCTCACCGGTGAGGGGGTAGTATCGCTCTTTCATATTGGATTTCGTGCTGTTCTCGTGAAGCAGGTAGACCCCGGTGCGCTCCATGGTGGGGAAGAACTGCTCCACAAAGGCCTTGTTCCGCCGGAACCACTCTTCCTTGGAAGGGCCGATCTGGAATCCCATATGCAGCACACAGGTGGGGATGCCCAGAATGGCGCAGACTTCCAGGGAACGGTGGACGGACAGCACATCGTTTTCCCAGTTTTCGCCGGGCTCCAGGGCGTTGACATTCGGGCCGTGGGACTGGACAAACTGTACGCCCAGTTTTTCCCCGAATTCCTTCAGGGCATAAGCCTGCTCCTTCCAGTCGTCCTGCAGCAGCCAGGAACCGGGCTTGTTGCAGGTGTAGAAACTCAAATCCACATACCGGAAGCCGGCGTCGTACAGCTCCTGTACTTTTTGCTGCTCCGTCAGGGAAAACCGGCCAAAATCGCCGGTAGAAGTGGCAATTTTCATGGGTTTTCTCCTTTACAGGTCAAAATACCGCTTGGCGTTGAAGTAGCTGATACCCTCTACGATCTTCTTCAGGCTGGCATCGATGTTGGGGTACTCGCCATTTTCCACCCATGTGCCAATGAGGTTGCACATGATTCGCCGGAAGTAGTCGTGGCGGGCATAGCTGAGGAAGGAGCGGGAGTCGGTGAGCATACCGATAAAGTTGCCCAGCAGGCCCAGGTTTGCCAGGGACTTCATCTGCTCTTCCATGCCGGACTTGGTATCATTGAACCACCAGGCAGAGCCGTGCTGGATCTTGCCGGGGATGGAGCTGTCCTGGAAGCAGCCGATGAGGGTGCCCAGCTGGGCATTGTCCGCGGGATTCAGGGAGTACAAAACGGTTCTGGGGCAGGCACCGGCTTCGTCCAAAGCGCTGAGGAACCGGGAAACATTGCCGCCGCAGGTGTTCTGAGCAATGGCGTCCACGCCGGTGTCCGGGCCCTGGGCCTTGAAGATCCGCTGGTTGTTGTTCCGCAGGCAGGAGTAGTGGACCTGCATGACGATACCCAGCCGGTGGTAGGCCTTGCCCAAGTGCAGCAGGATCACGGTCTGATAGCCTTCCACTTCCTCGGTGGTCAGCTTTTCGCCCCGCAGCGCCTTCTGATACACGGCGTCTGCCTGCTCCAGGGTGTAATCGACAAAGGGAACATAGTCCAGGCCGTGGTCGGCAGCCTTGCAGCCCCGGGTCTTGAAGTATTCCAGCCGCTCCGTCAAAGCGTCCAGCACCTCCTGCATGGAGGTCAGCTGCGCCTTGCCCACAGAGGCTGCCAACTGCTGCATATAGCCATGCCAGCCGTCTTTGTGGATATTCACTGCCTTGTCGGGACGGTAGGAGGGGGAAACCACCACGGAAATGGTGGGATCGGCGGCGATCTTTTCGTGCCAGTTCAGATCATCAATAGGATCATCGGTGGTGCCGATGAGGGCCACATTGGCCTTGCGGATCAAGCCACGGGCGGTCATGTCCGGGTCGTTGCGCAGCAGGTCGTTGCAGTGGTTCCAGATCCGCTGGGCGCTCTCCACGGTCAGGGGCTCGTAGACGCCGAAGAACTGCTGCAGTTCCAGGTGGCACCAGTGGTACATGGGGTTGCCGATGGCCATTTCCAGAGCCTCGGCCAGCTTGACAAACCGCTCAAAGGCGGGCTTGTTGCCGGTGATATAGTCCTCTTCAATGCCGTTGGAGCGCATCATGCGCCACTTATAGTGGTCGCCGGCGAAACTGCCGTCGGGGTTCTGACCACCCAGCCAAACCTCCACCAGGTTGTCGAATCGGCGATCCTCATAAATTTCCCGGGGATTCAGGTGGCAGTGGTAGTCCACCAGGGGCAGCACCTTGGCATAGTCGTGGTAAAGATGCTTGGCAGTTTCGGTGGAAAGCAGAAAATCTTTGTCCATAAATGTTTTCATAGTGTTGTGCGGCAAAAGCCGCTCCTCCTTTGTATGCAGCTTCAAATTGGAGTTTATCGAGCAGTTCGATAGAAGAAAGCCTCCCTCGCCTAGAGGGAGGGGGACCGCGCAAGCGGTGGAGGGATTCAACGCCCGAAGGGCGTTTCTGCCGCTCTTGCGGCAGAATATCCCCCAGTCTGCCCTACGGGCAGCCAGCCCCCTTTAGGCAAGGGGGCCTTT
>JAZREG010000182.1:0-9819 GCA_045660725.1 Faecousia sp.
TGGAATTTAATTACATGATTATGCAGTCCTATGATTTTTATTATTTGTTCCAGAATTACGGCTGTAACTTCCAGTTTGGCGGTAACGATCAGTGGTCCAATATGCTGGGCGGCACCGAGCTGATCCGCAAGAAGCTGGGTAAGGATGCCCATGCCATGACCATCACGCTGCTGCTCAACTCCGAGGGCAAGAAGATGGGCAAGACCGCCAAGGGCGCGGTTTGGCTGGATCCCAATAAGACCACTCCCTTTGACTTCTACCAGTACTGGCGGAATGTGGAGGATGCGGACGTACTCAAGTGCATCCGTATGCTGACCTTCCTGCCCCTGGAGGAGATCGAGAAGATGTCCGATTGGAAGGATGCGCAGCTGAACACTGCCAAGGAGATCCTGGCCTACGAGCTGACCAAGCTGGTTCATGGCGAGGAAGAGGCCAACAAGGCCCAGGCTGCTGCAAAGGCGCTGTTCATGGGCGGTGGCGACGATGCAAACATGCCCACCACCGAGATCTCCGCTGACGCCCTGGTGGACGGTAAGATCGGTATCCTGAACCTTATGGTTACCTGCGGCCTGGCACCTTCCAACAAGCAGGCCCGCCAGCTGGTGGAGCAGGGTGGCGTATTCGTCAATGACGAAAAGGTTCCCGCGCCTCAGTTTGCCGTCACAGAAGAGATGCTTAAGGAAGGCGTGAAGATCCGTAAGGGCAAGAAGGTCTTCCACAAGGCGGTGCTGGCATAATGCTGGAGCTTGCCAGAGAATCAGATTGGGAAGCGGTCAAACGGATTTCTGTCCAAATCCACGACCTGCATGCCGCCTGGCGTCCGGATATCTACTATCATTCGGAAGAACCTTATTCCAAAGAAGCGTTTCTTTCTGCCATGAAAGATCGCCTCGTTTATGTAGCAAAGTTGGGGGGAGCCGTCGTTGGTTATGTGTCCATCTCCATTCGGGAAATGGACGGACCTGGGGTAGTGAAGAAGAAGGTTATGCGCCTGGACAGCATCTGCGTGGATGAAGTCCTGCGGGGCCATGGCATTGGAAAGGAAATGATGGGGGACATCCGTGCCCTGGCGAAGGCCTTCGGCTGCCGGGAACTCCAGCTGGGCGTTCACCCGGAAAATGATGCAGCCGTTGCTTTTTACCAAAAATGCGGCTTTCGTATCCGCACCATCCATATGGACGCAATCATTTAAAAAGAGCAGCCCAAATTCGGGCTGCTTTTTTCATCTTTAACTGGACTTTTTGCAGAATCGTTGTATAATAGGGGAGTACGCATTTTATCCCACTATGAACGGAGGTAACCCCGTATGAAACTCAATACCAAACGCACTGTTTTCGTAGGTTTCGCATTCTTCCTGATCTGCGCTTTTTGGCAGGTCTATGATGTGACCATTGCAATGACCCTTACCAGTAAGTTCGGCATGAGCCAGACCGCTTCCGGCATCGTTATGGCCCTGGACAACATCCTGGCCCTGTTTATGCTGCCCCTGTTTGGCGGTATTTCCGACCGCTGCAAGAGCAAATCCGGCCGCCGCACGCCCTTTGTGCGTACCGGCACCATCCTGGCAGTCGCTTTCATGATGCTTCTGTCCCTGGCAGACAATGCCCAGCTGCAGAAGATCGATGCTTACGCTAAGGTCAACGATCCTGCCACCATGGGCATCATCTATGACGAGCAGAAGGATACCACCCTGACTACCCCTGAGGGTGTGGAATTCAAGCTGGTGGATCTGTACACCAGAGAGGAATTCTGCCAGCTGACCACCGACTCCAAGGCCACCGAGCTCAACAGCTTCGGCCGCGAAGTGGAGGTCAACCTGTACACCCGCCATGTGGTGCCTGCCCGTCAGGCCAGCGCCGCCGCAGTGACCGCCAAAGATCCTTCCACATTGGTCATCTTCCTGGGCATCCTGCTGCTGCTCCTGATCTCCATGGCAACCTTCCGTACCCCCGCTGTGGCCCTGATGCCCGACGTGACCCTGAAGCCTCTGCGTTCCAAGGCCAACGCCGTTATTAACCTGATGGGTAATGCCGGTGGCATCATTGTCCTGGGCATCGGTTCCGTGCTGGCCACTTCCAAGGTCAAGTACGCTTATATGAGCTACACCGGCGTTTATGCCATCGTTGGCGGTATTATGCTCATCGCCCTGGTGATCTTCCTGCTGAAGGTCAAGGAGCCCAAGTGGGCTGCTGAGATGCAGGAAGAGAGCATTCGTCTGGGTCTGGATAAGGAAGAGGCTCCCGCCGAGCCCGGCGAGAAGAAGAAGCTGGGCAAGAGCGAACTGCGCAGCCTGATCTTCATCCTGGCATCCATCGTCCTGTGGTTCTTCGGTTACAACGCCATCACTTCCAAGTACACCGTTTACGCCCAGAACGTGCTGGATAAGGACGCAACCACTACGCTGCTGCTGGCCAACGTTGCTGCCATCGTGGCTTACCTGCCTGTGGGTATGGTGGCCTCCAAGATCGGCCGTAAGAAGACTATCCTGGCCGGTATCGTCATGCTGTTCACCGCTTTCTTTGTTGGCTGCTTCCTCACCGCCTCCAGCCCCAACTGGCTGATGACAGCCATGTTCATCCTGGCCGGCGTTGCATGGGCAACCATCAATGTCAACTCTTTCCCCATGGTCGTCGAGATGTGCACCGGCGCCGATGTGGGCAAGTACACCGGCTACTACTACACCGCTTCCATGGCCGCCCAGTCCCTGACTCCCACCGTTTCCGGCCTGTTCATGGACCATATCGCCATGACCAGCCTGTTCCCCTATGCCAGCATCTTCGTGGGCCTGGCCTTCTTCACCATGCTGATGGTCAAGCACGGCGACTCCAAGGTCGAGGGCAAGAAGGGCCTGGAAGCCTTTGATAATGATTGATAGGATACTGTTATGATCTATTTTCTTATTGCGATTCTAATTCTTTTCCTCTGTTATCTGTTTATTATCAGAGGTAGAAAGGGCCATCCCGGGCTGGAGAAGCTCCGCGGCTGGGCCTATGCCCACAGAGGTCTCCACGGCAACGGTGTTCCCGAAAACAGCATGGAAGCCTTCCGGCTGGCTCTGGAGCATGGTTTTGGCATCGAATTCGATGTGCACCTGATGGCTGACGGCAATTTGGCCATCATCCACGACGCTTCTCTGAAGCGCACCGCGGGTGCGGATGTGCGGATCGAGGACCTTCGTACCGAGGATCTTGAGAACTACCGTCTGGAAGGTACCGAGGAGAAGATCCCTACCTTCCGGCAGCTGCTGGAGCTGTACGACGGCAAAGCACCCCTGATCATCGAGCTGAAGGCCGAGAAGGGAAACCACGCCGCCCTGTGCGAGGCTGTCTGTGAGGCGCTCAAGGGCTATCCGGGTGTCTACTGTATCGAATCCTTCGATCCTAGATGCATCCGCTGGATGCGTCTGAACCGGCCGGAGATCGTTCGCGGTCAGCTGGCCGAGAACTTCTTCCGTTCCAAGGGCAATAAGCTCCACCCGGTGCTGAAGTTCGTTATGACCCACCACTTTGCCAATTTCCTGGTGTTGCCTGACTTTGTTGCCTACCGCTATTCCGACCGGAATATGTTCGGCACCTGGCTGTGTCGTAAGGTGTGGGGGCTGCAGGGTGTCAGTTGGACCATTCGCACCAAAGAAGAATATGACATTGCCGTTAAAGAAGGCTGGATCCCCATTTTTGAATACTTCATTCCCTGACAAAAAACCTGCATGGAGATTTCTCCATGCAGGTTTTCTTTTTCGTTACAGGGAATTCAGCACAGCCTGGATCCGTTCCACGCTCCGGTCCTTGCCCAGCAGCTGCATTACGGTGTACAGGTCAGGGGAGTTGGTCTTGCCGGTAACCGCCTGACGCAGGAAGGTGGACACATCTGCCACGGTGCCGGGGAAGGCGGCGGGATCAGCCTTGTATGCCTTCATATCGCAGGTGAAGCCCACTTCCTCGGTGATGGCCTTAACCTTCTCAAACCAAACAGCAGAATCGTCCGCAGGATCGTAAACTGCCAGGAACTTTTGAAGAACAGTGCGGATCACATCTTTGCTGAACTTCTCATCAAACACAGGTGCTTCCAGGTACTTGTCGTAGAAGAAGCCCATGTAAGGCTTTGCGTCCTTCCAAACCGCCAGATCCTTTCTCGGCTTCTTGCCGCCACGGCCGATGGCCAGGATCTTGGTTGCCAAGTCGGCGTCGCTTTCCAGCACACCCGCAAATTCAGGATCAAATTCCTTTGCCCACTCCACCAGCTGAGCGTAAACGTCCTCGGCAGTCATCCGGGAGACCACATTCTTGGAAACGTCCACCAACTTAGCATAGTCAAAGAGGCTGCCAGCGGGATTGAGCTTCTTGGGGCTGAACTTGAAATCATCCACGGGAGCATCGGGGTTTGCCCGGCGCCAATCCTCAAAGTTGGAGTTGAGCACCGTCATCAGGTATTCCTGAACAGCCTTAATCGGGAAGCCCTCGGCCTTATAGTAGGTCAGAGCAAGCTCCGGATCCTTGCGCTTGCTGAGTTTCCGCTTGGAAGTGCCGTCCATCTTCATCAGCGGTCCGATGTGGACATACTTGGGCAGCTTAAAGCCCAGGGCCTTAAACAACTGGATATGGAAGGGAAGGCTGGGCAGCCACTCGTCACCACGAACCACATGGGTGGTGCGCATCAGCTGATCGTCCACCGCGTGGGCGAAGTGATAGGTGGGAATGCCGTCGGACTTCAGCAGAACATTATCAATGTCATTTTCGGTAATGGTCAGCTTGCCCTTGACCAGGTCATCGAACTTGAACTGATTTTCAATGGAGCCTTCGCTGCGGAAGCGCAGAACCCAGGGGTTGCCGGCATCCAGCTGCGCCTTGATGTCCTCAATGGGGCGGTCACGCCAGGTGGCGTACTTGCCGTAGTAACCGAAGTTCTCCTTGTTGGCCTCCTGCTGTTCCCGCATAGCGGTCAGCTCTTCCTCAGTGCAGAAGCAGGGGTAGGCCTTGCCTTCGGAAACAAGCTTCTTGGCAAACACGTGGTAAATGGCAGCACGCTGGCGCTGACGGTAGGGGCCGTAGAGACCTGCGTCGCCATCGTGGGTAGCGCCCTCGTCGAAGAGGATGCTGTAATGCTTCAAAGTATCAATGAGGATCTCCACCGCACCGGGGACTTCCCGCTTGGCATCGGTATCTTCCACCCGAAGGAAGAGAACGCCACCGGACTGGTGGGCCATCCGCTCGGAGATCATGCCCTGCACCAGGTTGCCCAGGTGGACAAAGCCGGTGGGGGAAGGGGCCATACGGGTGACAACAGCACCCTCGGGAAGGTTACGGTGGGGGAAGCGGGCTTCCACTTCCTCAGGAGTTTCCGTCACATTGGGAAACAGCAATTCGGCAAGTGCCTGATAATCCATAAGTCTTACCTCATCTTTCGTGATTTTCGCTAAACAGTATAGCATTTTGCGCCTGTGTTGTCAATTTTATCTTAGTTATTTCGATGATTTTCTTATTCGATATATATACATTTAATTACAGCTATGGTATATAATAATTGGTAACATTTCATTTGTGTATTTAGAAAGGAGCGGTATTATGAAAAAGCGATTCATTTGGATCATTCTCTTGCTTGTGGTGGTTGCGGCAGTTGTCTGTGTGTTTGTACTGAAAAACGCAGAAACCCGTCCCGGAGATTTGCCCGATCCCAAGACTGTTCCTAAGGCAGATACTTCCAGCGTCGGTACTACCGTGACCCTCTCCCTGGAGCAGCAACTGAATGGTCAATCGAATCAATATGTTACATACGCATATATTTCTGATCCCGGCCGGCTGGTGGTATTTACCGGCGATGTGACCGACAGCACCATCATGCGCATGACGGTTTATGAATTGCCGGAAGCTAGACTTTTGGACATTCTGAGCGGAGATGTTGAGGCAAAAATCCTGGGTGTTGCCAATGTTTCCTGGTACGAATGGCAGCTGCTTAACACCTGCATTTCCGCGGCAAGGCAGGAAGCCTCGGCATCTGACAGCGAGGTCATTGATTTGACAAAATCCGACCTTCCCACCGGGGACGGTATACGGTTTTATTTCGGATATTATGCGGCTATGGATAGCGGCGGTTTGGAACAGGAAGTGGCCCCGGGACGATTCGCGTTCCTATTTGGAAACATCGCTCAGAACCAAAGCAACAATATGGCAAATGCGATCCAAAACCTTAAGAACACAGGTAAGCGATTTGACCTCCTGGATGTGCTCGGAATTTAACAGTTACCGCCCGGTTTGCCCGGGCGGTATTTTTGTAATTACGGTTGCCTTTTGGAGATAAGTGTGGTAGAATAAGCCAAAATCGTTGAAATGAGGCGAAAATTCCTATGGAAGAAACTATTGTTGCAAAGAAAAGAATGCTCTCCGGCATCAAGCCCTCCGGAGACCTTACCCTGGGTTCTTACCTGGGTGCCGTGAAGAATTGGGCAGAACGGGCTGACCAGTACGATTCCTTCTACTTTATGGCCGACCTGCATGCCATTACTGTGCGGCAGAACCCTGCCGATCTGCGCCGCCGCACCCTGGAGCAGCTGGCCCAGTACATTGCCTGCGGCCTGGATCCTGAGAAGAACACCCTGTTCATTCAGAGCCATGTGCATCAGCACGCGGAGCTGGGTTGGGTATTGGATTGCTACTCCATGTTTGGCGAGCTGAGCCGCATGACCCAATTCAAGGACAAGTCCGCCAAGAACGCCGACAACATCAATGCCGGTCTCTTTACTTATCCCAGCCTGATGGCCGGCGATATCCTGCTGTATCAGCCCGACCTGGTCCCTGTGGGCGAAGATCAGAAGCAGCACGTAGAATTGACCCACGTCATCGCCCGCCGCTTTAACAGCATCTACGGCGATGTGTTCAAGATCCCCGAGCCCTTCATTCCCAAGGTAAGCGCCCGGGTCATGAGTCTGACCAACCCCCTGGCCAAGATGTCCAAGTCCGAAAACGAGGACACCGGCCGTGTGCTGCTGATGGATGCCCCTGAAGTGATCATGAAGCAGTTCAAGCGGGCCATCACCGACTCCGATACGGAAAACTGCGTCCGCTACGACAAGGAAAATAAGCCCGGTGTGGCAAACCTCATGACCATCTACTCTGCGGTCACCGGCAAGACCTTCGAGGAAATCGAATCCGAGTTCGCCGGCTGCGGCTACGGCAAGTTCAAGCCCATGGTTGGTGAGGCTGTGGTGGAGCATCTGCGTCCCATCCGGGAGGAGTCTCAACGGCTGATGAAGGACAAGGCATACCTGGAATCCGTCTACCGGGACGGTGCTCAGAAGGCCTCCTACGTGGCTGAGAAGACCCTGCGCAAGGTCTACAAGAAGGTCGGATTTGTTGCGAAATAATATAAAAAAGCTGCCGCAGAATGTAAATGCGGCAGCTTTTTATTCCATTTCGTAATTCGGCACACCGAAACCACGGATAGTCTTGTCATCGATGGGGATATAACGATAGTCCACCGCTTTATTATAGTTTCCTTCGATCACCTGGATGGAATCCTCGCAGACACCAATGACGATGCCCACATGATCGGCCCAATCGGTGCAGTCACCATCGCCCTTATGATCTGAATCATAGAAAATGTAATCGCCGGGCAGGGGAATATAGCTGTCATCTTCTTCCCAGCAGCCCAGGCCCTGAAACAGTTCGATCTGCCGTTGGCAGCCGCATTCTACGGGGATGATATCTGTCAAGTCACAATCCAGGGCAACCACACTGCCAAAGGTGGCGCACCATTTATCTGTATACTGCACCGCGTAATTAACCGGCAGCACCTCCTGGCTGTTGTAACGATCGATGATCTTCTTATAACTTCCGTCGCTTTCCTTATAGCCAAGATAACCCTGGGCGGTCTGCACCACCTGCATCCGCACCTGCCGTTCCTGCTCCGCCACCTCCCGGGCAAAACCGTATTCCTTCCTCTCAAAACGCAGGGGACAACCGGTCAAGACCGTTAGCATCAAAGCAAGCAGTATTATGGCATAGCATCTTTTCATTCCCGTCACCTCACATCCTTTAGATGCATTATAACGGGAATTTTACGCCTTTTCAATCGTATTCTACAAAAATAGATACAGTGCCAGCGTCAAGAGCGCCGAGTTTTTACTGTCTTTCCCATCGCCGGCCATCAAAAGCAGTAAAATGATCACCAACAGATCTCCCGTGTCCAGATCCTTAGGGATCAACCGGCGCAGAAAGCCCATCGCCCCCATCTCGGTCGGTTCTGAATTCATCGGCACCGGATGCGCAGCAGCCGCGGAGGAAACTTCCTGAGGCGCAGGATGGGTTGCGTGGATGGTTTGCGATTCCTGGGACGGCATTCTGCTGCGCTGATAACTTCCATCCGGCTGGGGGATGTAACGGTTATACACCTTCCGTCACCTGCCCGTCAGCAGGGAGAGGCCTCCGCTGCTCAAAAATCCGGAGGCGGCCGACGCCAGGCTGCTTGCCCGCATCGCCTTTTCCAGCTTTTGAAGCCGGCTGCTGCTCAGGTAAGGCCGCAGCGCCGTCAGGAGATTTCGCTGATCCCTGTTAATGCCGATGTTGCCTGCCACGGAAGCCAGCTTCTGCAGGAGGCCCGGGTCAAGTTCCAACCCAGTATCCGCCACGGCAGGTGCGCTCTGCACGATCTGTGGTTCTCCGGGAGCGCCACCGAGGCTCTTTGCCATTTGCATGATCTGCGCCATCATCTCAGGATTGCCGAGAATGGCGTTGATTTGTTCTTCCATGGACTACCCCCGCATCTGTTTCAGAAGCCGCTGCACTTCCGGGGAGGAGAGTGCGGCGGACATGGTTTGTTTGATGGCATCGTAGTTGCCCGCCTGGGCCTGGTTCATGGCGGTCTCCAGCGCATCCGGCTGCTGACTTTTCAGCAATGCCAGCAGCTGCTTTCCCGCATCGGTGTTTGCCAGGCGCATCGCTTCGGCAACCGTCCGCTCCTGATCCTTCATCCAAAACACCTCCATCCCTATGGGTTCTAAAACAGTATATGCTCCCGGCGGTAAATTCGTTCCTGGGAACAAAAAAATGCCCCACAGCGGTGGAAATTCCCGAAACTGTGTGGTATAATAGGAAAAAACTGAGGGAAGGTGACTTATGAAGATCCTTGTGCTGTCCGATTCTCACGGAAGGCAGGAGCTGATGCGCTTTGCTGTGCATGCGACGAAGCCCCACGCCATCATTCATCTTGGGGATCATTTTGACGACGCCACCGAACTCAGCGAAGCCTACCCACACCTGACGATGCATCAGGTGCCGGGCAACTGTGATTACGGCCGGATCTATGGGATCCATCCGGAGACCATTTGCTATAAGGTCTGCGGAGTTACCCTTTTTATGACCCACGGCCACAACCATGATGTAAAACAATCTCTAAGCGCACTTCTATGGAGCGCCCGCTCTTCAGGCGCCGTGGCAGCCTTATTTGGCCATACCCATATTCCTTACTGCGATAAGGAGCCGGGTGGTCTTTGGGTGCTGAATCCCGGCTCCTGCCGTTCACTCAGCGGCAGCGTGGGCCTTATTGAAGTGGAAGATCATCAAATACTGTCCTGCCGAATCCTGCGGCTGGGAGATTTGGAGGAAATGTTATGATTTTGACTGTTGATATTGGTAACTCCAACATCGTCATCGGCGGTGTGGAAGGGGAGAAGATCATCTTTGAAGCCCGGCTTCGCACCGAATCCACCAAGACCTCTGACCAATATTGCGTGGATCTGAAGATCCTGCTGGATGTTTACAAGGTGGATACCGCGTCCATCGAGGGTTCGATCATCGCCTCTGTTGTGCCGCAGGTGCTCAATTCCAT
>JAZREG010000183.1:0-10344 GCA_045660725.1 Faecousia sp.
CGGCTTCCCCAACGGCTACGCCACCACGAGAGCCAAGTGCTTCATGGCCAGCGACGCCGTAGACAACGGCGCTGACGAAGTGGACATGGTCATCAACATCGGCTGGGCAAAAGAAGGCAAGTGGGAAGACCTGACCGCTGAAATTTCCGCCATCAAGGCCGCCTGCAAGGGCAAGCTCCTGAAGGTCATCATTGAGACCTGCCTGCTGACCGACGAGGAGAAGATCGCTCTGTGCAAGTGCGTTTCCGACTCCGGTGCCGACTACATCAAGACCTCCACCGGCTTTTCTAAGGCCGGCGCCACGTTTGCCGATGTGGAGCTGTTTGCAAAGCATGTTGCCCCCCATGTGAAGCTCAAGGCCGCCGGCGGTATCTCCAGCCTGGAGGACGCGGAAAAGTTCATCGCCCTGGGCGCTTCCCGCCTGGGTACCAGCCGCATCGTCAAGATCGCCAAGGGCCTGGAAAACGACGGCACCTATTAATTCAAAATTACAAATGATAAATTACAAATTGCAAGCACTATCCGCAAAATAATTTATAATTTGTAACTTGTAATTTGTAATTTACAAAGGAGAATCACTATGTCCAACTTCCCCACCACGCCCCACATCAATGTCCAGGACGACATAGGCTTCGGCAAGACCGTGCTGATGCCCGGCGACCCCCTGCGGGCGAAATTTATCGCGGAAAACTTCCTGGAAAATCCCGTTTTGGTCAACAATGTCCGGGGCGTTCAGGGCCACACCGGCTACTACAAGGGCGTAAAGGTGTCCGTCATGGCCTCCGGCATGGGCATGCCCGCCATCGGCATCTACTCCCATGAGCTGTTCAACTTCTTCGGCGTGGAGAACATCATCCGTGTGGGCTCCGCCGGTTCTATCCAGGACCACATCAACCTCTATGACATCGTCATAGGCCAGGGCGCCTGCACCGACAGCAACTGGGCTGCCCAGTTCCATCTGCCCGGCACCTTCGCCCCCATCGCCGACTACACCCTGCTCAGCGAGGCGGTGAAGGCCTGCGAAAACGCCGGCGCTACCTACCATGTGGGCAATGTCAGCTCCTCCGATGTGTTCTACGGTGACCATATCGACGTTCCCGAAGGTCTGGACAGCGTCTACGGCCTGAAGAAGATGGGCGTCATGGCCCTGGAAATGGAAGCCGCCGCCCTGTACATGAACGCCGCCCGTTACGGTAAGCGGGGTCTGTGCATCTGCACCATTTCCGACCACGTCCTCAAGGGCGTGGAGACCACCGCCCAGGAGCGTCAGACCGCCTTCACCCAGATGATGCAGGTAGCCCTGGATGTGGCCGTGGCCATGGAGAATAAGTAAATCAATGCAAAATGCAGAATGCAGAATGCAAAATTACACGTTGCACTGTGTTCTGCATTTTTGCCCCAAGAGGTGAAAGCTATGAAACGAATTTTTCTGATCGTTTTGGACTCCTTCGGCATCGGCGCCATGCCCGATTCCGAGGCTTTCGGCGATGTAGGGGTCAATACCCTGGCCTCCTGCGCCGATTCCCCCAAGCTGCATATTCCCAATATGATCGCCGCGGGCCTGGGCAACATCGACGGCGTTACCTGCCTGCCCAAGACGGACGCTCCCTCCGGTGCCTATGCCCGGCTGACGGAAAAGTCCATGGGCAAGGATACCACCATCGGCCATTGGGAGATCGCCGGCCTGGTGTCCAAGGATCCCCTGCCCACCTATCCCCAGGGCTTCCCTGAGGAAGTGCTGAAGCCCTTCCGGGAAGCCACCGGCCGGGGCGTTCTGGCCAATGCCCCCTGGTCCGGCACCGCGGTGCTGGACGAATTCGGCGAAGCCCACCTGCAAACCGGCGACCTCATCGTTTATACCTCTGCCGACTCTGTGTTCCAGGTGGCCGCCCATGAGGAGCTCGTGCCGCCGGAGCAGCTCTACGAATACTGCCGCATCGCCCGAAAGATCCTTCAGGGCAAGCACGGCGTGGGCCGGGTCATCGCCCGCCCCTTCGTCGGCGACAAGAAGGGGAATTTTAAGCGCACCGCCAATCGACACGATTTCTCCCTGGAGCCTGCCAAGGAAACCCTGCTGGACGCGGTGAAGGCCGCGGGCCTCAGTTCCATCGGCGTGGGCAAAATTTATGATATTTTTGCCGGCCGTGGCACCACGGAGCATGTATACAACAAATCCAATGCCGACGGCATGGCCCACACCGATGCGTATGCTGCCACGGATTTCACCGGCCTGTGCTTTGTGAACCTGGTGGATTTTGATATGCAGTTCGGCCACCGGCGAAATATTGACGGCTACGCCCAGGCTCTGTCGGAATTTGACGCATGGCTGGGTACTTTCCTGCCCAAGCTGGGGGACGAAGACCTGGTGCTCATCACCGCCGACCACGGCTGTGACCCCGGCTACGCCGCCACCACCGACCACACCCGGGAATATGTGCCGCTGCTGGTGCTGGGCAAGCAGGTACGCCCCGGCTCCCTGGGAACAAAGGACTCCTTTGCAGACATCGCCGCCACCGTGGCGCAGCTGCTGGGCGTATCCCTGGACACCCCCGGTGTGAGCTTTGCCAAGGAGGTTATCCGATGACACCTGAAAAACTGTGTGAACTGGCCATCGAAGCCATGCATCACGCCTATGTACCCTACTCCGGCTACAAGGTGGGCGCGGCGCTGCTGTGCGCCGACGGCACCGTGTACCAAGGCTGCAACATCGAAAACGCCGCCTACGGCCCCACCAACTGCGCCGAGCGCACCGCCTTTTTCAAAGCCGTCTACGACGGCCACCGGGATTTCACCGCCATCGCCGTCTGCGGCGGCAAGGACGGCTGTATCACCGGCTTTTTCCCGCCCTGCGGCGTCTGCCGCCAGGTGATGCGGGAGTTCTGCGGGGATGATTTCAAGGTTTATCTGGTGGGCAGCGAAAATTCCCGCCAGGATTTGACCCTGGCAGATTTGCTGCCGCACAGCTTTTCCGCCGCTGAGCATATGGCCTGAGAAAATGTGTTGTCAAAAGTGACAAAAATGCGGAAAAGAGTTGATTTTTTTCCCAGGATGTGCGACAATATCTGCAGGTATTTCATACCAAACAAACATACTTTTTGGAGGAACGATACTATGAAGAAGATCCTTGCACTGCTTCTGGCAGTTCTGATGGTCGCTTCTCTGTTCGCCGGTTGCGCTCCCAGCAACAACCAGCAGAGCGGCGCTGTCACTGACCCCGATAAGATCGCTGACGAAATGACTTCCAAGGACGGCAAGTACCAGGTTGCCTTCATCACCGACGTGGGCCAGCTGAAGGACAAGTCCTTCAACCAGGGCACCTATGACGGCGTGAAGCTGTACGCCCACAACAACGGCAAGTCCTACAAGTACTACCAGCCCGCCAACGGCGACCAGGCTACTGACGATGACCGTATCAACGCCATGAAGCTGGCTTGCGACAACGGCGCCGAAGTGGTCGTTGCTGCAGGCTTCATGCAGGAAGCTGCTCTGAAGGCCGCTGCCGCTGCTTACCCCAACGTTAACTTCGTCTTCATCGACGGCTACCCCATCGGCTTCGACAACGTCGCCGGTATCGCTTTCATGGAGCAGCAGTCCGGCTACCTGGCCGGCTACGCCGCTGTCATGGAAGGCTACACCAAGCTGGGCTTCACCGGCGGTGGCGGCGGCACCAACCCCGCTTGCCAGCGCTTCGGCTACGGCTTCGCTCAGGGCGCTGAGGCTGCTGCCGCTGTCAAGGGCGTCAAGGTCGAGCTGAACTACTCCTGGGCCCACGGCGCTTCCTTCTCCGCTTCTCCCGAGCTGCAGACCATGGTCACCGGCTGGTACAAGAACGGCACTGAGGTCGTCTTCGCCTGCGGCGGTTCCATGTTCTCCTCTGTCGTCGCTGCTGCTGACGCTGAGGAAGGCAAGGTTGTCGGCGTTGACGTCGACCAGTCCTTCGAGTCCACCACCGTCATCACCTCCGCTATGAAGGGCCTGGCTGACGCTACCGTTTGGGCCATCACCAAGCACTACGAGGGCAAGTTCTCCGAGATCGGTGGCAAGTCCACCTCTCTGGGTGCCAAGGACAACGCTGTTGGCCTGCCCACCGCTACCTGGAGCCTGAAGAACTGGGCCGTTGCTGACTACGAGAAGCTGTTCAAGGACATCGTTGACGGCAAGGTCACCATCTCCGACGCTCTGGTCGAGTGCCCCGAGTCCACCGCAAACGTCACCGTGAACTACGTTAAGTAATTGACGCACAAAAGAAAGAGGAAGGCATTTGCCTTCCTCTTTTTTTTGCACGCAAAGATCCTCTGCCGCCCGGAAAACGATCAGGAATTTTCTTGCTTTTTCCCCGCATTTCCGTTATAATGTTTTTGAATATACCCTAGAATAACAAAGAGGGGGCAGACATTTCCATGCAATCGGAATACATCATTGAAATGCTGGGCATCCGCAAGGAATTCCCCGGCATTGTCGCCAACGACAACATCACTCTGCAGCTGCGCCGCGGTGAGATCCACGCGCTGCTGGGCGAAAACGGCGCCGGCAAATCCACCCTGATGAGCGTCCTGTTCGGCCTGTACCAGCCGGAAGCCGGCGTCATCAAGAAAAACGGCCAGATCGTAAAGATCAACAATCCCAACGATGCCACCGCCCTGAACATCGGCATGGTGCATCAGCACTTCAAGCTGGTGGATGTGTTCACCGTTCTGGACAACATCATCCTGGGCGCCGAGGATGTGAAGCTGGGCTTCCTGCAGCGCAAGACCGCCCGGGCCAAGGTCCAGGCATTGTCCGAAAAGTACAAGCTCCATGTGGACCTGGACGCCAAGATCGAGGACATCAGCGTGGGCATGCAGCAGCGTACCGAGATCCTGAAGATGCTCTACCGGGACAATGAGATCCTGATTTTCGACGAACCCACCGCCGTTCTGACCCCCCAGGAGATCGACGAGCTGATGGGCATCATGCGTGGCTTCGCCGCGGAAGGTAAGTCCATCCTCTTCATCACCCACAAGCTCAATGAGATTATGGCCGTGGCAGACCGCTGCACCGTCCTGCGTAAGGGCAAGTATGTGGGTACCGTGGATATTAAGGATACGGACAAGCAGTCCCTTTCCAACATGATGGTGGGCCGCCCCGTCCAGCTGCAGGTGCAGAAGGAGGAGGCCAAACCCGCAGACACCGTCCTGTCTGTCCAGGGCCTCACCGTCCCCTCCAAGACCAGCAAAAAGAACGCCGTCGACAATGTCAGCTTCGATGTCCATGCCGGCGAGATCCTGTGCATCGCCGGTATCGACGGCAACGGCCAGAGCGAGCTGGTCTACGGCATCACCGGCCTGGAAAAGGCCACCGCCGGCCAGGTCACCCTCTGCGGTACCGACATTTCCAAGGCCAGCATCCATAAGCGCAGCGCCGCCGGCCTGAGCCACATCCCCGAGGACCGGCACAAGCACGGTCTGGTGCTGGATGACTCCCTGGAGAATAACATCGTGCTTCAGTCCTTCCAGGACAAGCGCTTCCAGTCCATGGGCTTTATCAAGAAGGCCGCCGTCCGGCAGTACGCCGAAAAGATCATCGACCAGTACGACGTCCGCAGCGGCCAGGGCCCCGTCACCACCGCCCGGAGCATGTCCGGCGGCAATCAGCAGAAGGCCATCATCGGCCGTGAGCTGGATCGGGAGAACCCCCTGCTCATCGCCGTCCAGCCCACCCGTGGCCTGGACGTGGGCGCCATCGAGAACATCCATGCCCAGCTGGTGGCCCAGCGGGACGCCGGCAGAGCCGTGCTGCTGGTCTCCCTGGAGCTGGACGAGGTCATGAACCTCTCCGACCGGATCCTGGTCATGTATGAAGGCCAGATCGTGGGCGAGCTGGATCCCAAGACCACTACGCTGCAGGAGCTGGGCCTGTATATGGCCGGCGCCAAGCGTCAGGAAGGAGGAAGCGCACTGTGAGAAGACTTTACGAAAAAGAAGGTACCCAAAAGCTGCTGGCTTCCCTTCTTTCCATTTTCATCGGCCTGTTCGTGGGCGCCATCGTGGTGGCCATCGTCGGTTTTTCCAAGAGCACCATCGGCGCCGCCGGTGTTTGGGACGGTGTCCGGCTGATCTTTGCCGGCATTCTGTCCACCGGCCGTGACGCCGCGGGCCAGCTGGCCTGGGGCTTCAACCCCCAGTCCCTGGGCGATATGCTCTTCCGTGCCACCCCGGTGATCATGACCGGTCTGTCCGTTGCCCTGGCCTTTAAGACGGGCCTGTTCAACATCGGCGCCCCGGGTCAGTACCTGATGGGTACCATGGCCACCCTGATGATCGCTCTGAGCATCCCCCACGGCACCGCCCCCGCTTGGGTGATTTGGTGCCTGGCTTTCTTCGGCGGTATGCTGGCCGGCGCCCTGTGGGGCGCAATCCCCGGCCTGCTGAAGGCATTCCTCAACATCAACGAAGTGCTGGCCTGCATCATGACCAACTGGCTGGCCGCCAGCATCGTTACCTGGGGCTTTGACGCCAGCAATTTCAAGAACATCGTCGAAGGCACCAAGACCGGCTATATCTACAAAACCACCTACGGTCTGACCCTGGTGGACGGCGCCTGGACCTATGTGGACGGCAACGGCGTTGCCACCACCAAGCTGGGCCTGGACAAGCTCTTCCCCGGCTCCCAGGTCAACGCGGGTATCCTCATCGCCATCGTGTTTGCGGTGCTGGTCTACATCCTGCTGAATAAGACCACCCTGGGCTACCAGCTGCAGGCCTGCGGCTCCAACCGCCATGCCGCCCGGTACGCCGGCATCAACGATAAGCGCAACATCGTGCTGAGCATGGCCCTGTCCGGCGCCCTGGCTGCCGCCGGTGCCGGCCTGTACTGGCTGTCCGGCAATACCGAGTTCTTCTGGTCCACCTACCAGGCCCTCCCCGCTGCCGGCTTCAACGGCATCCCCGTAGCCCTGCTGGCGGTGAACAACCCCATCGGCGTGGTGTTCACCGGCGCATTCATGGCAATGCTGAACATCGTCGGTCAGCGGCTCACCGGCTTCACCGCCTACAATGAGTATATCACCGACGTGATCATTTCCGTCATCGTTTACCTCAGCGCCTTCTCCCTGGTGATCCGCCTGTGGCTTGCCGGCAGAAAGAAGAAGGTCGCCGCGGCACCTGCCCCGGCCCCCACAGAAGAACCCACCGCAGAAGAAGCACCCCAGGAAGGAGGCGAAGAAGCATGACCTTTATCATTCAGCAAACCCTGCTTTTCGCCGTTCCCCTGATGCTGGTGGCCCTGGCCG
This sequence comes from Faecousia sp., assembly GCA_045660725.1. Lineage (GTDB taxonomy): Bacteria > Bacillota > Clostridia > Oscillospirales > Oscillospiraceae > Faecousia. Next base: position 7,271 of record JAZREG010000183.1, read on the forward strand.
GCGTGTTTGCCGAGCGTAGCGGTATTATCAACCTGGCCCTGGAAGGCATCATGATCTTCGGCGCCTTCATCGGTGTTCTGTTTGTCCGGCTGATGCAGAACTTTGATGTCTTTACCAACGCCGTCCGTGCCGGCGACTGGCTGACTCTGCAGGGCCTGGAGCTGCTGGCCATGCTGGTGTCCGCCGCTATGGGCGCGGTATTCTCCCTGCTGCTGAGCTTTGCCTCCGTCCACCTGAAGGCCGACCAGACCATCGGCGGTACCGCCCTGAACCTGATGGCCCCCGCCCTGGTTCTGTTCCTGGTGCGGATCATCGCCAACCAGAACACCCTGCAAATGTCCACCGGCGGCGCTGCCTCCTGGTTCATGATCAAGAAGTCCACCCTGGGCATCGACAAGAATACCGACCTGGGCTTCCTGGGTGAGACCTTCCTGAACAAGGTCTACCTTGCCACCTACATCTGCATCATTCTGTTTGTGGTGCTGTCCATCCTGCTGTACAAGACCCGGTTCGGCCTGCGGCTCCGGGCCTGCGGCGAGAATCCTCAGGCTGCGGACAGCCTGGGCATCAATGTCTACAAGATGCGTTATGCCGGCACCACCATCTCCGGCGCCCTGGCCGGCATGGGCGGCTTCGTCTACTCCCTGACCACCGCCAACTGCACCGCCAACGGCGACGTGGCCGGCTTCGGCTTCCTGGCCCTGGCTGTTATGATCTTCGGTAACTGGAAGCCTGTGAACATTGCCCTGGCTTCCCTGCTGTTCGGCCTGTTTAAGTGCATCGCCGCGGCCTACTCCACCATCGACCTCAACGGCGACGGCATCTTCTGGCTGGCGGAGATCGGCATCAGCTCCCACCTGTACCGGATGCTGCCGTACCTGGTGACCCTGGTGGTCCTGGCCTTCACCTCCAAGAAGTCCCGGGCGCCCAAGGCAGAGGGCATCCCCTACGACAAGGGTTCCCGCTAATATTTTCCCCTCACCCGCCGTGGCAAATGCGCCACGGCGGGTTTTTGTATCATGATTTTCATGTCATTGCGAGGAGGCGAAGCCGACGTGGCAATCCCCCGGACGAAGGAGAAAACCTTTGGAGATTGCCACACCAGCGTGCGCGCTGGTTCGCAATGACAGCATTTTCATAGAGGCGATCCATGAATCGCCCCTACGGAAAACCAAACCCAATGTAGGGGAGGGGCAGTGCCCCTCCCATTTCGTTGCCTGCTTTCGGTTCGTGATTCCAGCAAAATCGGTTTGGCCTTCCTAAACTCCTGCGTATTCTATATCGCAATGTGTGGGAGGGGCACTGCCCCTCCCCTACATTTGGTTGCCGCAATTGGCTATTCCTTGACAAGACCGCCCCGGGGGAGTAAAATATAGAAAAATGAAAGGAAGTGAGGACCATGCGCGCCGCACAGTTCCGGGAACGGCTGGAGAGCTTTCCCATCATCGCCGCCATCCGCAATAATCGCTGGAAGCAGGCCCTGGAATCCCCCGCGGAGATCCTGTTTTACCTGGAGGCAGACATCCTCACCGTCCGGGACAAGGTCCGCCAGGCCCACGAGGCCGAAAAGGCGGTCTTCGTCCACCTGGACCTGGCCGAGGGCATCGGCCGGGACCGCAGCGGCCTGCAATACCTGCGAAATTGCGGGGTAGACGGCATCATCAGCACCCGCAGCGCCATTCTGCGCACCGCCCGGGAGCTGGGCTTTGTCACCGTGCAGCGGATCTTCGCCCTGGACTCCCAGGGTATGAACACCGTCCAGGAAATGCTCCACGCCGCAAGTCCCGACTTTATGGAGATCATGCCCGGCGTCATCCCCAAGGTCATCCGCAAGCTTTCCGGCGGCCCCATCCCCGTCATCGCCGGCGGCCTCATCGACAGCAAAAGCGAGATCACCGCGGCACTGCGCAGCGGCGCCACCGCTATCTCCACCGGCTGCGCCGAGCTATGGGAGTTGTAAGGACCGGAAGGGCTTTCCTTCCGGTTTTTTCCTTGTAAGAATGCGGAAAGGGTTGACATTGGGCCATATTTTTGATATATTGACCATGAGATTGAGAGTAGTAATGTATCGTGAGGCATTCTGCTCTCTTTTTGCGTATTTTAATAAAAATTGAGATAAAAACCGGAGGTAACTACTATGGAAACCAGACCCTATGTCCAGTGGGACCTGATCAACGATTTCATGATCGATGTGTTCAAGGCCTACGGCGTTCCCGAAGAGGACGCAAAGATCTGCGCCGATGTGCTGCTGGAGTCTGACCGCCGCGGCATCGAAAGCCATGGCTGCAACCGCTTCAAGCCCATCTACCTGGATCGCATCAAGAACGGCACCCTGCTGCCCGTGACCGAGTGCGAGATCGTCAAGGAAGGCCCCTGCACCGTTCTGATGGACGCACACAACGGTATGGGTATGGTGGCTTCCCACAAGATGATGGAAATGCTGATCGAGAAGGCCAAGGTTTACGGCGTTGCTTGCGGCTCCATCTTCAACTCCACCCACTACGGCATCGCCGGTTACTGGACCACCATGGCAGAGAAGGCCGGCATGATCGGTATCACCGGTACCAACGCCCGTCCCTCCGCAGCTCCCACCTTCGGTGTCGAGCCCATGATGGGTACCAACCCCCTGACCTTCACCATGCCCACTGACGAGGAGTTCCCCTTCAACTTCGACTGCGCCACCACCATCGTGCAGAACGGCAAGATCGAGTACTACGAGCGCTCCGGCAAGCCCACCCCCGCTGGCCTGGTGGTCACCAAGGACGGCGGCACCATGACTGACTCCGGTGAGATCCTGAAGGAAATGCGTAAGGGCAACTGCGCCCTGCTGTCCATCGGCGGCATCGGCGAGGAGACCGGCGGCTTCAAGGGCTACGGCTTCACCACCATCGTTGAGATCGTGTCCGCCGCTCTGGCCGGCGGCCCCCACACCAAGGCTCTGACCGGCAAGGACGAGAACGGCAACAATGCCTTCTACCGTCTGGGTCACTTCTTCGTCGTCATCAACCCCGAGTTCTTTGCTGGTCTGGAAACCTTCAAGAGCACCACCGGCGACATTCTCCGGGCGCTGCGCA
>JAZREG010000184.1:0-37685 GCA_045660725.1 Faecousia sp.
TCGACAGCATTCAGCCCGACAGCGAAAAGTGGCAGAACCGCTACGACAGCTACACCGACGACAAGGTCACTGTCCTGACCTACCTGTACCGGAACCGGGAGACCGACACGATCTGGTGCATTGAGGCCACGGAGACGGGCATTATCCGGGAGGCTTACGACACGGAATACACCCTGTACCCGCTGATCTGGATCAACTGGGACTACATCCACGACTGCTATCACGGCCAGTCCATGATTACCGGCCTGATGCCCAATCAGAAGTTTGTGAACAAGATGTTCGCCATGGTGGGCATCTCTCTTCTGACCCAGGCTTTCCCCAAGACGGTTTACGATGCTACCCGGATCAAGCGGTGGGACGGCGGCGTGGGTCAGGCAATCGGCGTAAACGGCAACGTTGACAATGTGGCAAGAACCATTGACGGTGCTGCGGTGAATCCCCAGATTGCACAGTTTATGGAGCTGTGCATCCAGAAGACCCGATCTTTCCTGGGTGCTTCGGATGTTGCCATGGGCGACAGTCGCCCGGACAACACTTCCGCCATCATCGCTCTTCAGCGTGCCGCCAATACGCCCATGGAGCTGACGAAGCAGGATCTATATCAGAAAGTGGAAGACATGGGCAGAATCTTCCTGGATATTATGAGCGTGCGCTATGGAACCCGTCGGGTGGAGTTCACGCAAAAGCTGGGTGAAGAAAATCAGCCTGCTCCTCTGGGAATGGATCTGGCTGACGCAAAGGTCATGGATGACTTTGATTTCAGCATTCTGAAAGAGGTTCGGTTCGGCGTGAAGCAGGATGTGGGCGCAAGCTCCTACTGGTCTGAAATCGCCAATATGCAGACCCTGGACAATCTGCTGATGAACAAGCATATCAACGCTGTTCAGTATCTGGATCGTATGCCCAATGGCTACATCGCCAAGAAGGAGGCTCTGATCGCAGAGCTGAAGGGACAGATGATGGGTGGGGCAACTACCGCACTGTCCATGGGTACCGGCATGAGCATGGAAACCACATCCAGGAACGCACCGATGCCCACCGGCAAAGGCAACTCCGCCCTGCAGCGGGCACTTAACAGAGAGGGGGCATAAGGGATGGCAATAATCCCAAAGTTTACGGAGGATCTCTCCTTTATTTCTAAACTAGGCGACAATCCCAATACGGATAACGGATTCACCCCGGCGCAGCTGAAAGCCGAGTTCGATAAGGCGGCGCTGGCGATCCAGAACTTTATTAACACCTACATTGTTACAGCCTTGAACAGTGAGGTAACTGTTGACGCATTTCTGAAGCTGACCGGCGGCACCATGAAGGGCAACATCGCCATGAACGGGAACAAGGTTTCCGGGCTGGCGAATGCAGAGGCGGACGGCGATGCGGTGAGCAAAGCGTTTCTGGCTTCTCTGCTGGCAAAGAGTGTATTCAATATCAGTCAGGGCGGAACCGGCGGCAAGACCGCTGCAGAAGCCAGAACCAATCTGGGAGTTGCGAAAAAACAGCACACGCACAAGGCTGCCGACATTTCTGAATGGACGCAGGATGTGCTGACTGCGCTGCTGGCGGCCGGATATATGGTAGCATCCAGTTATCAGATTGTGGGATCTGTAGAGAGCATTCCGGCGAATGCGCCGGTGAACGCCATCTTCTTTGTGCCGGAGGACTGAGCTATGGCAAAGAATGTAGTTTGCACAAACCTTTCCATGGCCTACTCCTCCAACAACTGGGCCTACAATACCGGCGACAATGCATACGCCGGTTTCGCGGGCGGAACGCTCTACGGTGTGACCATTCTCAGGTTTACAGTGCCGGACTTCTCCGGGGCCTCTGAGGCCCTGCGGGTGGGCATGGCGATGTCCAGCGGCGTGGGTGAGAATGTGACCCTTCGTTGGGCCCTGTGCTCCTCTGATGCCAACAGGGATCTATACAAGAACACCACCGAAGAGGTGACGGACAAGAACAGGGTGGACGGCGGAACTGTCCGATTTGAGGGCCTGAGCAACGACGTAGAAACACGCAGCTTCTCCCTGCCCACAAAGAAGCTGAAAGCTGGAACTTGGTATCTGATCCTCTGGGCAGCGGAGAACACCGGCATCTCCCTGAAGTACATATCCTCCGCCTGGGGGGGATACAGTGTTTCCCTGGACTATAACAGCGGCTGCGTCCGGATTCAGACCGCCGATGGCGTAAAACGCTTCAGCGTATACAACGGGGAGCGGAAGCGCCTGCGCCCCTATATCAAAACAGAATCCGGCATCAAGCCGGTAAGCTGAGGAGGAATCCTATGCACGAGTATAAAATTGCAACTGTGTGCGTCAGCGGCGCAAAAGCTGTGGCCATTGATGTGCAGCCCATTCCCCGGGGGATTACCGGTGCTGTGGTGGAGTTTATCTATGACGACGATCTGTGGGCGGGACTTACCAAAAAAGTCTCCTTCCGTGGCACTGCGGCGACGGAGAAGGTCTGCGAGGGCGACACCGTGCCATTCCCTGCGGAAGTTGCACAGCGGGAAAAAGCCTGCGTATCGGTGGGCGTCACCGGTGTCAGCGCCGACGGCGAGATGGTGATCCCGACACTCTGGGCGGATCTTGGAACTGTCAAGGCCAGCGCCTACGGTAATTATCCCGCTCCCGGTGAGCCGGTGCCGCCGGTCTGGGCGCAGATCCTGACCATGATCGGAACACTGGAAAATCTGAACACCGAGGCACGGGAAAATCTGGTGGCTGCCATCAATGAGGCGCTGAGTAAAGCCGGCACCGGTGGCATCACACCCCACATTGGAGAAAATGGTAACTGGTTTATCGGCGAAACCGATAGCGGGGTTAGTGCATCAATAACCATTGAGGATATTATTCAGGGTAGCGGCTCTGGTATGCTGAATATTGTCTATTTCTCGGATGGTCACCAGCTGGTAGTGAAAAATGGTGATGAGGGTTACACCCCTAAAAAGGGCAGGGATTATTTTGACGGTGAGGATGGCATCACACCCCACATTGGAGCAAATGGCAACTGGTTTATTGGTGAGACTGATACTGGTGTCGCGGCGAGAGGGCCGGCTGGTGAAGACGGCACATCCGTAACTATTACGGATATTATTCAGGGCAGTCATGCTGGTATGATGAATATTGTCTATTTCTCGAATGGTATGGAGCTGATGGTGAGGCACGGTGAGAATGGATACACCCCTAAAAAGGGTAAGGATTATTTTGACGGTGAGCCGGGTAAAGACGGTGCTGACGGCAAAGACGGCACTTCTGCCACCCATAGCTGGAATGGCACTGTGCTGAGTATTACTTCCGCAAGCGGCACTTCTTCCGCTGATCTTAAAGGCGAGAAAGGCGATCCCGGTGAGCAAGGCCCGAAGGGCGATAAAGGTGATACCGGAGCTCAGGGCGAACCCGGCGAGAAGGGTGAGCAGGGCATCCAAGGCATTCCTGGCGAGAAGGGCGATAAGGGTGACAAGGGCGAGACCGGCCTGGCGGGGAAAACCCCGGTCAAGGGTACTGACTATTTCACCGCAGCAGACAAGGCCGAATTGGTGTCCGCAGTTATTGCTGCACTTCCTGATGCTTCGGAGGTGAGTTACTGATGGCATATCGTAAGATTGAGGATTCCAAACTGGCAGCTGTAGCAAATGCTGTTCGTGCTAAGTTAGGCGCAACCGACACCATGACACCCGATGAGATGCCGAGTTTTATCAAAGCTATCGGCATCGGTGTTGTTCCCAACTACTGGAAAAGCTATTTGGATTCCAAAGTAACGGAAATCAATACTGCCCTTAGTTCGGCTGGCGAAAATAAGGCTGCGTTCCTGTGGTACACGGATGCCCACTGGGCTATCAATTATGGAATGTCACCCGTGCTCCTGAAATATCTGAGTAAGCACACGGGTATGAAAAAGACCTTTTTCGGTGGCGATATTTCCAACGCAAAGAGCGGTGAGCTTGAATTGATTACCGCATGGCAGGAGCTTGTCAGGGATATTCCCAACCACCACAGCATGATCGGAAACCATGACAATCAGATTTCCGAACTGACCACCGCAGCCGAAAGAGCCGCTTTTCTCTTTGGGCCGGAACGAACCGGGGATGTTGTATTTGGCACAGATGCGACCAATGGTAAGAACTACTATTACATCGACAACCACATTGAGAACACACGGTATATCTGCCTGAGTACCGGCCGTATGTGGACGGTTAAGGACGAGACGGAATGGTGCGTCGAAGTTCTCAAAAACACACCCAAGAACTGGCATATCGTTATTCTCAGTCACCTCTGGATGAATAGTGATTATACCAACGGCGGTGTGCTGGCTCAGCCGGAAGACTATGCGCAGAGCTATCTGGATATGTTCGATGCATATAACTACCGGGGGAGCGGTTCGACAAGCGTCAACAGCGTCCCTTATGATTTTGCATCGGCAGAAGCGAAAATTGAGTTCGTTATGGGCGGTCATGTTCATATGGACTACGATTTTGCTACCGCAAAGGGCATTCCTGTGATTCTGACGGAGTGTGACTGCTGGGAGGAGCGTGGCGCATCGGCGGCAACAAAAGGCACTACCACAGAAAACTGCGTGTATGCTGTCGTTGCTGATTATGCTGCGAAAACTGTCAAGGTCATCAATGTGGGCCGTGGAAGTACCCGCAGTCTGCCAATCCCGGATGTGGTGATGTACACCAACTGGGCGAAGGTTGCTACAGACGCAAACGGTAATGTATACGAAGGCACAGATGTCAACGGTAATACGATTTACGGATATTCCGAGAACAAACGCTTCAGCTCCAGCCAGGCGGAAACCACAGTAAGCAACTGGGATATTACAGGCTTCATTCCTGTGCGGCTTGGAAGCGTTCTGCGGTTTCGGAATATGACCTACATGGACATAGAAGAAACAGGCGGCACAAGCAGACAGCAGTGCCTCTTCTACAGGGAAGATTACAGCTATAAGACTACCGCAACAGGCCACAAACCTTCCGCACTGCCGTCTTCGGCCTGGAGTCCGGTATACGGAGAAAATGGGGACGTAATTCAGCTGACGATTCCGTCCACACTTGGCTCCGATGTGCGCTTTGTTCGTATGTGCGTCCGTGACCTGAATGAAAATTCCATCATTACCGTGGATGAAGAAATCGAATGACAAGAAAGCACCGCCCGAAAGGGTGGTGCTACCACAGGAGGATAAAAAATGGAGAAAATCAAAAGAAGACAGCGGCTGCTGAACTTCCTGTCGGACGCTGAGGGCCGGTTCTACTATGACGGCCCCATCGATGGCATCGACGGACCCGGAACCCAGGCGGGAGCCGAGAAGTTCCTGAAGGACTACGGCTTCACGGTGGAGACTGCGACCGACAAAAATGTCGGCAGCAAATCTGACTTCTGGGATGAGATCGAGTTCTTCAGCCGGGAGGAGTTCCGCTGCAAGTGCGGCGGCCTGTACTGCCAGGGCTTTCCCGCTGAGCCTGACGAGCAGATGGTCCGGTATGCTGATGAGATCCGGCGGCGGCTTGGTGCTCCCCTGAGCGTCAACAGCGGCCTGCGCTGCAAGGTCTGGAACCAGCGGAACAATGGCGCAAGCCAGAGCCAGCACATGACCGGCCATGGCTGCGACCTGGGCGCTCCCAAGGGCATTACCCCTGAGCAGATGGCAAGCGTCGCTGAGGAAGTCATGGGCAATACCGGCGGCATCGGCATCTACGCCTGGGGCATCCACATCGACAGTCGGCCGAGTAAGGCCCGCTGGAAGGAGTGAGTCCGATGGACAGAGAAACGATACTCATCATTATCGGCACGATCGTTGTGGGCCTGCCCGGTGCGATCATCACCATCGGTGGCGCCATCGAGAAGATCGCCAAGGCCAAGAAGGCGGTGGAGGCTCCCAACGTCGCACAGGACGAGAAGATCGCCGACCATGAACGGCGGATCGAAAGACTGGAACGGCACCAGGAGAGCGACCACAAGGAGCTGGCAGCGATTCGGGAGTACAACCGGATCAGCGCCCTGGCTCAGATCGCCCTGCTGGATCATGGGCTGGATGGCAACAATGTAAAGCCTATGCAGGACGCAAAAAACGAGCTGAACCATTGGCTCGCCAAAAGATAAACGGAGGTACATACCATGAATGAAATGATGATCAATGTGGCAGTTCAGATCCTGGGCGAACTGGCCCTGATGCTCATCGGCGTGGCCGGTGCCTGGCTGATGGCCAAGCTGGCAGAACGGCAGAAGCTGGCCAGCATTGCCGCTGCCACCAATGAGGTGGTAGGCGCTGCCATCGAGACCGTGTCCGCCCTGCAGCAGACCACCGTCGAGAGGTTGAAGGCCGCCAACAAAGACGGCAAGCTGACCAAGGAAGAGATCGCAGAACTGGGCTCAATGCTCCTGGATATGACTATGAAGAAGCTGTCCGCACCTGCCGTAAAGGTTCTGGAAGCCGCAGGCAAGGACATCAGCGCCATGATCCAGGATGCAGCCGAAGCCTGGATCGGAAGAATGAAGGGCAACGGCTAACGTGCATCTTTTCAGGATAAGTGAGCGTTAAATAAATCTCCCCCTCTTCGGAAGAAATTCCGGGGAGGGGGAGTTTTTTGTTGCAAAAATGATTGCTTTACAGTACCATGAAAGTGGGAGGCGATAATTTGGATAAACTGGAAAAACTGAAGAAATGGGTAGCAGAGAGTAGTCGCATTGTGGCTTTTACAGGAGCTGGCGTATCGACGGAATCGGGCATTAAAGATTTTCGAAGTGCGGAGGGGCTGTACAGCGAAACTTGGAGGCCTAACGAACAGGACTCTACAGAGATAGGTTAGTTAGTCCACCATAAGGGCATGAATTAAAGGCGGAATTTTACGCCTGTGATAGAATTACCTTCGATATAGATTTCTTCGAGGAGGGAACGCCAGAAGCGGCGCTGATCTTCTTTTGGAAGCTGTTCATAGGCACCGATGAAATCGGAGTTGTACAACTCCCGGAGCTTTGAAAGGTCGAGGGGCTTATCTTCGGATTCTATCTGCTTGGCCTTTTCGATGGCACTTTTGATGCGGAGAGTTTCCTCTGTATAGTCATCGTCGGAGATGTTTCCGGCGATATAGATATTATTCAAACGGCGCAGCTGTTCATTCAGAGCCACCAGGTCATGGACTTTCGGCTGTGCCTTTTTCTCTGCCTGCCGAATCTCGGTTTCCAGAATGAATTCCTTCATCTTCTCACGGATACCTTCCTTCAACTGCTTTTCCATTTTTCGTTCGGAGAGCTGGTGTGGGAAAGAACAAAGCCGGAGGCGGGAGTTATTGCAACGGTAACCGTTATACTCTTTTGATCGGTCGCTGGGATAGGTCTTAAAGCTACCCTTCAGTGTGTTCCCGCAACAGGGGCAGCGGATTAGCCCTGTGAAGAGATAGATTCGCTCAGGATTCTGTGTTTTCTTTATCAGTTGATGGCCCAGGATGATTCGCTCCCAGTCTGCTCTGGAAATGTAGGAAGGGCAGTAATCTTCGACACCACGAAAGGTACCGGTGTACAGCTCGTTCCGGGCGGTGCCCATCCAGGAACGATAGTGGCGGGTGATACCGTATTTTTCGCAGCAGTACATTCCGGCCTTGCGGACAGAATTGTATTTCACAACGTAGTCCCAGAAGTCCTGTAGGATGGGTTCTGTTTCGGGATTCTTCACGCAGCGCTTTACCCCGTCGATCTGCTGGGGCATATATCCATAGGGCCATTTATCCGGGCCGCCGGTGAAGCACCATTCCCGGCGCTGACGCTTTCCTTCAAAAACGAATTTGATGCGCTCACTGGTACGGTCCGACTCGCTTTCGTTGACTGAGAGCATGATATTGACTTTAAAGCGACCATTGGCGGTCAGCGTTTCATAGTCCTCCATGGTGGTCTGCCAGGATACATTATGGGCATCTAAGACCTTCTGAACCGTGTGGTAAGCTTCCACATTCCGGGTCCAGCGGTCGAGTTTGATGAAGAGGATCAGATCCAGCTTTCCGGCCTCCACATCCTCCAGAAGCTGCAATACTACCTTGCGCTTGGTGATGGGTTTTCGGGCGGAATTGCCCTCATCCCGATAGATACCAACGATCTTGTAACCATGCTCCTGAGCATACTGGACCAGGTTGTCTTCCTGAGCTTGCAGAGAATAGCCATGCATAGCCTGTTCTTCAGTGGAGACACGGATGTAGAGGGCCACCCGCAGGATCCCGCCGGGCGAATATTTGGACTGTGCCATTTTTAACCTTGCCTTTCCGGGGCAAATCTGCTAATATAAATGGGCAGACTACCCCCATGTTTTGGTTGACTGGTGATTTTCTGCACGCCCTTTCGGTGTTGGCGCACCGGGAGGGCACTTTTTGTTTGGGGTGATTATACGATACCTGGTGTCCGTTTTATCGGACACTTTATTTTTTATACTATTATCGAACAAAAGTTCTAATAAAGGAGGCCGGACACTATAAACATCCACCCATGAGCCCCGTGCGGGCTTGACCAGCCCGAAGGAGGGGGCAGATATATGGAGAACATCGAACAGGTGCCTATTAGCGTTTATAAGGAGCTGCTCTGTGACATGATCCAGGAGATGGACGATGAGAGGTTCATCAAACAGATCTATTCTATAGTGTTGCGACAGATACAGCGCCAATAAGCAAAGAAAGCCGGGAGTTGATCCCGGCTTTTATTTTAACTTATCAGTAAAGGATTTTGCGAAACTTTTCAGCACTGCTTTGTCTTCCGGGCTGCACTCAGCATAGGCCTTAAGAATCGCCTTAATGGTATCGTAAAGAGGATTGTCGAGATCGCCCAGTAGATCGTTGATGTATGCCGTATCGTCTTCGGGTTTTGGCATAAACATAACGCCAGTTCCATCTCGCAGCCACTTCGGATTAACATTAAATTCTTTACAGATGTCGGATAACGTTCTGTCACTGGGAACGCGATCCGGCTCATTTTTTAGTTTGGAAATATATGCAGGAGTGACATCGATGCGGCGGGCGAATGCACTCATATTGCCTCCGGTTGCTTCGACGACCTCCAGGATACGTTCAGCGATGGTTTTCATTTGTAGCACCTCCTTCTTTGAAGTGAGTTCATTGTAGCATAGCGAATTTGAAAAATCAAGAACTTTTTCAACTGAGTTTAAAAATATTTGAAAAACCGTCTTGACATTTAAACTCAGTCGTGGTAATATTTAGACACAGTTGAAAGAACTGTGCCGAATTTATGACGGAGGTGAAGAAATGAGCGAAGAGAATAAGCGTGATCTTTCTGAGATGTTTGACATCTTGAAAGATCTCAGCCCTGAAGACTTGGCGCTGATCAAGGGTGGTGCGATGGTCTTAAGGGCAAAGCAGACCATGGAAGGCGAAAACCAGCCCGGATAACCGGGCTGGTTCCTGGATCGCAAGCGGCTGATGGTGAATCAATCCCGATCGTACTCGTAGTTGCCCTTTATGACCTCGTTGAAGAAGCCGCCCTTGGAATCGGCGCGCTTAAACTGATCCCACACTTCTGGTTCGACATCATAGTAAATGTACGCACCGGAAGTTCTGAATACGACAAACAGTGTATTTTGGAAGTGATAATACGAGATCTCCTCAAATGCGGTGGATTCCGGGGTTTCGACAACTTCTACATAATCTTCAGACATGTAGTATTCGTCGATGGTGCCTTCCACGAGGTAGTACAAAGCACCGTACTCGTCATAATAGAACGGTTCCGGGATGTAGATCTGATCTTCGTATACCGGCTCGCTGTTCGGCAAACAGTCCAGAATTACCTTGGTAGGGGTTGGTTCGGCAGTGGCTTCAAGGGCTACATAGGTTTCTGTCTCCGGTGTTGTTGCCTTCGGTGAGCAAATCAAATCAAGAATGAATTCGAACGAGTGGCCAAAAACAAAGCCGCAAAAACCAATCATAGCGGCACCGCAGATGGTGGAGCAAATATACTGCAAGAACTTTTTCATCAGCCCGCCCCCCTTCGTAAGTAAATACAAAATCATCATATCACGGCCTTGGGCCGTTTGCAAGAAATTCAAAATAAAGGAGAATGATATGTCTAAAGAGTATGTGTACCTGCTTCTGGTGGATGTGGATGGTGAGCCGTTTCTGGCGGAAACACCGCATCCGGCAGAGGTGGGGGATATGGTGGAGTTCCGGGAGGACTGCACCAGACGCATGGGCAGAGTTGCCATGCGAAGCTTTGAAGATCCCACTGGCGACAGCTACGCCATGCTGGCTGTGCTGAAGCCTGTTTGCCAGGCGGTTAAGATCTGGCGCACAGACTGGGAAGCAGGAAATCCGGGGCAGTAGCTCAGATGGCGAGAGCTGCAGTGTCTCAGGTTCGAGTCCTGACTGCCCCTCCAATATCCCACGGCAGAGGGCCATCCACCGAAGCCGGTGAGGAATCACCCCTTTCTCCTATAAGCACTACAGACAGCCCGGGCGCAGGATGGGGCGCACGGGTACAATACGGAGCAGAGAGGAGGACAAAATGGAAGGATTGAACATTGAGCGCATGGTCCAGATCATGTCCGAGATTCTCTCGGACCGTCACGGTGTCCAGGTGACCATGACCGTCAGGAAGAAAGAGGAGGACACCTGATGAGTGATGGTTATGTGGATATCCTGATCATCCATGCAGAAGGCAACGACTATACGGCGGCGGACCTTTGTGATCCTCTGCTGGGACTACGAAACCAGGAAATCTGAATACTTAGGGGGAATTTAAAATGGAAGCTGGAAAGTATCTGAGAACCGAGGTTCAGGAAGAGCCTGAGGAGGTTTTCGACGAGGAGCTGAAGAGCCTTTTTGGAGGCAAGTACCGGGACGTGAGCGCGGAGATCCCCGCGGATGCCGAGCGTGAGCCGGTGCAGGAAGAGGGCAGCACGGAAACCCGGGTGCGCTGGAACCGGATCAAGGCCGGAGCTGCTCTCATCGCCGGTGTGGGACTTCTGTTCTACATGATCATGGGCGGTAAGATCGACACCGCCTACGGCGTTCTGTTCACGGCGGGTGTCAGCGCAACCTGTGGCTATAACATGAAGTAATAAATCATTTTATGGAGGAAATATCTATGAGCAATACCAAGAAGTACGTAATCGTAAGAGGCGACCGCAGCGGCGTGTTCGCCGGTACCCTGGAATCTCAGGAGGGTCAGAAGGTGGTTCTGTCCCAGGTTCGCCGCCTGTGGCGCTGGCAGGGTGCTACTGAGTGCATCCAGATCGCCATGGAAGGCGTGAAGCGTCCTCGTGACTGCCGGTTTACCATGGTCTGCGACTCCATCACTCTGCTGGATGCTATCGAGGTTATTCCCACCACTGCGGAGGCTGAGGCCAACATCAAGGCGGTGCCGGTATGGAAGATGTAAAAGTTAAAACTTTCTTGTCTGGCTATGGCAGTGGCTATGGCAGGGGCTATGGCAGTGGCGCTGGCAGTGGCGCTGGCTGGGGCGCTGGCTGGGGCGATGGCTGGGGCGATGGCAGTGGCGATGGCTGGGGCGCTGGCAGTGGCGCTGGCTGGGGCGATGGCAGTGGCGGTCTTTCTGAGATCAACGGCCACAAGGTCTATCTGGTTGACGGCATTGCAACCATCTTTACATCCATCCACGGCAATGCGGCGAAGGGGTTCATCTTGCAGTCTGATCTGACGATGACAGCCTGCTATGTGGTAAAGGGCAACGGTATGTTTGCCCACGGCGATGACCTGCACAAGGCCATGGCTGCCCTCCGGGACAAGATGTTTGAGGATATGCCTGAGGAGGAACGGATCGCCGAGTTTATCAAGGAGCATCCCGACAAGGACAAGGCATATCCGAATCAGGATTTGTTCGACTGGCATCATAGGCTCACCGGCTCCTGCATGGCTGGCAGAAACGCCTTCGTGAAGGACAGGGGTCTGAGCCTGGAGGGAGAGACTACCGTGACAGAGTTTATCCGGCTGACGGAGAATGCTTATAACGGCGAGGTTATCAAAAATCTGGCGGAAGCCTACGAAAAGAAGGGAGAACACAATGCTTAAATATGAACGTAGCGATGACAAGTGCGAGCTTGAAATGGAAGGCAACGTCGTGGAAATCTGTGCGGATGTTACCTTTATGATTCGGGAGGTCTACCAGGGGATCAAAAAGAACGAACCCGAAGTGGCGAAAGCCTTCCAGGATATGGTGATCCGCGTCGTTTGCGATCCGGAGGGACCTGTCTGGATGGATCCGAAGAACGCAGTACGTCTGCTGATCCAGAAGCTCGAGAAGCTGGTCGAAAACCCCTGAAAAGAAAGAACCGCCCCGGGTGGTTGCGACACCCTGGGCGGCAAACATTAAGATGTTCGATGCTATTTTAGCATGAGATCAGGAGGAAATCAATGAGAAATATGGTTGGCGTGGATGC
This sequence comes from Faecousia sp., assembly GCA_045660725.1. GTDB lineage: Bacteria > Bacillota > Clostridia > Oscillospirales > Oscillospiraceae > Faecousia. The sequence goes on from JAZREG010000184.1 coordinate 12,385, forward strand.
CGATTTTGATTGTCTGCTGGATCCTCAGCAGGCGAAGCCTGCCGGGTTCTGCGAGAGGTGCGGCGGGGAGGTTTACACTGCCGGTGAGCGGCTGTGCTATGACTGCCGGGAGGTGGAGTGATGGCAAGACTAATTAATGTTGATGAGGCTTTGGCAAAGCTGAGAAAAGTAGAACCAGAGTTGAAGGTCGTTTCTGTTGTAGGAGTCAAGGCAGTTTCGATTGATGGCTTCATCCATTTTTAGAGACTCGAAAGCCCGTGGATGCTGTGGAAGTTGTGCGGTGCAAGGACTGTAAACACTATGAGCGGATTCCCAATAGTTTTAGATCTATGTGTACTAAATTTCTTGGCTTGACGATTCCAAATGCAGACGATTTCTGTTCCTACGGAGAAAGGAAGAACAATGGAAAATGAAAATCTCTCTGTGATGCTGAAATGCGTCCAGGCGCCGATTATCAGCGAGAATCTGATGGACGTGGGGGTGCAGCTTCAGGCGAAGCTGGATATGATCCGGAGCTTTCCTAAAGACCGGGAGCACGCGGCCAAGGTCAAGAAGCTCCGGGCGGAGTGCAACAAGGCATTCAAGGAAGCGGAAGATGGCCGGAAGGCCGTGAAGCAGGAATGTCTCCTGCCTTACGAAAAGGCCATGAAGCTGTATGACGGCTTTGTGAAGAGTCCCTTCGGGGCTTTTGATGCGGAGTGCAAGTCCTTCATCGATCAGGTGGAGGGGCAGGAAAAGGCTGAGTGCGAGGAGCGGCTGAAGGAATACTTCGCAGAGCTGTGCGCCATGAAGGGCATTCATTGGCTTAAATGGGAGCGGATGGGCATCAAGGTGGATCTGGCGACTGCGCGACTGGAGACCCCCAAGAAGGCCATGGAGGCAATCAAGGGTAAGGTGGACAAGGTATGCGCCGATCTGGATGTCCTGTCCGCCATGGAGGACTCCACCGAGTATCTGGCGGAGTATGAAAGCTGTCTGGACGTTTCTGAGGCAATCCGGCGGGCAACGGCCCGGAAGGAGGCCCAGCGGATCGCAGAGGAGAACCGGGCGGCCAGAGAGGCCCGGCAAGCCCAGTCGGCGCATCTCCGGCAGGCGGCCACTGCGGAAGCGCCGCAGATTGGAACCGTGGGGCGGGTAGAACCGGAAGTGAAGGAAGTGTGCGTGGTATTCTCCGCCACTGGCTCCAGGCCTATGCTGAGAGCCTGGATCGAATCTGCCCACAGACACAACATAAGAATTCAGGAGGTAACGTAACATGGATGAACTGATGCAGATGAACAGCGTGCAGATGCAGCCGGTGACGGCCAGTGCCGCAACGGCTATGAGCACCACCCGGGAAGCCCAGGAGGTGCAGGCTGCTGTCTTTATGGCCAAGCGCTTTCCCCGGGATGAAAATATGGCTCTGGCTCGGATCGCCAAGAGCTGCCAGCGCCGGGGTCTGGCGGAAAAGGCCATCTATTCCTATCCCAAGGGCGGTCAGAACGTCACTGGCCCTTCCATCCGTCTGGCGGAGGCCATTTCCCAGGCTTGGGGCAATATCCAGAGCGGTGTGGTGGAGCTGGAACAGCGTCCCGGTGAAAGCGTGTGCATGAGCTACTGCTGGGATCTGGAGACCAATACCCGGGACACCAAGATTTTTACGGTTTCCCACAGCATCCAGACCAAGAAGGGTGCCAAAATGCTCACCGATCCCCGGGAAATCTATGAGCACGTGGCCAATCAGGGCGCACGTCGCAAGCGTGCCTGCATTCTGGCGGTGATTCCCAAGGATGTGGTGGACAGCGCCATGGAGGCCTGTCAGAAGACCCTGGCCAGCGGCCAGCGTGAGCCCCTGATCGACCGGCTTCGCAAGATGGTGAACGTATTCCAGACGGAGCTTTCCGTGCCTCTGGAATGCATCGAGCGGTACATGGGCTATAAGCTGGACAGCTTCACCGAAATGGATATGACCACCCTCCGGGGTGTGTACGCAGCCATCAAGGACGGCGTGAACAAGAGAGAGGATTATTTCGACCTCCCCAAGGCCCAGAGCGCAGCGGTTCTCCAGGAGCCTGAGAAGGCCGAGCCGGAGCAGGTGAGCTTACATGACCTGTGATGTGATTGCCACCGGGAGCAAGGGCAACGCCGTGGTTCTGAACGGGAAGTATCTGTTCGACTGCGGTGTGCCCATGGGGAAGCTGAAAAGCGCTCTTAAAAATATCCGGGTGGTTTTTCTGACCCACATCCACAGCGATCACTTCAACCGGGGTACGATCTCCAGGATCCATCTTCACCGACCCTCTATTCTGTTCGCTTGCGGGCGGAACCTTCTGGTTCCGCTCTGCTCCGAATGCGGCGTTGACCCCAGTAACGTGCTCCTCTGTGAGCCCGGGAAGCCCATGACGGTTCACTGGGGGGAGGAAGGGATCGAATTTCAGTGCTTTGACCTGATCCACAACGTGGAGAACGTGGGGTGGGTGGTTAAGGTACAGCAGGGGGAGGAATCCGGCACGGCTATGTATGCCACGGATACCCAGTACATACCCGTCAGTGCGCCGGGGCTTGACCTTTACATGGTGGAGTGCAACTACCATGTGGACGAGCTGGAACAGCGCAGGGCGGAGAAGCTGGCCGCCGGGTTATTCAGCTATGAAGACACGGTTCAGCAGAGCCACATGAGCGCTGAGACCGTCAGTGCATGGCTGGCGCAGAACGCCGGGTCGGAGAGCCAGGTGGTATTTTTACATCAACATATCAGCAATAAGGAGGTGGCGGAGGTTGGCGGATAGAAAGCAGTTTACTTTCTACAGCAGCTTCTTTGAAACAGCGAAGCGGATCAAAAGCAAGGCGGCCAGGGCCGACCTGTATGACACCATTTGCGCCTATGCCCTGGAGGGCGCGGAGCCGGATTTGGACAAGCTGCCGGAATCGGTTGCGGTGGCTTTCATCAATGCCAAGCCGAACCTGGATGCTTCCCGGAAGAAGGCCGAAAACGGCAAGCAGGGCGGGAGCAAAGGGAAAGCAAACGGTAAGCAAACGATAAGCAAACCGAAGCAAACCGTAAGCGAGAAAGAGAATGAGAAAGAGAACGAGAAAGAGAATGAGGTAGAGGTAGAGGGAGAGAAAGAAAAGAAGCACGCCCCTCCCATTGATGGCTCACTCTTTACTCGTTTTTGGGAAGCTTACCCCAATAAGCTGGGGCGGGAGAAGGCCTGGGAAGCCTGGAAGAAGCTGAACCCGGATCACACGATGGCGGAAATTCTGATCTCAGCCTTGGAGTGCTGGAAGCGCTCTGAACGGTGGCGGAACAAGGCCGGTGATCTCCAGTTTGCCCCCAGGGCGGAAGCGTTTCTCTCTGACGAGGGGTACTGGAAGCATCCGCCCGGCGCTGAGGGCATCCCCAAGGGTGCAAGCGGTCAATTAGGGGCGGCGGAATTGGAAGCGATTCAGCGGGTGCTGCAAAACGGTCCCCGGCGGCAGCTGGACGAGGACGAGCAGGCCGCCATCCGGCGGATGATGGAGGAGGATGCGTGATCATGACCGTACATAACGGCCGTTATCAGCCCTGCATGGGCTGTCCTGACCGGTACATCGCCTGTTCTGACCATTGCCAGAAGCCTGAATTTCTGGACTGGAAGGCGGAGCAGGAGCGGATTCGGACGGCTCGGCGGAAATATGACGAAACCACCAGCTACACGGTGGCGCAGATCAGGAGGAGTCGGAAGAGATGTCGGTGAAAGAACTGACCCACCTAAGCCTGTTCTCCGGTATCGGCGGTCTGGATCTGGCTGCTGAGTGGGCAGGGATCAGAACTGTGGGGCAGTGCGAATGGGCCGACTTCCCCAGGGCTGTGCTGGAAAAACACTGGCCGGGGCTGCCTCGGTGGAAGGATATACGAGATTTAACAGGGGAGGATTTTCGTGGAAAAACAAAAATTGAGTACCCTACAGTGGTCTCCGGCGGTTTTCCGTGCCAACCTCACAGCCTTGCAGGAAAACGTCTGGCATCTGATGATGAACGCGATTTGTGGGATGAACTCTTCCGCGTGTATTGCGAAACTGGCGCCCGATGGCTCGTGGGAGAAAATGTGGGGGGGCTGCTCACAAGTGAAAATGGACGGTTTTTTGGAAGAGTGCTTCGAGACCTGGCCCAAAGAGGGTGTCATGTATGGTGGTACTGTTTTCCAGCCCACGCTGCCGGTGCTCCATTTTGGGGTGAGCGCATCGCCATTGTGGCGGCGGCCCCTTGCATCGGATGGAAAAGCGTGGATGTACACAAGGAAAGAAAACCCGCGCTTGACCATTGCGGATGTCTGGCAGAGGCACAAGCAAGATCGCAACTTGTACGACTTCATGTGGAACGGTCTGAGCGCAACACAAGCTGCGGATCTCAACGGAATGATGATGGGATTCCCGGAGCACTGGACAGACTTAAAGCCTACGGAAACGCAGTTGTACCACAGCAGTTCTACCCCATCTTCCGGGCGATAGCGGAGGTGGAAGGGATGTTACATGAGTGAATACATAGCCCGAATCTCCTACGGCAAGGACAGTTTGAAGATGCTGGAGGTGATCCACAGCCGGGGGCTTCCTCTGGACAGGATCACCACCACCGATGTGTGGGCCACCGATACAATCTCTGCGAATCTTCCGCCCATGGATGCGTTCAAGGCCAGGATGGACGAGCGGATCTGGCAGCTGTACCGCATCGAAGTGGAACACCTGTGCGCCAGGAACAAGGACGGAAGCAAGCGCACCTATGAGCAGATGTTTTACCATGTGCCGGTTCGACGTTCACAAATTGGACAAGTAGAGAGAGAGAGAGAGAGACGGACTCCGGCCCGGCTCGATCCTCGGATTCCCGGATCTCTGGAACCCCTGGTGTCAGGCAGGACTCAAGCGGAATGCCCGACTACCGAATCCAGGGAACCATTACCGGATTCCCACCGAACACCAGGTACAACTGGTGCCAGAAGCTCAAGCTCCCAGTCGATGCAATTCAGGGCTTCCCTGTACTGGGACGGCCCTGGTGCCAGGGGGGACTCAAGTCCAGAGTGCCGACTCCAGGGATTCCCGGTGCGGAAATCTCCATGGTGCAGGAAGCTCAAGATCGACAAGGTCAAAACCCCTTTTCTGCTGAGCGCCCGGTGAGGCGCAAAGACAGAAATATCATCGAGTATCTGGGCATTGCCGCGGATGAACCGGCACGGTTTGGACAGCTGAACGCAAAGAAGCGGGCGCCACTGGTGGAGTTCGGCATTGACGAAGACCTGTGTGGCCTGTACTGCCAGTATAACGATATGCTGGCTCCCACCTATGAAACCTCCTGCCGGGACGGGTGCTGGTTCTGCCACAATCAGGGTGTGGATCAGCTGCGGCTCCTGCGTAATGCATACCCGGATTTGTGGGCGCTGCTGATGAAATGGGATCTGGACAGCCCGGTGACCTTCAAGGCTGATGGACACACCGTCCACGACTTCGACCGGCGGTTTGAGATGGAGGAGCTGGGGCTTGTGCCTGCGGACAGGACGTTCCGGTGGAAGATGCTGGACAAACCGCCTAAGTTTGTACCCTACGTGGGTGAAGAAATTTCGTTTCTTTAGGAGGAAACATAATGGCAAAGCTTATGATCAATTTGGAGGAGGCCAAGGCCTACGTCCAGGCGAACTACCAGGGGGATCCTATGATTCGGCATCTGTACCTGACGCTGCTGGAGAAGCTGCCGAAGGAGGTGCAGGGATGAAAATTGAAGATTTAAAGCTTTCCGTTCGGGTATATAACTGCCTGAAGCGGGCGGGGATTGATACTGTGGAGCAGCTTTGCAGAATGACCGATGAGGAGCTTATGAAGCTGCGGAACTTTGGTGTCGGGTGTCTGAATGAGGTGAGGCGCAAGATTGGAGCGCACAGGAAGACCAATGCCGACTGGATTCGGGGCATGACGGATGAGGAACTGGCTGAATTTCTTGCTGATAAATATGTAATGGAAAGCTGCTTGCGGTTAAAGGATGAAGGCTGTGAACCCACGGAAACCCAAAAGAAAGTAATCAAGCACACATTGTATTGCACTTGGATACGTTGGCTCCGGCAGACTGCGCAGGAGGGTAAGTGATGAACAAAATACCTTATGAACAGCGGGTGCAGGTGTACACCAATGCGCTGATGGTTTATGGACAGCGCTCGCAGATGGTGGTAGCCATCGAGGAGCTGAGCGAGACCCAGAAGGAACTGTGCAAAATCCTCCGGGGCAAGGGTGATATGGAGCATCTGGCCGAGGAGATTGCCGATGCCACCATTATGTTGGAGCAGCTGCGCTACTTCCTGGGGCTCAATGAAAAGGTCTGCCGGTACATGGACGAAAAGGTGAAGCGGCTGGATGAAAATCTGACAAAGGGTGGTTTCAATGGCGGATGATCGGTGCGTATGCTGCGGGGTTGTGATCCCGGAGGGTGGATGGGTGTGCCTTAACTGCCTGGTGTGCGTGAAGGAGGAAGAAGATGGCAAATAAAAAGCGGCTGATTGATGCCAATGAGTTGGACGGCAAATTAGAAAAACTTGCCCAAAAGTATGCTGCACAGGGCAGATTTGAGGTAGCAAAAGACTATTCATTTGTCCAGACTGTGTTGCTGTCTGCGCCCACCGTGGATGCCGTGGAAGTGTCTGATTATGATTCGATTGTGTACAAGCTGGAATGCCTGCTTTGCCATGCAACTGGCAACAAATTTTCGAAGGCTTCCTATTCGCTTGCAGATATGGAGCGCATGGTTACGGACCACATCGAAGAATGTTGCGAGGAAGCGGTAGCTGAGGAAGTGGTGCACGGACGGTGGGAAGACGTAAAGGAAACATCGTTGTATGTCCCGGATATGAAATACACCGTCACACATACAGCAGAAACTTGTTCTGCTTGTAAAGTCAGAATCGGCTTTATCGGAAGCAAACCATATTTGTATGACAATATCTGCCCCAACTGCGGTGCAAAGATGGATGGAGGGGCGGCAGATGGCTGAGGACAAGCTGCCTTATCGGGTTTATAAGGATGGGAAGTGCGTACTGGCGGCGGAGGAGCGATGCCGGTATCCGAAAGATGTGGAGCTGGATCTGATGGAAAACGGGTATGTGATCCGGCTGCACGGGAAGCGGATCACAAAGAAGGAGGCATTACAACGGACTCTATAGCACGGAAGGTGGCGGAAGCCCGGAAGCGGGGCTTAAGCTACGGGAAATATGTGGCGCTGGTGCGGGAGGGGCTGCTCATGCCCTTCCATGTCGGGGAAGAGGACTCCGGGGCCGGAGTTCCGGCGGAGGATCTCCCAGAACGGGAGGAGCGGCACTGTGTGATCTGCGGCGCTCCGCTGCCGGAGGATTCCCACAGCAGCCGGAAGACCTGCAGCCGGGAATGCTCCGCAGAGCTGAACCGGCGGCGAAACGTCAGCCGCTACCAGGAAAATGTGAAATTTAAGCCCCGGGAGAAGATACAGTGCCTCAAATGCGGGGAACTGTTTCTCCCGAACCGGAAAAGCCAGAAGTTCTGCGGCCGGGTATGCCAGGACAACTACAACAGAGCCAAGGCAAGAGCCAGAAGAAACGGCGGTGTGGTTTCGGATATGGCCCACAGAAACTATGGGCCGGGGAAGTGCCGGGTGTGCGATGAGGAATACATAAAGCGGTCCTGGAATCAGGAAGTCTGCTCCCGGGAGTGCCGCTATGAGCTGGATGAGATCAGAAGGAGGAGAGGACTATGCTGAATGTGATCGCCCTCTGCGGGCGGATGGTAAGAGACCCGGAAATCAAGCGGGTGGGAGACCGGAACTGCTGCAATTTCACCATTGCGGTGGAGCGGGACTACAAGAGAAAGGGTGAGAAGATCACCGATTTCTTTGACTGCACCGCCTGGGGTGCTGCGGCGGACTTTGTCGGGAGATACTGCCTCAAGGGCCGGGAAGTGACGGTAAAGGGCAGCATGGAGAGCCGGAAGTGGCAGGACAAGGAAGGAAACAAGCGTACAAGCTGGTATGTAAATTGCGATGGCGTCAACGGCGTGGGAAGCCGCCAGGAGGCCCAGGAGGGCCCGGGCGGAGAACAGCGGGATTACAGCGGCCAGGGAGCAGGAAGCGGATATGCGCCCTACACAGTGCCCCAGGTGGGCGGCTATGGGCAGCAGCAAGGAGGCGGTTACAGCCAGAGCGGCTTCGGCGGCTACGGTGTGCCGGTTCGTCCGGAAGAGGACTATGCCATGCTGACGGACGATGACGCTCAGCTGCCCTTCTGACCCGGGAGCGGTGGACTATGGGACGGAGCAAGCGCCACCCCTGCGAAGGGTGCGACCACTTCTACGGAGCCTACTTACAGGGGAAAATGTGCAACTACATATTCGACACAGGCCACAGGAGGCCCTGCGAACCGGGGAAGAAATGCACCGTCAGAAAGCAATCCGCAGCCGGAGAGAAGCCAAAGCGCAGGGGCGGCGAACTTCTGTAAGAAAATGCTTCCATTTTGCGCGTTTATTTGTAATACTAATAAAAAAGGCATTCAGAGCCAGGAGCCGGAAGTGCCCCCGAAAGGGGCATTCCCGGCTCTTTTTCTTATTAAGGAAGTGAAAATATGGAGTTACTTGCAAGCTATGTGATTCCCATGAATCCCAGGCCCAAGAAGAATGAACACCGGATCGCAGGCAGCGGACCTAAGTGCCCGGTGTGCAAGAAATTCAAAAAGCAGTTCGTCCGAAACGGAAGAAATACCACGGATTTTGCCTTCTACGCGGCGAAATACTTAACCCCCAAGCCACCCAAGCCCATCTCCCGGACGGTTCGGGTGGTGTACCGCTGCTACCGGGAGACGAAGCACCGGGTGGATGACCTGAACCTTTACGAAGCCCTGGACGATCTGCTTGTGAAGGAAGGGGTGCTGGCGGACGACAACATCAACATCATTCGCAGCCGGGACGGGAGCCGCTGCGGCTATGACAAGGAAAATCCCCGGGCGGAAATTGAAATTTACACATGGGAGGAGGAAACACCATGAGCGGAAACAGCCGCACATACACTGTGGATAAATTTTTGGGGCTGAACGAAGCTGCCGACGGCCAGACGGAACTGAAAATGGGTCAGGCAAGCCGGATGGAGAATTTTACCATCTCCGACGGCTACAATCTGGTGACCCGTGGCGGCATTCAGCGGATCCACCGGGAGGAAGACCGGGGCGGGGCCCCTGTTCTGGCGCTCTGGGCGGGGAATGTGGGAGGAAAAGACCTGCTATTCTGCGTGGATTACCTGGAGGGCGACCGGGTTTGGGTATGGGAAGGCGGTGCCGGAGGCCCGGTATTCCTGACCATGGTATCGGGATGCCTGAATCTTGCGGAACAGGAAAATGCCCGGGTGAAGATATTCCCCTTCGGCGGCAAGCTCTTCATCATGAGCGCCGGGAACACGGTGTACTGGGATGGAACGGGATTTACGGAGGCTAAGATCTATGTGCCTCTGGTGATCACCGGGGCGAATCCGGCAGGAGGCGGCACGATCCTCGAAAATTACAATCTCCTCACCCCTCTTCGCCGGGTGGGATTCAGTTCCGACGGGGAAAGCACCGCATATAAGCTGCCGGAGGAAGCAACGGCCATTACCGCAGTGAAGATCGACAACCAGGCGGCGGAGGGCTGGCGCTTTGACGCTGACAGCGGCAGCTGCGTCTTTGAGACGGCACCGGTAAAAGGTGTTTCCAATGTGGAGATCACTTACCGGGCCGCTGTGGATCAGGGGAAGGCCGACCGGGACAGAGTGCTGAACATGACCCTGGCGGAGAGCTACAACGGTGCAACTGATACCCGGCTGTTTCTGGCGGGAGACGGCAGCAACGTCTGTATCTATTCCGGTGTGCCTCAGAGCGGGGATATTACGGAGCTTTACTTCCCCGCCATGAACGAGGTGGCGGTGGATATGGGGGCTGGGGCGGTGACGGATATTGTCCGCAGCGATAACCGGCTGCTGGTATTTACCCGCTCCGGCGCTGATCTGATCACCTACGAGCCGGTGACCCTGGCAGACGGCAGCACCATTGCTGGCTTCTACCTGAGAAACGCAAACCGGGAATTCGGCAGCGAAGCGTCGGGACAGGTGCAGGTGACGGCCAACAAGGTACGGACGCTTACCGATGGCGGTGTGTATGAGTGGAACTTTTCCGCCTACTATGCCCGGGATGAGCGCCATGCGAAGCGGATCTCTGACCCTGTGGAAAAGAGCCTTCAGGGCGTGACCTTGAGCCGGATCGCGACCTGCGATGACAACCATAGCCGGAACTATTACGCATTTTTGCAGGACGGCCGGGTGCTGGTGAACCGCTACGGTCTGGAAGGGGAAATCTGGTGCGTATACCGCAGCGACCTTATGAAACAGGTAAGATATGCGGTGATGCTGGGAAGCACCCTGGTCTTTGCCGGGGCGAATGGGGTCTTCTGCCTGACGGAGAGCGGAGCCTATGACGACCCGGAAATCCCCGGGGCTGAACAGATGCCCATCCGGGCGGTATGGGAAAGCGGCTATATGGACTTCGGCGTGGACTACCGGAAGAAATATTCCTCCGAGATCCACATCTCCATGCTTCCCCAGAGCCGGAGCAATCTCTTAGTGACCGCATCCACAGACCGCCGGGAGGATTACCGGGTGAAGGAGATCGGAAGCAATATCTTCTCCTTCGGCAATGCCTCTTTCGCCGCCTGGAGCTTCAATATGAACCGGATCCCCAAAATCCGCCGGGTGCGGCTGAAGGTTAAAAAATTCGTATATTACAAACTGATCTTTAAGGTGGAGGAGCCGGGAAGCCGGGCAACGGTGCTTTCCTATGACATGAAGGTGCGCTTCTCTTCCAACGTGAAATAAGGAGGAAATCATGGCAACTGTACAGGAAATTTTCGATATGGCCGTGGATCTGATGGACGAGCAGGATGAGAACAGCGGCGAAACCTCCACCCAGGACACCCAGGAATACAAATTCCGCACCATCTCCATCCTCAATACGGCGATACCCGCCCTGGCCCCTTACTCCGAAAGGAAATGGGAAGGCCGGAACGGTGTGGCTATGCTCTATCCCGGCAGCCGGAACAACCCTGCCATGGAGCAGGATGTTCCCCTGGATGACACCATCTGCTATGCGCTGCTGCCGCTGTATCTTGCGGGGATGCTGCTGATCGGAGAGGATGACGACCGGGCGGCGGCGCTGATGAACCGGTATAACACGGCTTTCTATGACCTTAGAAACAAGAAGCTGGGGGAATTTGAGAGAATCGAGCCTGTATACGGGCTGTTCTGAGAGAAAGGAGAATGGGCATGACCAGTGAAAAGGACTATATCAACGAAATGTATGATGCCTCCCTGGAGAGTCAGAAGGCTGTCTTGCAGGAGGACTATGACCAGGCTGGGGCGCAGCTGGACGAGCAGCAGAAAAAGGCGCAGCAGCAGACGGATACCAATCTGACGAGAACCTATGTGGAGGCGGAAAAGGCCCGGAAGAATTACAGCGAGCTTCAGAACGCTTACGGCCTGACCAGCGGGGCAATGGCCCAGGCAAGGCTGGCTCAGGATAATCAGCGGGCGGCAGATATGACCGCCCTGCGGATGCAGCAGCAGGAAGTGGACGCTTCCATTGAGCGGGAGCGGGGGCTTCTGGCAAAAGAGTATGCCGCCGCCATCCAGCAGGCCCAGGCCGACAATGATCTGGCCCGGGCAGAGGCTCTGTATCAGGCGGCTCAGCGGGAGGAGGAACGGCTGCTGGCGCAGCAGGAAGCGGCGGCACGGCTGATGGCCGATGTGGGAGATTACAGCCGTCTGGCGGAGCTCTACGGCCTGTCTGACGCGGAACTTAAAAAGCTGACACCCGTCACCACATACAACCCCGGCGACAGCACAGGCGACGGTGGCCTGTTTGGTTTCGATTCTCCTTCTCTGAAAATAGATGAAAACAATCCTGCGGGACGAAATGACGCGGGAGACAATATCAAAAGACTCATGCAGGAACTGGGCTATATCTAAGTCAGGAGAAGCGATATGGGCAGAAAAAAATATGATGATACTATATCTGAGCAGCTGAAAGAGGCAGTAAAAAATTGGCAGGAAGGCCAGGAAGGAAGCCGCTGGCAGCAGGAAAAAGCTCCGGCTTATGACCGGGGCGCAACCCGCACAACGCTGAGCCGGGGCATGACGCCCGTTTATGACCGGGGGGCTGATGTCTCACGGCCTGATAAGGGAGCCAGGAACCCCCTTCACGACCGGGGAGCCGATGTTCCGAGACCCGACCGCGGGGCCAGAAATGCTGTGGTAGATCAGCAGCGGCAGAAGCAGATCGAGCGGGAGCGTGAACGGGCGGAGGCTCAGGCGTACACAGCGGAGGCGAACCGGATTTATGAGGAATACTTAAACTCAGAAGAGTATGCGGAAAAGAAAAACGAAGAACGCGCACCCACGGCCCTGAGAATATCGCCGCAGGTGAAACTGATGGGCGAGAACAAGGAAGCCGACGAATACAAGAATGTTGTCGCCTATTATGAGAACCAGGAAGCTATGCTGGAGGATCGGTATCTGATGGAGGATGACCTGGAGGAACTGGCGACCTGGGACGAGGAAGGCCGACGGGTCGTGGATGATTTTCTGAGCGGAAAGGCGCTGGCGATCCTTTTAAAGGAGAATCCGGGTGTCGCCCAAAAGTACGGCGAGCAGCGGATCCGGGAAATGGCGGAAAGTTTGTGGCGCAGCCGCAATCAGAAAGCGGCGGAAATGGTCACTGAGGACGGCCGGGCATTGGCAAATGACGGATTCTGGGGAAGCGCCATCGGCACCGGCGAGGCTATCGGCGATTCGCTGCTGGCCACCGTCTCCGCTCCTCTGACCTGGATGGAGGAGGGCAGAATCAGCACGGGCCGGTATCACACGCTGGATCCCAACGCAGGCGGCAGAATCTATTCTCAGCGCAGTGACGCAATAATCAGCCAGGTGGCGGAAAATATCGAGAATGGAAACGGATTCCTCGGGGATTTGGGAGCATGGGCATACCGGGGCGGCGTGGGTGCGGCGGATAATCTGCTGCGCATCGCTGTCGGTGGCGGCACCAGTGTGGGAACCCTGGGTCTTATGGCTGTGGGGTCTTTCGACAAAACCCTTGCAGAGACATCCGCCCGGGGCGCATCTCCCGGAGAGGCGATTTTAACGGCCACAGCCGGTGCGGGTATTGAAGTCATCACCGAAAAAATCGGACTGGATGAATTGTTCAGGGCGGGAAAAAGCGGCCTGAAAGGAGCGAGGCAGGCTGTTGTCGCTGCGATGAGACAGGGCGGCGTGGAGGTTGCGGAGGAAGAAATCGCCTTCCTGAGCAATCTGGTGGTGGAAGCGGCTGTTCTGCGGGAAAAATCTTCTTACAATCAGCAGATCGGTGAGCTGGTGGCAAACGGCATGAGTTATGACGATGCCAAGAACCAGGCGAATTTGGGGTTGTGGGAAGAGGCTCTGGACACTGCCGTTACCAGCTGGGTATCCGGCAGTGTTATGTCCGGCGCCCAGAGTGCGGGGCGACACATAACGCAGCAGGGCACAACCATTCCCGGAGCGCCGGAGCAGGTGACTGTGGATGGCCTGGCGGATGACATTCTTCGGAATCAGCAGGAGAATGCCCCTCAGGATGCAGTGCCGGAAGCGGATCCGGCGGCGGACTTTAACCGGGTGGCGGCAGAGGTGATCCCCAGGGAACAGGCCGTGCAGGAACCGGAGCCCGAGTACTCGGATGACGTGTTCCGGGCGGCTGTGGATGAGATGATGGGGGCGCAGGCGCAAAAAAATACCGATCAGCAGAGCGGTAGACAGGGCGCTAACGAGACCGCCGGAATCAAGCAGCAGATCCAGGCGAGCCAGGAAACGCTTGCCGGTATGGAGCCTGTGGCGCAGATCAATACGCCAAGGGAATTTGCGAGGATGAATATTGCTGAAAAAATGAAGTGGGTCATAGAAAAATTGCGGCCCACCAATTATCAGGTAGACCGCAAGGGATTCGGAATTATTAATTTTTCAGCGAAACAAATCAAGCAAGCTTTCAAATATTTCCCCAAAGGCGGCGCAGAGGAAGCATCCTTTGAGGCGATCCCCTATGTTCTAAAAAACGGAACGGAAATTTCTTCTCATGAGAACCACAAGGGTAGAGAGTATTCCACAGTTACATTTGCCGCACCTGTCAACATAAACGGAAAGCGCGGGAACATGGCGGTTGTGGTCAAGCAGACCAAGGATAACCGCTATAAAATCCATCGGGTATTTTCCCCGGATGGCTCGATGTTTGAATTGTCTGAAACAACAATTGAAGCAGAGCCTACTCCTGGCGGGGGAGTCACCGAAAACGGCTCTCTTGCCACGCCCATCAGCTCTGCTTCTAATAATAATATAGCCGATGATGGCGGAAATGTCAATGGGCAGAATGGGGCGAAGGGATTCGAGGCTATGGGTGCGGCGGATTACAATTTCTCCCCATATACCCGGATGCAGAATGAATACGGCAATATCCCCGAGGGCGAAAACCCGGTGCGGCCGGATGATGCACCCATTTCCACAGACGGCACGGATCGGGTGAGCAGAACCGCAAGAACCGCCATCGGCGCGGAAGTGACCCCGGATGAATTTGTGCCCATGATTGAAAATGAAGTGGTTCGGGGCGGATTCTCCTACATCCCCATTACCAACAACGAGACAGTGCAGCGGGCCATGACGGCAATCACCACCAACGGCTGGGAGCGGAGCCGGGGCGCCTGGGAGCAGCAGGTGCGGAACGGACAGACCAGTGCCGACATTATCGCCATGGGCGCTCTGCTTTACAACAACGCAGTGAACAGCGGGGACTCCGCCGCCGCCATGGACATTTTGCTGGATTACCAGCAGGCAACAAGAAATGCCGGTCAGGCGGTGCAGGCGGCCAGGATCCTGAAACAGCTGACACCGGAAAACAGGCTGTACATGATCCGTCGGAGCGTGCAGCGGATGGTGGAGGATATGCATCTGGATACCCCCATCACCATTGACGAGAATCTTGCCCGGCAGTATCAGCAGGCAGCGGATGACACGGAAGCGGACAGCATCCTGGATGAAATCGCCCGGGATGTGGCCCAGCAGATCCCCTCCACCTTTGCGGAGCGATTTGCCGACCTTCGTTACTTAAATATGCTCGGCAATTTCCGAACCCAGGTGAGAAACTTCTCCGGCAATGTGGGCGCAAAATTTACCTATCTTGCCAAGGATGAGCTGGCGGCTACCATTGAGGCGCTGGCTTCGGGCATGAGCGGCGGACGGTTCCAGAGAACCAAGGTACACATCGTGGATAGAACCACACGCAATGCGGGCCGGGCGGATTACGAAAACGTGGCTGACTGGATTAGCGGCGGCGGACGGACCCAGGACCGGGCAGATGCCTCCACGGACTTTGAACGCCGGGTTCAGGAGAACCGGCGGATTCTGCCTGCGGGCATGGAACAGTACCGCAGGGCAACAAACTGGGCCATGAACAATCGCTTTTTCGGTGACGCTGCTTTCGGGCGGGAAGCCTATGCCCGGGCTTTGGCAGGGTATCTGAACGCCCGGGGAATCCGGACGGATAACCTGGATACGGTGGATCCGGAAACCCTGAATGCCGCCCGGGAATATGCGGTGCGGCAGGCGCAGGAAGCCACATTCCGGGACAATAACTGGGTATCGGAATTTGTATCCCGGGCTCTGAGACGGAATGACACTCCATGGGGGGTGCGTATGATCGGTGAGGCAATCATGCCTTTCCGAAAGACTCCGGCAAACGTGCTGGTGCGGGCGGAGGAATTTTCTCCGCTGGGCCTCATTAACTCCGCAGTGGCAACGGTACAGGCTGCACGGGGCAATATCTCCGGGGCGGAACTGGTGGACAGCTGGGCAAAGAGCTTGACTGGTACGGGGCTGTTTGTCCTGGGCTGGGCTCTGGCAAATATGGGCTTCCTCCGGGGCGGCCCTGATGAGGACGAGGAAAAGGCGGAATTTGACCGGCTCAACGGCTATCAGGATTATTCCATTCAGCTGCCGGGAGGGGTCAATTTCACCATTGACGCATTCTCTCCCACGGCACTGCCTCTGCTGTTGGGCGGTCAGCTGGACAAAGTGCTGGACGGCGATATGACCTGGGCAGATCTGGAGGGTGTTTTCTATACCCTGGCGGATCCCATGATCGAGATGTCCATGCTCTCCGGTCTGAATGATACCATTGATGCCATCCGCTATGCGGACAACTCTCTGGGCCAGTTCCTGGTGAATGCATCCTTTAACTATCTGACACAGGCCTTCGGAAATACCCTGCTTGGGCAGATGGAGCGCAGCACCGAGGAAAGCCGGATGACCACCTATATTGACAAGGACAGCAATATCCCGGTCTGGCTGCAGCGGAACCTGGGAAAGCTGAGTCAGAAGATCCCCGGGTGGGACTATCAGCAGACACCCTATATTGACCAGTGGGGCCGGGAACAGAAGAATCCGGAGGGAATCAAGGGGTGGGCCTACAATCTGTTTTCCCCCTCTTACATCGGCAAAGCGGAAGTGGACGCT
The DNA here is from genome assembly GCA_045660725.1 of Faecousia sp. GTDB lineage: Bacteria > Bacillota > Clostridia > Oscillospirales > Oscillospiraceae > Faecousia. The sequence goes on from JAZREG010000184.1 coordinate 28,948, forward strand.
GTGGCCCAGGAGCTTTACCGGCTCAACGAGGCACAAAGCGACGTGAACGTATTTCCCCAGAGTCCGGAGGCCACCGTGACCTATACGGACAAGGACGGAAACCGGCATGAAAATTACAACCTCTCCATGGCTGAGGCGAACAAGCTTAAGCGCACCGAGGGACAGGCCCAGGCGAAACTTGTCGCTGATCTGATCGGCGGCGAAGATTACGCAGCTCTCACCGACAAGCAAAAGGCGGAGGCTATTTCTCTGGTCTATGAGTATGCAAGAGAACTTGCAAGGGGCGAAGTGCTGTCGGGCTATGACGGAATGAAAAGCTGGATGCAGGGCATTGAGGGACAGGAAACGGAAACGATTATCGCCAAAGTGGCAGGAGCCGATCTGGGCGATGCCATGACTTCGCTGACCACTGCCTGGAAGGAAGGCTATGCCGATGACACCGGGGCGATGGAGGGGCTTGAGGAGGCCTATCAGGTTTACAAGGGTCTCAGTGAGCCTATGCAGGAAACGGTCTTTGAGGGGCTGTCTGAGCGGGTGAAGGGCTACATCGAAGCCCGGGACGGCGGACAGGAGCCGGAGAGCTATATGGGCGCTGCTAAGGCGGTAACGCTGGCGGAGCATCACATTGACGCTCTGCGGGATGCCTGGAAGGAAGGCGAAGACGGCAGCGCAACCTTTACCGATCTGGATCAGGCTTACGAGCTGTACCGGGGGCTGGACGAGGAGCAGAGAAAGCAAGTGCTGGAAATGGCATCGAGCAAGACCCGGCACTTCCTGGAGGCTCGGGAAGCGGGGGTAAATACCGAGACGTATACCCGGCTGTATCAGCAGTATGATCAGATCAGCGGCGGCGATGGATCCGGAGTCGAGCAGGCTGAAGAATGGTCCCACGTACTGCAGAAGTCGGTGGAGGCCGGTCAGATCACCCAGGAGCAGGCGGACACGCTGCGGGAGGAAATGGGAATCTTCCAGATCATTCCAGCGGAGGCCAAGAAATACAATGATCTGACTGCCGCCGGTATTTCTGCCGATGATACCAAGGATGTACTGTGGCTGCTGGATGGGTTGGAGATTCAGGAGGGCTATTCAGGAGTCCGGGACGCCCAGAAATGGGAGGCAATCGCCGAAGCTTCCTTCCTGAGCGATCAGGAAAAGGATACCGTCATGAAGATCTATATGCCGGACTATGATCCCGCGGCCAGAGAGCCGAATAAAACGGAGCTGAAATATGACTACGCACGACAGGTCTTCGGTCTGACTCCGGAACTGTACGTGGCGGCATATCAGGCCCATGTGGGCAACAGCAAGAAGGCGGATAAGCTGGAAGCCTGGGAGGAGATGGGCTTCTCCAGTTCGGAGGCCAATATGCTCTACCGGCTCTTTGCTTCCTCCGGCAAGGACAAGATCGATGTGGTCGCCTGGTACGAACAGCAGCAGGCGAAATAAGGAAAGCCGCCCACAAGGGCGTCTTTTTCTGCTTAAATTTGCGGTATAAACCACCCCGGCAAAATGAATGTAAAATACCATCCTCCCCCTGGTCTCCCTATTGCCGGCCAGTGGGGCCGCAGGACAGACCAGGGCCGGGAAATTCCGCTTTCTGCCTTATATGGTATTATATATTTAACTTATTTACTAAGGTTTCTACAGAGGCACAAAAACAAATACTTGACTTTTTACCCGGTGTTTGTAACACTGATGGGCAACAAAGCATGGAGGTCAAAAATATGGCAGGAAATTCGAATAGCGGCCAGAAATTGGCCTTTACTATCCCCGATAAGCAGCTGGATGAGATGATCCAGGAATATAAGCGTAAGGTCGATGCCGAAGAGATCCAGCGGGCTTCCTGGGCAAACTTCTGCGCATTCCTTGGTTACACCGAGAAGGAAGTTGCTGAAGTAGTTGCCAAGGGTTCAGAGGATTCCAATACGGCGGGTGCATATTATAAACGGGCCATCGCGTTAAAAAGAATGATGACCTGGGTCCGTGGCCAGCTGAGCAGTGGCAAGGGATGGAACGGTCAGAACCAGTCCAGAGCCATTTTCCTGATGAAACAGGACTTCGGTGATCAGGTCAGATATTCCGATCAGGACGCAAAGCAGAATGGACCCGCAGTGGTCAATATCAGCTTTGGCGGGGATGATCCCAGGGCCAAGAAGGCAGGGAAATGAACGAACGCAACAAAATAAATATTATGTTGCGTTTAAACGGGTGTTTTTGGCATAATGACGGGGTTTCAATAAGGAATTGTTGTGATTATGCCGAAAGTCTATGAGCCACGGACAGATACCCCATAAAGGGCAATAAGGACGGCCGCGTGGGCGTGCGGGCTGACGGGTGCAATAGCAACAAGGGCGGGGCGCTGTATTTCCCGCTGTGGGGCAATTTTTAACCGTATTAAGTCCCCCGGGGGTAGCGGAAAAACGGGCGGGTGCGCACGGGATCGGGACCATATATGCAACACATCCATTTCGCCTCCCTTTTCGTTTCGAGTTTGGCTTTGAAAACGAAAGTTTGTGGGTGCATATATATCTATCTTTTTCTGGTATGTAACTGATAGATTAATACTCTAACAGTTAGATATATAAACAAGTTAAATATATTTATATATATTATATATATTTATATACAATTAGTAGCTTGCATTTGAAGCTGCTTTTACCCCTGCTTCTGCGTCCCGGGAATGACCGGGGGAGGGGGTAGGGGAAAACAGGCCGGGGGTCATTTGAGAAACCGGGTCTGAAAAATAATAAATCATCAGGAGAGGTTTTTATGGCAAAGAAGCTGTTTATTTCTCATCCCATGCGGGGCAAAACCAAGGAAGAGATTCTGGTTGCCAGAGAGAAGGCTATTGCGTCTGCGTACCGTCACTTCGGCGAAGGTGAGAAACCATTGGTCATTGACTCCTACTTCGAGGACGCCCCTGTTGACGCCAAACCTCTGTGGTATCTGGCAAAGAGCCTGGAACTGCTTTCCACTGCCGATGTGGCGTACTTCGCCAAAGGCTGGGAGGAGGCAAGGGGCTGTCGGATCGAGAATACCTGTGCCATCGAATACGGCATCGATGTGATCCAGGACAATACGGATGCCGACGAAGATAAGCGTGGTAAGAAGTGCGAACACACGGCAGCGCCAGACTGGGAGGCCATGTTCCGTATGGCCCAGGAAGAGCTCGGGCTGCAGCGCAAGGAAACTGATTCGCTGCGCAGAATTTGTGAGCGGCTTGGCTCCGAGGTCAACAAATTGAGAGGCTACAAGGATGCAGTGGAGCGGATCTTCGCGGCGCCCAAGTAATCATAAGCCTGGTTCGCCGGGCAAATGTCTCCATGGTGTAGCGGTAGCACATCTGCCTTCCAAGCAGATTGGGCGGGTTCAAATCCCGTTGGGGGCTCCACATACTGGCATAGCTCAACAGGCGGAGCGGCGTCCTGATAAGACGCAGGGAGGTGGTTCGATTCCACCCGTCAGTACCACCGAAAGCATACCAAGTGAGTAGGCGTGAGGGGCACGATATGGCCCACCCTGCCGGTGAAGGTAAGCCGGACAAAGCGGCGATCCCCGGCCGAAACAGGGGAGACATGGGGATGTATCCAAGAGGACGAAGGAATCTCCTTTTGATCCAGAGAAATGCAGTCGGACGTTTCAGGCTGGGTAGGAGATAAAGGCAAGGGTCAGACCGACACTGATCGCCAAACATCGCCGGTTCGAATCCGAGCCGTCCCCCGCATAAGCCCGATAAGCCTCTGATGCAAGCGTATCATGTCGGGCGAGTTGAACCGATGTTCCAGGTATTCACCGGGGTACAAATAACCTGGTTGACAGTAACGCTTGCGGCGGGCGAGTCGTAAAAGCGCCGCTTGCAAAGACAAAGGAGGGAAGATGTGAAAGCGAATGATCAGGGGTTTCTGATCTGCCCTGAGTGCGGGGGCAAGACGAAGACCAAGGTTGTGCCTGGGAGAACGGTGCTTTTGCATTTCCCTCTTTTCTGTCCCTGGTGCAAGCGTGAGATCACCGTGAACTACGGTAAACAATAAACCAAATAAAGCCGGAGCCGAGAGCCAGTGCTGACACTTTAACGAGTGTCCGTGCTGGCTCTTTTCATTTTCCGGGAGGTGACGGCCGAGTGGCCAGAAAGAAAGCGGCAGCGGCCAGCCAGAGCGGACTGACGTTCGAGCTGGGATCGCCAAACTCTGACCCGCAGTGGGAATACTTCACTGCCACAAACAAGTACATCTGCTACGGCGGTGCCCGAGGCGGCGGCAAGAGCTGGTCTACCCAGCGAAAGAGCATTCTGCTTGGCCTTAACTATCCGGGAATCAAGATGCTGATTATCCGCCGGGAGTACAGCGATATGGAAAACTCCATTATCGATCCGATCCTGTCTGTGCTGCCGACGAGCCTGTACAGCTACAACAAGACGGATCATCTGCTGACCTTCAGCAATGGCAGCACCATCAAATTCGGCAATATGCCGGGATACGGTGCGGCGGTTGCCGGACGGTATCAGGGCCAGGAATACGACGTGGTTTTCCTGGAAGAGGCGACGCAGTTCCTTGAGAACGAGTTCCGCGGCCTGGCGGCTATCGTCCGTGGTACCAACAGTTTCCCGAAGCGGATGTACTTAACCTGTAACCCCGGCGGTGTGGGCCATTTCTGGGTAAAACGCATTTTCATCGACCGGGCATTCCGGGACGGGGAGGATCCGAACGATTACCTGTTCATCAAGGCAACGGTTGATGACAACAAGGATCTGATGCGGGCAAACCCGGACTACGTCAAGCAGCTGGAACTGCTGCCGGAGGACATTCGCAAAGCCCACAGACACGGCGACTGGAATGCACTGTCCGGCGTGTTCTTCGGTGAGTTCACCGACGGCATCCACACCTGCAAGCCTTTCCCCATCCCGCCGCACTGGAAGCGATACCGGGCCATGGACTACGGCCTGGATATGTTCTACTGCATCTGGGTAGCGGTGGACGAGAAGGGCCGGTGCTATGTATACCGGGAATTCTACCAGCCGAACCTGACCATCTCCGAGGCGGCGCAGCAGCAGCTTCTTATGACCCGGCCTGACGAGGGGATCTACTACACCATCGCCCCGCCGGATATGTGGAGCCGGAACAATGACACCGGCAAGACCCGTGCCATGACCTTCATGGAGAGCGGCGTGCCGCTGATCCGGGCGGACAACAACCGTATTGCCGGCTGGTCTGCGCTGAAGGAAATGTTCAAGGTGGACGACGGCAAGAAGCCGAAGCTTCAGATCTTCGACACCTGCGGGCGGCTGATCGAGTGCGTGAAGTGCCTGCAGCATGACAAGACCATCACCGACGATGTGGCGAAGAATCCCCACGAGATCACCCACGGCCCTGATGCCCTGCGCTATTTCGCCCAGACCTATGTGCTTCCTGCGGAGCAGCCGGAGGACGAGGAGGAAGAGGACGAGGAAGAGGGCGCAGCTCAGGACTACTTTACCGCCATGTGCGGTACCGGCGTGAGCCGGAGCTACATCACCGCTTAACCTGAATCTTGCGGCCTACCATAGCCGAGGATATACGGCCTACCACAGCCGAAACTGAAAGGAGAACACACCCATGAACGAGAACGAAAACATTGACCTGGAAAGCGGCTTTGATGACTTCGAGGCGGCATTCGGCGGCGAAGACGGCTACCAGACCGAGGGAACCGAGGAAGTGACCGATACCGAAGAAACCGAAACTGAAGAGACCGGCGAAGAACCCTCCGGCGAAGAGGAAGACGGCAAAGAAGCCGGGGCGCCTCAGACAGAAGAGGGTGCCGAGGGCGGCGCGGATGACCGGAGCACGGCGGAAACCTTCACCCTGCGGGTGAACAAGGAAGACCGTACTGTGAGCCGGGAGGAAATGATCGCCTTTGCCCAGAAGGGTGCCGACTATGACCGGGTCAAGGGCCAGCTGGCCGAGCGCGACAGTACCATCGCAGAGATGCGTAAGACCATCGACGGCAGCAAGGATGCGCTGGAACTGCTGAACCTGATCTCTGAGGAGGTCAAGAAGCCGGTCCCCGAACTGCTGGAAAGCCTGCACCTGAGCCTGCGGATGAAGAACGGCGAGACCGAAGCGGAGGCCAAGGCCAATATCCGGGCCATCAAGGCAGAGCGAGCCATGAAGGCCGCCCAGGAAAAACCCGCCCAGGAGCCTAAGTCTGATGGCAGAGCCAGAGCCGAAAAGGAAGTGGCGGATTTCCACAACCGCTATCCCGGTGTGGAGCTGACCGAGGAGCTTTGCGGCAAGCTGGCGGCGGATGTTCGCAATGGCATGAGCCTTTCCGATGCCTACGCCAAACACCAGGCGGAGGCCAAGGATGCCGAGATCGCCGAGCTGAAGCGTCAGCTGGAGGCGGAAAAGCAGAACAATAAGAACCGCGCCAAGGCCGTGGGCAGTCAGAAGGACTCCGGCGGAAAGCGCGGAAAGAGCGCAGAGGATGATTTCTTTGCAGCCTTTGATCGTTAATACATAACCAGAGCCAAGAGCCAGTGTTGCGGAAGATACTGGCTTGCCGGGATTCCTCCACAGCACTGACCCGCAAAAAATAAGGAGGAAAACAAAATGGCTATTAATTTCAGCGAAAAGTTTCATCAGCGACTGATGAAGGGCTTCGAGCAGCACACCGAGACCGACTCCATGTTCAGCCATGATCTGGATATGGAATTCTCCGGCGTGTACACCGTCCACGTTACCAGCGTGGTCACCGAACCCCTTCAGGACTACGACAAGAGCAAGAGCCTGGACAAGGGCTCCCGCTACGGTGCATTCAAGGAAGTGGGCGATGAAGTCCAGACCTTTGAGATGACCGGCGACAAGTCCCTGAACCTGACCATCGACAAGGGCAACAACGAGGGTCAGTTCAACATGAAGAAGGCCGGTGAGGTCATGGGTGCCGAGACCAAGGAGCAGATCGGCCCCTACCTGGACAAGCACCGTCTGCGCCGTTGGGCCGAGCAGGGCAACCACGTTCTGCTGGCAGCTGAGCCCGCCAAGACCAACATCATCGAAGCCATCATGACCCAGAAGGACGATATGCTGGACAAGTATGTTCCCGATCAGCTGCAGCTGACCATCGCCCGTAAGTATATCCGGATGATCGTCCTGTCCGAGGAGTTCGTGCGTCTGGAAAACCTGGGCGGCAAGGTCCTGCCCAAGGGTGCCATCGGCGAGTTCTACGGCATGGCCGTCAAGCCCATGCCCGCATCCAAGATGCCCGCCAACGTGCCCTGGATGATCACCCACAAGAGCGCCCTGATTGCTCCCACCAAGATCAAGAAGTTCAAGGGCCACGTGGATCCTCCCGGTCTGAACGGCGACCTGATCGAGTTCCGTATGATCCAGGACGCCTTCGTTCTGGGCAAGAAGGTGGACGGCTGCTCCGTGGCTGTTCTGCCCGGTTTCGTCCAGGTTGCTCCCACCATCGCTCTGAGCGGTGCTGAGGCTACCATTACTGCCACCGGCGCTGAGGCCACCTACTACACCGTGGACGGTTCCGACCCCCGCTTCTCCAAGACCCGGAAGGTCTACACCGCCAAGGTTACTCTGGAGGCTGGCCAGACCATCAAGGCCTACTCCACCAACGCCACCAAGTACGCCTCCGCCCTGGCTGAGGCTACCTACGATGGCTGATAATTTCCAAAATAAGGGGCGGGCAACCGCCCCTTAACCCGAACGGAGGAACGATATGGTACTGATCGCAATGATCGTCAGCGGCCTTGCGCTTTTGGCTGCGAGTGTGTGCCTGGGCCTTTTGGTGCAGGAAAAGAAGCGCAACCAGAAGCGGAATGCCGCTGAAAAAGAACTGCGGGGGATGATAGACTGGTGCATCAAGGCTATCGGTGACGAGACTGTTCACCGGGTCAAGGCTTGCGATAAGTTCGTAGAAAGAATTGCTGAGATGGAGCAGCGATTTGACCCGGAGGCAATCAGAAGGTCTGCCGAAGAAATTGTGGCACAGGCTGTGAACGAGATCTGCGGCAAGATGAACGAAGCCTATTTCTCCAACGACTTCAATTCCAATCTGGGAAACATCCTGGGCTTTGATCCCTACGCTTCCCTGGAAGCACAGCGCAAAAAGGATCGGGGTGAAGGGTAATGGCACGGAAACAGATAATCCCTGATCTGAAGGAAATCCAGAAGCGTTTTGAAAAGTGCTTCGATTTCAATCAGAAAATCGGCCTGTATGATACGGTTCAGATCAACGAGGACTTCTTCATCGGCAACCAGTGGAATGGCATCAAGGACAACGGCCTGCCCACCCCTGTGTTTAATTTCTTAAAACAGGTCGTCCTGTTCCAGGTGGCGACGATCACATCTGACAACCTGACCTTGCAGGCAACCCCGATGACCTCGGCTTCCGGGCTTACCACCAAGGATCTGGAGAAGTATGCGGAGATCGTGAGCCATCAGTACGCTGCCATCATCGAGCGTAACCGGATCGTGACCAAGCTCCGGGAGTTCCTGCGGAATGCTGCCGTGGATGGCGACGGCTGTATGTACTTCCACTTCGATCCCACCATTGAAAACGGCCAGCGGGTCAAAGGTGAGATCGAGGCGGAGATCATTGAGAATACCCGGGTGCACTTCGGTAACCCCAACTGCCGGGATGTGCAGCGGCAGCCCTTCATCATCATCTCCCGCCGGGAACTGGTGGAAGATGTGCAGTGGCGGGCGGAACAGCTGAAGGAAGCGGGCCAGTGCAAAATTGAGAATGTC
>JAZREG010000185.1:0-6071 GCA_045660725.1 Faecousia sp.
TAGGCTCTGACAACGACCCCAAGTGCGTGTCCCTTTCCATGTCCAATGCCAAGAAGGCCGGCGTGCTGGACTGCATCGAATTCCGGGACGGCGACGCCACCAAGATGGATCTGCCCACCTCCTCCGGCATTTTGGTGTGCAATCCTCCTTATGGCCAGCGGATGGGCGAGCAGCGGGAGGCCCAGCGGCTCTACCAGGCCTTCGGCCGCCATGTGAAGTTTGCCGACGGCTGGAAGAAGTATATCATCACCTCCGAGCCGGAATTCGAGCATTACTTCGGCCGCCGGGCAGACAAGAAGCGGAAGCTCTACAATGGCATGATCAAGTGCGACTACTATATGTATCTTGGCGGCAGAGGGAAGAAGTAAATTGGGATTTAGCGCACTCCCACTGTAGGGGCGGGGCATTGACCCGCCCTTCACGGATTTCACACCTCGATGGGGTGAAATCCGTGCATTTTTGAAAGAAATACGGAAAAATCCGCCATCGAGGTCGTATTTTCCCGACGGGAGGGGCACTGCCCCTCCCCTACAAAGCAATGCTGAACAGAACGCTAAACTGAAATTTGAACGACAGTTCCACACAGGAGGATTTTCATATGATCCACACCATTCTGCCTACTCCGAAGAAAACGGAAGTTTTTGAGGGCGTTTCCGTTCTGAATCACGCAATTTTCACCGAATTCGAAATGTTTGCGCCCCACCTTCCCGTATTTGTGGATTCCATGAAACGGATCTTCGGCCTGGAAATCACCATCGCCGAGGGTGGCATCCAGGTGGAATACGACGCGACCCTGCCGGAAAACGCCTACCGGCTGGATTCCCGGGACGGTCTTGTGCTGTACGCCTCCGCCAAAGAGGGCTTGCTGTACGCGCTGGCCACGGCGCTCCACGCCGTGAAGGTAAAAAACGGCGCGCTTTCCTGTGAAAAGGCCCTCATTGAGGACTGGCCGGAAAAGCCTTACCGGACACTGATGGTGGATCTGGTGCGGGAATGGATCCCCGCCAGCCGGGTGTACAAGTACATTGATGTTTGCTTTATGCAGAAGCTGAACCACCTGCATCTGCATTTGGTGGACGACCAGCGGTTCACCCTGCCTTCCAAGGCCTTCCCCCTGCTCCCCACGCCGGGCGAGCATTACACCGAGGAGGATATCCGGGGTTTCTGCGATTACGCAAAGATGCGGGGCATCACCCTGGTACCGGAGCTGGAGATCCCCGGTCACGCCCGGCATCTGAACACCTGCTATCCCGAGGTCTTTTCCAACGAACTGCCGGAGGGTGTGGATACCACCATCGTCACGGAAGAAGGCCTGACCATCAGCGCCAAGAACATCGTCTGCGCCGGCAAACAGGCCACTATGGATGGCATCCGCACTATTTTAGAAGAGATCTGCGCCCTGTTCCCCGATTCTCCCTACCTCCACCTGGGCGGCGAGGAAGCGGTGATCAAGGCCTGGACCTACTGCGATTGCTGCAAAGCCTACATGAAAGAACATGGCATCGAGGATGAGTATGACCTCTACAGCGAGTTCATCGCCCGGGTCACAGACATGGTCTTCGACCTGGGCCGTACCCCCATCGTGTGGGAGGGCTTCCCCAAGAAGGGTTCTCACCGCATTAACCGCAATACCATCGTCATTGCCTGGGAATCCCACTATCAGCTGGTCACGGACCTGCTGGATGCCGGCTTCAAGGTCATTAACGCCTCCTGGCAGCCCCTGTACATCATCGACGGCTGTAAGCTGCGCTGGGGCCCCCGGGAGATCCTGGAGTGGAATGTGTACAACTGGCAGCACTGGTGGGAGCATTCCGTTGCCAAGCTCAACCCCATCCATGTGCAGCCCACGGACCGGGTGCTGGGCGCCCAGATCTGCGCCTGGCAGACCACCTACGAGCAGAATATCCAGTTCGTTATGGAAAACTGCACGGCGCTTTCCGAGCGGCTGTGGACGGTGAAGCGGCTGTGGGAGTACGAGCCTTACCACAAGCGCCATCATGAATCCACCCGCCGCATCGCCCGGCTGATCCAGGACCGATAAGGGCGATACGGCTACGCCAGCGAAATATTTTACATTCACCGAAAATATTGTACAAAAGCGGTAGTTTTCTTTCAGGAAACTACCGCTTTTTTTCGTTTTCCAAGAGCAAAAGCATAGTACGGGCTGCCCTCTCGCATATGGTCACCTGACCATTTCGTAGTATTATTTGACCGTTTTTCTGTGGAAAACAGATGTTTTTCTTCCCTTTTATAACAATATGTGGTCGATTGACCTTGTTTTTCACGCAAATACGGGAAAATTGTGATTTTCCACAATTAAAAGTGCGGTTTTTTCGCAATTTGCCAATTGACCCGCAGGCTTTTTTCTGCTATGCTATTGTCACAACCCAATCATGGCAAGAAGAAAGGAGGTTACAATATGAATTGGGCATATACGACCCTGTGGGGCGTACTGATGGTGGTATTTCTTGTGGTGGAGGCTGCCTGCCCCATCCATTTGGTCTCCATCTGGTTCGTGGTCGGCGCATTGGTCGCCGGCATCGCCAGCGCCCTGGGGGCGCAGCTTTGGCTGCAGATCCTGCTGTTCCTGGCGGTTTCCTGCGCGCTGCTTGCCTGCCTTTGGCCGGTAGTGAAGAAATTCCTGAACCCCAGCCACTCCGCCACCAACATTGACGCCATCATCGGCACCGAAGGTTACATCCTGGAAACGGTGGATAACCTGAACGCCGCAGGCAAGGTCAAGCTGGGCGGCATGGAATGGACCGCCCGCAGCACCGACGGCCAGATCCTGAGCGCCGGAACCTTGGTCAAGGTGGACCGGATCGAAGGCGTCAAAGCCATTGTTTCCCCGGTAACGGAAGAAGCGAAGCTCTCCTGACAGAGAAAGGAGATCTTTATGCGACGCGTTTTGATCCTGTTCTGTCTGCTGGCGTTGCTGCTGGTCGGCTGCGCAGGGAAAACCCTGCGGACGCAGGAAATCGGCGGCGTCACCTACACCCTGGACACCGATGCCGCCACCGTTACCGGCGGTGGCTACACCTGCCAGTATACTCTGTCTGACGACGGAACCTCCGTCAGCATCCGGTTCCCGGACGGAAAAGCCTTGACAAGGACCAGGCACGGGGGCGGTTCCATATCCAGCACCGGTACCGTTGACCTGGACCGCATGGGTGTGGCCGACGACATGGCAAAAGTGGTGTGGGATCTGGTAGCAGACCCCCCTTCCCCCAGCTATGCGCTCATGGCGCTCTTCGCTCTGATCTTCTTCGTGAGCATGGGTTGCCTGCGCAGGCCCTATGAATGCTGGCATATGCTCTACGGCTACCGGCTATCTTACGGCGAACCCAACGAAATGGAACTCACCCGCTTCAAAGGTGCCAATGCCGTTTGCGCAATTCTTTCCGCTCTTGGATTCCTTTTTTCACTGATCCCGAAATAATTACTCAAAACAACAATTAATTTAGGAGGAAAATTTTATGCCGTTTCTGATCGCAGCAATTGTTATTCTGTTGGTTCTCATCATCACCAACATCTTCGTGGTCCAGCAGTCCCGGGCTTACGTTGTGGAGCGCCTGGGTGCTTTCCACAAGGTGCAGGGCGTTGGCCTGCACTTCAAGGTTCCCTTCCTGGATCGCATCGCCCGCCGTGTCTCCCTGAAGGAGCAGGTGCTGGACTATCCCCCCCAGCCCGTGATCACCAAGGACAACGTTACCATGCAGATCGACACCGTTGTTTACTTCCAGATCACCGACCCCAAGCTGTACGCCTACGGCGTGGAGCAGCCCATGGCCGCTATGGAGACCCTGACCGCCACCACCCTGCGTAACATCATCGGCGACCTGGAGCTGGACCAGACCCTGACTTCCCGCGACGTGGTCAACACCAAGATGCGTGCCATCCTGGACGAGGCCACCGACCCCTGGGGCATCAAGGTCAACCGTGTGGAGCTGAAGAACATTCTGCCCCCCGCTGACATTCAGTCCTCCATGGAAAAGCAGATGAAGGCCGAGCGTGACCGCCGACAGGCCATCCTGCAGGCCGAAGGCCAGAAGAAGTCCGCCATCCTGATTGCCGAAGGTGAGAAGGAATCCGCCATCCTCCGGCCATCCGCTGAGAAGGAAGCCGCCATCCTGAAGGCTGAGGCCGAGAAGCAGGCCGCCATCCTGAAGGCCGACGGTGAAGCCCAGGCCATCCGCGCCGTGCAGCAGGCTTTGGCCGACTCCCTGGAGATGCTGAATGCCCACTGCCCCAACGACCAGGTCATCAAGCTCAAGTCCATCGAGGCTATGGAGAAGGTCGCCAACGGTCAGGCCACCAAGATCATCATCCCCAGCGAGATGCAGGGCCTGGTAGGCCTCGCCACCGGCCTGGTGGAGGGCGCCAAGCAGTAATATGGCAACGAAAGAAGACCGTTTTGTCAAAACCGTGGTAGATGGCGGCGGTTTCAGCGATAACTATATGGCCATCTATGTGGATCGGCACACCGGCGTGAACTATCTGTTCACCCAAAGCGGCCACGCCGGCGGCCTGTGCGTGCTGGTAGACCGGGAGGGTAAGCCCATCGTTACCCCCGTGCCTAAGGAAGATTGACTTTACGGCTCCCCCTTTCCGGGGGAGCCGTAAAAAAGAAGGAGAACGCTATGCGTCTGGAATTCCCCATCCGAAGAACAGAATACATACAGGCCCTGCGAAAGCACATGGGCTTGGTTTCCGATGTGGGCCGCCAGCGGTTTACCGGGGTGTTTTTGGGTAACTTTTTCTACATCACCCACCACGCCCCCTGGGAATGGAACCGGAGGATTACCGGCGAACGATGCAGCGCCCTGGGGCTTGTCACCGCCACAGAAGACGGATGCCGGGTAAGGTATCTAAAATTCATCGGCGCGTCTGACCCCAAGTCCTGGATCAAGATCTTCCTCCTGATTTGGGCAGTGGCCCGTTTTATGAGCTGGTATCGGGGCGGTGAAATCCACCTGCACCTGATCCTTATTCTCACTGTACTGTGTGTGATTTCGTCAACGCTGGCCTGCCTGTTCACAGAAAACGGCCTGTTTGGCGCGCTGCGGCTAACGAATCTACTGAAAGACCCGGTCTCCTTTGCAAAAAAATGATCCTACTCCCGCCCCGACACTTCGTCGGGGCGATTTTTTCTGCAGGGGATTGCAGGGGCAAGTGGTCGGCGCGGCCATGAAGGCGTTACAAAAAAGCCTCCCTTGGGCGACACTCCGTAGCGCAGCATCGGTTTTGAACGACCCCTTTTCTGCTTAACTGCACAAAAGATTCCCGAAATGCGTCAGCATTCCGGGAATCTTGTTGTTTGTTAACCAAAAAAGTTGCCACATCAAAACTGCATAGCACCTGAAAAAGGTGGAGATTTTTGTCAGGCAAGGCAAAAAGCACAGAAATACTGTATGTATTTCGAGCATTTTTAACGTAGCATGACGGAAATAAACACCTTTTCAGGCGATGCTGCGCTACGGAGTGTCGCCCTTCCGAGGGAGGCTTTTGCTTTTTCAGGAAACGCTGTCGAACTGGGCCTGGTACAGCTTATAGTAGAAACCCTTTTGGGCCATGAGGCTTTCGTGATCGCCCTGCTCCACCACATTTCCCTTGTCCAGCACCAGGATATGATCCGCCGCCTGGATGGTAGAAAGTCGGTGGGCGATGACAAAGCAGGTCTTGTCCTTCATCAGCTCCCGCATGGCCGCCTGGATCTTCTCCTCCGTCCGGGTGTCCACATTGGAGGTGGCCTCGTCCAGGATCAGCATGTTGGCATCCAGCAGCATGGCCCGGGCGATGGTCATCAGCTGCTTCTGGCCCTTGGAAATGGAGGTGCCGTTGTCGGAGAGGACGGTGTTGTAGCCTTCGGGCAGGCGGGAGATATAGGAGTGGATATGGGCGGCCTTGGCCACACGCACCACATCTTCCATGGTGGCGCCGGGCTTGCCGTAGGCAATGTTGTCGTAGATGGTGCCGTGGAAAAGCCAGGTATCCTGCAGCACCATGGTGTAGGCGCCCCGCAGGGAATCCCGGGTCAGTTGGCGGACATCCTTGTCGTCCACCAGTACGGC
>JAZREG010000186.1:0-3598 GCA_045660725.1 Faecousia sp.
AATCCCTAAGGGGTTTGTTTGGAAAGAAGAGAGGTAGAAAACGGTTCGAAAGACAGCGGCTCACGGCTTCCGCCGCCTTTCTGTAAGCATCATACCCCGGAAATTTGAACGGGCCGTGACCAAATTGAAAACAAACCGTAACGAAACTGTGAACATTTTTTAGGGGTGCGACGGCGCTTCGGACACAAGATGCTGTGGGATACCAAAAAAGCACCATAAAATTGTGGCAAAATTCATAGTGCAAAACCCGTTGTTTCCCGACTGTTTCTGTGTTATAATTTTGATAACTGACGATTTTTCGGCGAGGAGCGCTTATGAACATAGAAAATGTGACCGTCCCCGGCGGTGACCTGCACCGGTTACTATCCAGCGGCAGCGGCGACGCGGTGATGCTGTATCTGTACATCCGCAGCGGCAACGATCCCAAGACGGGGGAAAAGGAACTGAATATGACCGCTGCCCGGTTCGGCTGTGCCGCGGCTACCTTGCGACAGCTGGGCCTGTGGCCCGAGGAACGCAGAAGCCCCATCGCCTCCGGAGAGCGGCCGGCCTACAGCGAGACGGATGTGCTGTCTGCCATGGATACCGACGGAGATTTCCGCCTGCTGTACGGAGAAGTCCAGCGGCTGCTGGGTCGGACGCTGAATACGGAGGAACTGAAGATCCTCCTGGGCTTTGTCCGCTACCTGGGTCTTTCCGGGGAAGTGGTGTCGGTGCTGGTGTCCTACTGCAAGGACCGGGCCCGGCAGAAGGGCAACCTTCGCAACCCCAGCCTGCGTAACATCGAAAAAGAAGCCTACCATTGGGCAGAGCAGGGCATTGATACCATGGAGGAAGCCGCGGCCTACATCCACGCCCAAAATCAGCGCACCAGCCGCATCGCCCACCTGATGGGCCTTTTGCAGATCCGGGGCAGAAACCTCACCCCCGGTGAGGAAAATTACGCCCGGAAGTGGCTGGAAATGGGCTTTGAGGATGGGGTCATCGCCATGGCTTACGAAAAGACCTGCCTGAACACCGGCGGGCTGAGCTGGGCATACATGAATAAGATCCTGACCAGCTGGGCGACCGCGGGGTTGCTGACGGTGGAGCAGGTAAAGAAAGGCGACCGGCCCGGAGGTGTTCCCAAGGGGGCATCCGGTCAGCTGGGACAGGCGGAGCTGGAAGCTATCCGCCGGGTACTAAAGGAGGATTGAGTCTATGGCATACAGCGCGGAAGTTGTTCAGCGGGCCAGAGACCGTTTGGAGCAAGCCCGCCAGGAGCGGGAACAGGAAAACCGGCAGCACTTGCACGCTGCCTATGAGCGCCTTCCCCGGCTGCGGGAGATCGATCTGCAGCTGCGCAAGACCATGGCCCTGGCCGCCCAGGCCGCTTTTTCCAAAGGCGGCGATGTGAAGACACTGATGGAGCAGGCCAAACAGGAGAACCTGGCGCTGCAAAGGGAGCGGGAGCAGCTGGTGACCTGGAATTTTGAAGAGGGTTACCTGGATGACAGCCCCATCTGCACCCGCTGCGGCGGCAGTGGTTATGTGGGTTCTTCCATGTGCGAATGCCTGCAGGAGCTGTGCCGCCAGGAGCAGAAGAAGGAGCTTTCCCTGCTGTCCGGCGGAAAGGAATCCTTCAGCCAGTTCCGCCTGGAGTATTACAGCGATCAGTACGACCCCCAGTACGGCGCCAGCCCCCGGATGGTGATGGAGCGGAACTTCAAGTTCTGCCGCAGCTATGCTACGGCCTTTACCCCCGAGGCGGGGAATCTGCTGTTTGTGGGCGGCACGGGCCTGGGCAAGACCTTCCTGTCTGCCTGCATCGCCCGGGCGGTGGCAGATCGGGGCTACAGTGTGCTTTATGAAACTGCTTCCGGCCTGTTTACCAAGCTGGAGCAGGCGAAATTCAACCCCACGGAGGAGACTCGCCGCCAGGCGGAGAAGCTTTCACAGTGCGACCTGCTGATCATTGACGACCTGGGCACGGAAATGCCCGGCCAGTTCGTCACTGCGGCGCTGTACAGCCTGGTCAATGACCGGATGCTCTCCGGAAAGCCTATGGTGATCTCCACCAACCTGAATGTGGAGGAAATGTCCCGGCGGTATTCTCCCCAGATCGCCTCCCGGCTCCACGGCGGCTTTGTGCGGCTGACCTTTGTGGGTGATGACATCCGGGTGCTGAAGAATCGGAGGGGCTAAATGAAGATCGGTATTTTGTGGGACCTGGATGGCACGTTGCTGGATACCTTGGGTGACCTGACGGACGCCACCAATTACGCCCTTTCCCAGTTCGGCCTGCCGGCAAGAACCCTGGGGGAGATCCGCAGCTTTGTGGGCAACGGCGCCAAAAATCAGATCGCCCGGGCCATGGGCTTGGAACGGGATGACCCCCGGGTAGACCCGGTGCTGGCGGTGTATAAGCCCTATTACGATGCCCATTGTCAGATCAAGACCGCGCCTTATGAAGGCATCGGGGAAGCTTTGGAACAGCTGAAAGCCTATCCCATGGCGGTGGTGTCCAATAAGCCGGATTCCGCGGTGCAGGCTTTGTGTGACCAATATTTCCCGCATTTTTATGCCCGGGGTGAGCGGCCGGATTGCCCCCGCAAGCCGGCGCCGGATATGATCCTGCGCACCATGCAGGATATGGGCCTGGACGGCTGCATCTATGTGGGCGACAGCGAGGTGGATATCCGCACCGCGAACAACGCCAATGTTCCCTGCGTCAGCGTCCTGTGGGGCTTCCGGGATCGGGAGCAGCTGGCGGAAGGTCAGTATTTTTGCGAAACACCGGCCCAATTGCCGGAGATCATTGAGAAAATCGTAGGAAATTATCATGGCAAATGAGTTTTATGCCCTGATGGGGCGGATGCGCTATATTACCCGCTGGGGTCTGATGCGCAATACCTTTTCGGAAAACATCCAGGAACACAGCCACCAGGTGGCGGTGCTGGCCCATGCCCTGGCCTTGATCCGCCGGGATATTTTGGACCTTACCGGTCCGGAGCCGGATCGTTGCGCCGTGGCGGCATTGTACCACGATGCCTCCGAGATCCTCACCGGTGATCTGCCTACCCCCATCAAGTATTACAATCCCGACATCAAGGTCGCCTATAAGCAGGTGGAGCGCATTGCGGGAGAGCGGCTGCTGGATATGCTGCCGCTCCAGCTGCGGGCCAGCTATGCGCCCCTGGTATTGGAGGAGGACGAGCAGGTGGAACCCATCGTAAAGGCCGCCGATAAGCTTTCTGCCTATATCAAATGCGTGGAAGAGCAGAAAGCGGGCAATACGGAGTTTGATTCCGCGGCACAGACGGTGCTGGGTGCCATGAAGGCCATGGAACTGCCGGAACTGGAGTGGTTCCTGGACAATTGCCTGGAAGCCTTCACTCTGAACCTGGATCAGCTATGACCCTTGACGCAAGAGAAGAATTATGATAGGATAGCCAAGACCTCCACGCCGGTGTGGTGGAACAGGCAGACACAAGGGACTTAAAATCCCTCGGAGTAAAATCCGTACCGGTTCAAGTCCGGTCAGCGGCACCAACAAAAAAACCTCTTTTGTCTACCAGGACAAGAGAGGTTTTTGTATTTACTTCCGATATAGTTGATG
>JAZREG010000187.1:0-5238 GCA_045660725.1 Faecousia sp.
GCCATGATGTGGGTCTTGATACCGGCCTTGTCCACTTCCTCCAGGAAGCGCTTGAAGGTATCCAGGTCAAAAATGCCCTGAGTCTGGATGTACATGGCGCCGGCTTCTACCTTCTGACGCAGCTTGTTGATCTGCAGGAACACAGGCTCGTACACGGGGGTGACGGAAGCGCCCTTGTAGAAGGTAGGAGCGCCGCCGGCGATCTCGTTACCGCCGCAGTCGCAGTTGGTTTCCTCCATCTTGCTCAGCATCTTCAGGATGCCCACGGAGTCCAGGTCATAAACGGGGTTGGCATCTCTGCAACCGCCGACCACAGGGTGGTCGCCGGTGAGGGCCAGCATGGTGTCGATGCCGAAAGCGGCAGCGGCCAGGGCGTCGCCCATCAGAGCCATGCGGTTGCGGTCACGACCGGTCATCTGCAGGATGGGCTCCACGCCTGCCTGCTTCAGCTTGATGCACAGGCCCAGGCCGGTGGCCTTCAGGCTGGCGGACTGCATGTCCGTAACATTCACGCCGTGGACCTTGCCCTTCAGCAGTTCAGCAGCTTCCATCTGCTCGGAAAAATCATAACCCTTAGGGGGTGCCATTTCGGCGGTTACGCCGAACTTACCGGATTCCAGTGCGTCTTTCAACAAACTCATTATTTCTTCCCCCTCAGGCTGATAGTTCTGGGATATGCGAAATCGCCATAACCCTTGTCCTCACGCGTCTTGGTCAGCTTTGCCACCTCGCCGGTAGCCTGCAGACGCTCGTAGATCTTGATCCAAGCGCAGGGGTTCTCGGGATTGACCTCGCACTTGCCGTTTTTCTGGCCGCCGCAGGGGCCGTTGACCAGGCTCTTGGCGCACTGGGTGATGGGGCAAATGCCGCCGGTCTGACCCAGGACGCACTGACCGCAGAAGCGGCAGGACTCTTCCCAAACGCCGAACTTGACAGCTTCGCCCAGGTACATGGTGTTGTTGGAGGGGTAAACGGGCTTATCGCCGGCGTTCTTTGCCACACACTGGACACCGTCACCGCAGGACATGCAGACGATGCAGTCGGGGTTGGCGGCGTTGATGGCCTTCATCTTGGTCTTAACGCCCAGGTTCATGCAGCAGTAGTCGCAGATGGTGGTGGCGACCACCTTCTTGCCGGCTGCCTCCAGGACTTTTGCCAGCTCATCGATCTGGGGCTGGCCGCCGGTCTGGCAAGCTGTAGCGCAGCTGTTGCAGCCGACGATGGCAACGGTCTTTGCGTCAGCGACCAAAGCCATAACTTCTTCAATGGGTTTTTTCTGTGTAATGATCATTATGCGCTTCTCCTTCAAAATCCGTAACGGTTGATAAAAGAATGTGCTGTTTTCCGTCAGGGCAGCGCCCTGCAGACTTTCCATACATTATTATAGCGCTTTTCCCGTAAAAATCAACCACAATCCGCCATCCCTGGAAAAAAACAGGTCCAGGCCCGGGTGGTTCGTCTATATCCACAGAAATGGCAGCAAAAATTTGTATAAATCGTGCATGGAAACCCGGAGGAAAAGGGTGTACAATATGCAACGTCGCTCCCCGGGGGGCTGCGTGTGAAAAAAATTGCTGAAAGCCGGATACGGCTACAGGCAAAAAAGTATCACAAAATAAGCATTTTTGTCAAAAAGCTTTTGCAGCGAAAGGAATGCTGCGGCCGAACCGGGATATTGAACCTTTCCGTAGCAGATTATGAACAATATTTGCGAAACGAAAGAAAAGCGCTTTGTTGTAAAAAATATTCGACTACTATTGAAATTCTTTACAATTTGTGCTACAATATGTCCGCGAGTAGTCTCCCGGCGGTTATTTGGCGCCATTCTGGGTGAGAATGTGCCAAAATACGACTGCCCCTGCCTGAAGCTGACCCCGTTTTTTAGGAGAAAGTCAGCGGGCGGAGACGGTTTGCCAGGGCGTATGGGCCACCTTACATAGTCAGCCCGGTACGCGCTCTGGAGTGTCTGCCCTTTCCGGGGCGGATGTATGAAAAAACCTAAAGGAGTTGAAGGAATTATGGAAAAAACACTCGCCCCCGCAAAAGTCCATAAGAAGAGAAAACGCCTGAACCGCGCCCGCGTGATCGACAGCCTGGAACTGTATGTTCTGCTGATCATCCCCGTGCTGGTGCTGTTCTTCATGGCTTACAAGCCCTGGCCCGGCATCCTGATCGCATGGCAGGATTACAAGCTTGGCCGTCCCTTCTACGGTGAAGGTGTCAAGTGGGTCGGCTGGAAGCACTTCGCGGACTTTATTAACGGCATGTGGTTTGAGCGTCTGATCGGCAACACCCTGCGTATCAGCATCAAGTCTCTGCTCGTGGGCTTCCCCCTGCCCATCGCGTTCGCTCTGCTGCTGAACGAGATCAAGCACATGCAGACCAAGAAGATCGTGCAGACCGTCTCTTATCTGCCCCACTTCATTTCTACCGTTATCGTTGCCGGTATGGTCATCTCCTTTGTTGGCCAGGACGGTATCGTTAACCAGATCATCAAGCTTTTCGGCGGCAGAGGCAACACCGCATGGCTGAACAAGGCCGATGCCTTCGACGCCATCTACATCTCCACCATCGTGTGGATCGGCTTTGGTTTCAGCAGTATTCTGTACATGTCCGCTATTTCCGGTATTGACCAGGAACTGTACGAGGCCGCTCGTCTGGACGGCGCAAGCCGCTGGCAGCAGTGCATCTACATCACCCTGCCCGGCATTCTGCCCACCGTTTCCATCTGCCTGATCATGGACCTGGGCGCCATCCTCAGCGCCAACACCGACCTGATCCTGAACCTGTTCACCAACGCCAACGCCAAGAAGTCCGACGTTATCGGCACCTACGTTTACCGTATGGGTCTGGGCGCCAGCGGCGGTACTGCCTTCCCCAAGTACAGCTTTGGCCAGGCGATCAGCTTGTTCACCTCTATCATCAACATCACCATGCTGTTCATCGCCAACAAGATCAGCACCCTGCTGACCGACACCGGTCTGTGGTAAGGAGGTTCCCGAATGTCTACTTTGGTTGCTAAGAAAAAGAGAACCCATCTGCATGAGGGCAGCCCCGTTGCTACTGTGATCATGTATGTGATCGCCGCTTTTGCTGCGCTGATCTGCCTCTACCCCATGTGGTATGTTTTCTGTAACTCCATCAGTGATGTGGCCGCTGTCGACTCTCAGAAGGTTTGGATGTACCCCATCGGCTTCTCTATCGACGCCTACAAGGTTATCGTTGTGGAAGACCAGCTGTGGAGAGCCTACGGCATGACCATCTTCTACGTTATCGGCTCCGTGCTGATGATGCTCTGCTTCTGCCTGCTGGCTGCTTACCCCCTGACCTGCCGCAACATGATCGGCAGAAAGCTGGTTACCCTGTACTTCATGATCCCCATGTACTTCGGCGCCGGCCTGATCCCCACCTACCTGACCTACCGTACCTACGGCTTCGTGGATAACATCTTTACCATGATCATCTGCCACGGCTACAGCATCTGGTACACCATCCTGACCCGTACCTACCTGCTGTCCATTCCCGAGGCACTGCGTGACTCGGCGAAGATCGATGGCGCTAACCACTTCCGGACGCTGTTCAGCATCCTGATGCCCCTGGCCAAGCCCATCATCGCTGTTATCGCCATCTACACCGTTATCAACGTGTGGAACGGCTGGATGACCTCCAGCCTGTACATTCTGGACAAGAAGCTGCAGCCCCTGCAGCTGTACCTGCGCCGCGTTCTGGTTAACGCAACTGAGAAGCCCGGCATCGGCAGCAGCCCCTCTGAGCTGGCCTATCTGGAAAAGCTGCGTTTCAACAACGTGGGTCTGCAGTACGCTATGATCATTTTCACCACCCTGCCCGTGATCATGGTTTACCCCTTCTTCCAGAAGTACTTTGTTAAGGGCGTTATGGTCGGCTCCGTCAAGGGCTAATCAAACACCTGCAAAATTGTGTCATTGCGAACCGGTGACCTCGGTCACCGGTGTGGCACTCCCTAAGAGGTGTCATTGCGAACCAGTCCGCAGACTGGTGTGGCAATCCCCTCCAATGTAAGAATGCCACATTGAAATCCCTTTTTGTATACGTTAGGCACAAGCCTATGTATATAATAATAAAAACAGGAGGAAAACAAAATGAAGAAGATTCTGGCAATGCTGCTGGCCCTGCTGATGATCGTTGGCATGTTCGCTGGCTGCGCAGAGACCCAGACCAACCCCACCACCACCGCAAAGAAAGATGAACCCGGCACCACCACCACTAAGGAAAAGATTCCTGAAGAGCTGACCCTGACCATCCTGTGCTCCAACGAGCTGCAGGGCAACCTGGACTTCGCTGACCGCGAGGACTGGAACGTTTGGCCCGCATTCCTGAAGATGTGCGAGGACCGTAACCTGACCATCACCTTCAAGTGTGTTGAGAAGGACCAGTACGCTAACCAGCTGACCATGGCTCTGGCCGGCGAAGAGTCCGAGATGCCCGATGCCGTGTGGCTGGGCGCTGAGACTATCATGTCCACCGCTATGCGCGTTGAGTGCGTGCAGGAAGGCCTGTTCTACCCCATCGACGACATCATCCCCTACTCCGACGGCACCTTCACCGCTTGGATGGAGAAGTACCCCGCTTACGCTGCCCGTACTTCCTACACCGACGGCAAGCTGTACTGGATCGGCGAGTACCAGGAAGTGACCTACTACGGCGAGACCGTTGAGCTGGGCCATGGCGCTCCCAAGGGCATCCAGGTCCGTCTGGACTGGCTGGATGCTCTGGGCTACACCGAGATTCCCAACACCCTGGACGAGATCGAGCAGTTCATCGTTGACTGCCAGGAAGCTGACCTGAACGGCACCGGCGTTAAGGACGAAGTGTTCCTGCAGGGCCTGACCGACGTCACCTCCTGCGGCATCAACGTCTACTACGGCGTTCCCCGTAACCAGTTCGCCTTCAACCTGAGCACCGGCGAAGTCGTCAACCCCTGGTACCACAAGAACACCAAGGAAATGATCGCTAAGATCCAGGATTGGCTGGCTAAGGGCCTGATCCCCGAGGATCGTATTGGTAAGTCCTCCGGCACCACCGCTTACCGTACCGCTAACAAGGTTGCTGTTTACAACACCTACCACTGCGACAACTGGTCCCTGGGCGTTACTGTCGTTCCCGAGGGCGCTGACAAGGCTGTCCTGATCGGTACCAACCCCGACAAGACCCTGTACCCCGATGCTTACATGCCCACCGACTCCGCTCCCACCATGG
>JAZREG010000188.1:0-9635 GCA_045660725.1 Faecousia sp.
ATAAAGGCCGGCATAGCCCAGGGAAATGGTGGAGTAGCCGCCGAACAGCAGCTTGTCGATGGGTTCACCCTTGGGAAGTCTCGCCAGTGCGCCGTACTGCCACAGGATGGGGGCAGCATCGGACAGAGTGCCCTTCAGCCGCTCGTGCCGGCACAGCAGCGCCCGGTAGCACAGATCCATCCGCTCGTGGAAGATCTTCCAGAACTTATCCTTGTCCTTGCCGCAGGACAGGGCGATGTCCGGCAGGTTGATGGTGACCACGCCCTGGTTGAAACGGCCGTAATACTTGTGCTTGCCGGGTTCGTAGTTGCCCGCGTTGGCGATGTTGCCTACGCCGGCATCGGTGAACCGGTCGGGAGTCAGGAAGGAGCGGCAGCCCATGCACACATACACGTCGCCCTTCAGCTCCAGCATCTTCTTCTCGCTGATGTAGTCAGGAACCATCCGCTTGGCGGTGACCTGCGCGGCCAGCTTGGTCAGATACCAGTAGGGAGAATCCTCGGTAACATTATCCTCTTCCAGCACATAGATCAGCTTGGGGAAGGCAGGGGTGATCCACACGCCCTTCTCGTTCTTCACGCCTTCGTAGCGCTGATGGAGCATTTCCTCAATGATGATGGCAAGATCCTTCTTCTCCTGCTCGCTGCGGGCCTCGTTCAGGTACATGAACACGGTGATAAAGGGAGCCTGGCCGTTGGTAGTCATCAGGGTGACCACCTGGTACTGGATGGTCTGCACGCCCCGGCGGATCTCGTCCCGCAGGCGCTCTTCCACCACGGCAGAGATCTTCTCTTCAGAGGCCTCAGCGCCAAACAGAGCCGCTTCCTTTTCCACAGCCTTGCGGATCTTTTCCCGGCTGATCTGCACGAAGGGGGCCAGGTGGGTCAGGCTGATGGACTGACCGCCGTACTGGTTGGAGGCCACCTGGGCAATGATCTGGGTAGCGATGTTACAGGCAGTAGAGAAGGAATGGGGCTTCTCAATGAGGGTGCCGGAAATAACGGTACCGTTCTGCAGCATATCCTCCAGGTTCACCAGGTCGCAGTTGTGCATATGCTGGGCAAAGTAGTCCGAGTCATGGAAATGGATGATGCCCGCTTCGTGGGCGTCCACCACTTCCTTGGGCAGCAGAATACGGCTGGTGATATCCTTGCTCACTTCGCCTGCCATATAGTCACGCTGGACAGCGTTGATGGTGGGGTTCTTGTTGGCGTTCTCCTGCTTTACCTCTTCGTTGTTGCACTCGATGAGGCTCAGGATCCGATCGTCGGTGGTATTGGACTTGCGGACCAGGCTCCGGGTGTAGCGGTAGGTAATATAGACCTTGGCCACTTCAAAGGCGCCGTGGGCCATGATGGCCTTCTCCACCAGGTCCTGGATCTCCTCCACGGAAGGGCTGCGGCCCATCTCCTCGCAGGAGATCTGCACGCTCTGAGCAATGCGCTCGATCTGCAGGGGGGTCATGCGGACCTGCTCCGGGGTGGCCTCATTGGCCTTGGTCACAGCGGCTTTGATCTTTTCAATGTCAAAAACCACTTCCGAGCCGTTTCTTTTGATGATCTTCATATCTGTATCCTCCTTGGGGTGTAGGGGTGTTCATTTCGACCGTGTAGGACTTATTATACTACATCTTGTGGTTTTTGCAAGAGGGAATCACAAAATAACGGAACATTTTTTCCGTCAGACACAATATGTTGTGTTTTTGCCTTTTTCGGCAAAAACAGTGGAAGGGCATCGTTTTCCCATTTTACAAAGAATTACAACAAATCATTTGAAAAAGTGGGAAGAATGTTGTATAATCCCAGGCAGACGAACAGGAATTCCGCACTCGACAGAAGCGAGGTATTTATTATGAAAAAACCCTTTGGTGTCCGCTCCGACGGCATCCAAACCTATGTATACACCATCACCGGCGGCGGTCTGACCGCCCAAGTTTGCGACCACGGCGCCACCATTACCCGCCTGTGGGTACCGGATAAGGACGGCAATTTGGCCGATGTGATCCTGGGCTTTGACACCCCGGATGAATACACCGCCAGCGACACCCATACCGGCGCGGTGGTGGGCCGCAGCTGCAACCGCACCCGCAACGGCCGGTTCACCCTGGAGGGCAAGACCTACCAGCTGGACTTAAATGACGGCAACCACAGCCTCCACGGCGGCTTTGACCCCTACAAGAACCGGATGTGGCAGGTGGTCCGGGTGGAAACCAACGCCATCACCCTGGAACTGCACAGCCCCGATGGCGACCAGGGCTTCCCCGGCAACGCCACCATCCGTGTGACCTACACCCTGGAAGCGCCCGCCACCCTGCGGGTGACCTATGACGCGATTTGCGACAAGGACACCGTCTTCAACCTGACCAACCACAGTCTGTTCAACATGGCCGGCCACGACAAGCCCGAGAAGGCTATGGAGCAGATCCTGATCCTGCCCGCCCGGCACTTTACCGTGTCCGACGGAGAGTATGTCCCCACCGGCGAAGTCCGCAGCGTGGAAGGCACCCCCATGGACTTCCGCACCCCCAAGCCCATCGGCCGGGACATCAACGCCGACTACGAATGCATCCGCCTGCAGGCAGGCTACGACCACAATTTTGAAATTTTCACCGATCCCGGCGTCATCCTTACCGATCCGGAGTCCGGTCGCACCATGGCCATCACCACCGATTGCCCCGGCGTCCACTTCTACGCCGGCAATTTCCTGAACGATGTTCCGGGCAAGGACGGCGCTGTTTACACCCACCGGGGCGGTGTGGCCCTGGAGACCCAGTTCTATCCCGACGCGGTGAACCACCCGGAATGGGCCTCCCCCGTGGTCAAGGCCGGTGTTCCCTACCACAGCGAAACCAAGTACAAATTCTCCTAAAAAAATGGCCCCCTCTGACGAGGGGGCTGGATGCGCGAAGCGCAGACTGGGGGAGAGAAAACAACCCCTCAGTCAAAAATCAAATAAATTTTTGCAAGCTCCTCTGACAAGGGGAGCCTTTTTCTTGCGCGAATCTGCCACGTTTGTGCTATTTGCTCCGTTAATTACATGGCACATTCGATGCACACTTTTTTGCATAAGACATCCGTAAATATTCAATTCACAGGTGGGGTCAAATCAAAACGGGCTTCCAAATTCTGATCGCCGGATTCTAAATACAGTTCCATAGTATAATCCATCCGCTCAGAATAGAAATCCTTGCTCAGGCGAAACAGGAGGATCCGCATTTCGCTGCCGTCATTCATTTCCTGAATCGGATCACAGAGTAGGTTTACATAGCCAAACGCATTGCTGACGCTGATGTTGTTTTTTATGGTCCAGCCAGAAGCAAAATCGACTTTGCATTTGACAACCAAAATTTTTCCGTCCGTTTCTGCAACATATTCCGTACCATCCGGTGCGGTATAGCAGTCCACAGCAACCGCTTCCGTTACTGTAATACTATTGCCATTATGTTCCCAGGGCTTATTGATTGGACAGTATCCAGGCGTTTTGCTGATCCCGCTGTTCAAACCCGCGGACAATACCAGTACGATAATAATGACCGCCAATATAAGGACTGGAAGATATTTTCTCATTTTCATTCATTCACCTCGACTGTTATATAGCCATAGTCACCAGAATCAAACCATGCCAAATCGCTCTCCAATAAAAAAGCGCATAGACAATCCCAAACGGATCTGCCTATGCGCGTCCTGTATCGCCCTTATGATACCCCACAAAGGCGCAGGATGACTCGCAACAGCCAGATCCAACCGAATACCAAGCCATTGCAGACCACCCCTTTCCATATCATTTCCATTTTCAGTATAATCTACCAACAACATTCTTGTCAAGATTTATTTGAAAAAAACCACCATGTGTATATCTTCCAAGCATAAACAAAATGCAGCGCAGTCACTCCCTGTGATTCTGTCCCTGTGCGATTTTTCGCATGGAGATTTCTTAGTCAAAAGGCTCTGCAGCAAAAGCGGCAGGCCCATTGACACCTTTGGGGCATTTTCGCATAAACTGTCCTGTAAGCGTATTCGCTTATTCCCTCAATTTTTCCGGGAGGTATGGACCATGTCACAACAATGCCTGGACACTCTGCGCTGCGATCCCCAGGATCTGCGGCAAGCCATGTCCATCCACACCAGAAAGATCACGGACTCCTGCCGTGACAAGGATTGCATCGAGGATCTGCGGGTGTATCTGTCCCGGGGATCGCAAAGTCTTTTGGATACCTGCGCCGGGGCGAAGGTCCGGTGCGCAGAATTGCTGTACACATATATCGATGTAGAACCTGTGGCTTTCGATGGCCATCACTACTGCATCGATGCCACCTTCTACTATCGGATCCTGGCCGATGCCACCATCGGCGCTTCCCGCCCCGCAGCTCTGTATGGCCTGGCGGTATTCACCAAGCGGGCTGTACTCTGCGGTGAGGACAGTCGGGCGCATATTTATCGCTCTGACACCCGGCTGTGCGGCCCCGACGGGGTCAGCCGGTATATGGCCAACCGGCCCACGGCGGTGGTGGAGGTGCTGGATCCCATGGTCCTTTCCTCCCGGATCCGGGAGGTCTGCGACTGCCCCTGCAAAGAGGATACCGCCCTGCAGATCCCCGCGGCGGTTCAGGAGATGTTTGATGACGAGCTGGTCTACGCCGGGGAGCGACGGCGGCTGTACGTGACCCTGGGGCAGTTCTCCATCCTGCGGCTGGAGCGGGACGCTCAGCTGATCGTGCCGGTGCTGGACTACGCCATCCCCATCAAGGAGTGCTGTGAGGCCCCCGGCTGCGCCGAGGATCCCTGCGAGATGTTCAGCAGGATTCCCTTCCCCGCCGGCCAATTCGCCCCCACAGGCTGCGATGGCCCCGGCAGCCCGGATACCGACCCTTATCGCACCTGCGGCCATCAAGGCTAAAAAAATGCCGGGGCATTTGCCCCGGCATTTCATTTTAATCAGTAGCTGCGCTTCCGTTTGCGGGTCATCAGCAATGCGCCGCCGCCCACGGCCAAAGCCAGTACAGCGATCAGCAGCCCACCGCCTGCGGAGGGTTCTCCCTCGGAGTTGCCGGCGGTCTTGGTTGCCGCCTGATACAGGCTCTCCACATGACGGGAAATTTCCTCAGACAGGAAGGCGTAGGAAGTACCTCTTTCCAGGACCTCCGTGCTGGGATAGACCACTTCGCTTTCTGCCAGGTACTCCTCCATGTAATCCTTCGCCTCGGAAATGGGGGTGGCGTAGCAGATATAGTCCATGTTCGCACCGGCGATCTCGGGATTGCACAGGAAGTCGATGAACATCTCCGCCGCCTCCTTCTCCTGGCAGCAAGTGGGGATGCACATGGCGTCGGTGAACAGGTTAAAGCCCTGATTTTCCGGCAGGTAGAACCGCAGGTCGGGATTCTCCTCCATCATCAGCATGCAGTCACCGGCATAATAGGTGGCGATGTAGGCCTCCTCATTCTGCATGGTGGCATAGATCTGATCCATCACATACTGCTGCACCAGGGGCCGCTGCTTGGCAAGCTCGTCGGCGCATTCCTGCAGCTGCTGTTTATCCATGGTGTTCACATCGTAACCCAGCTTGTACTGGGCGATGCCCATAGCGTCCCGGGAGTTGTCGATCATCAGGATCTTTCCTGCGTACTTTTCGTTCCACAGCAGCTCCCAACCGGTCACATCCGCCTCATCCACATACTTGCTGTTGTACAGGATGCCCACGGTACCCCAGGTATAGGGCACGGAGTACTTGTTCTCCGGGTCGTAAGCGGGATTCCGGAACTGCTCATCCACATAGGAGAAGTTGGGAATGTTCTCAAAATCCAGCTCCAGCAGCATATTTTCCGCGATCATCCGGTCGATCATGTAGTCCGACGGAATGATCACATCCACGCTGATGCCGCCGTTTTTCAGCTTGGAATACAGCACCTCGTTGGATTCATAGGTAGAGTAATTCACCTTGATGCCGGTCTTTTCCTCAAAGGCGGCAATGATATCCAAGGTCTCGTCGGTGCCGTCGGCGATGTTCATGCCCCAGTTATAGACATTCAGCACCACCTGCTCCCGCTGGCTGCCGGCGATCAGGAAGCCGCAGCCAACCAGGATGCACACCGCCAGCACCGCTGCCAGGCAACGCCGGGTAATGACCCAGGCCTTAGGCGCGGGGCGCTTGTTCTCCCGCTTTTTGCCGGCACGCAGCTGCAGCAGATTCATGGTCAGCATCAGCACAAAGATCAGGCCGAACAGCAGGGTAAACATGGCGTAGATCTTGGGCGGGATGGGCTTCTTGGTATAGGTGTAGATCTCCACCGGCAATGTAACAAAGCTGGAGCCGGTGACAAAGTAGCTGATGACGAAATCATCCAGGCTCATGGTAAAGGCCATGATGCCGCCGGCGAGAACGCCGGGCATGATCTCGTGGATGACCACCTTGAAAAACGCCTGCACCGGGGTGCAACCCAGGTCCATGGCAGCGTCCGTCAGGGCGGGATTCATCTGCTGCAGCTTGGGCATGACATTCAGAATGACATAGGGCAGACCAAAGGTCACGTGAGCCAGCAGCAGCGTCCAGAAGGTCAGGCTCTCCCGCTGTCCCAGCAGGCCGGAGCCCACAAAGACAAACAGCAGGGACAGGCTGACACCGGTGACGATATCCGGGTTGGTCATGGGAATATTGGTCATGTTCATGACCAACTTGCGCATTCTCGGCTTCATGCTGTGGATACCCACCGCCGCCAGGGTGCCGAAGGCCACAGAAATGGCGGTAGACAGCAGGGCGATGAGAATGGAGTTACCCAGCAGGCCCAAAAGATCCTGATCCCGGAACAGCTCCACATACTGACTCAGGGTGAAGCCTTCAAACTGGGTGATGTCCTTGCCGGTATTGAAGGAGGCAACGATCAGCACCACCATGGGGATATACAGGAACACGAACATGAGGATCGTGAGGAGTTTGTTGGCTCTTTTCATACCACCACTCCTTCCTCATCACCGCCAAAGCGGTTCATGATGCCGGTGCAGACAAAGACCAGGGCCATCAGCACCAGGCTCAGGGCAGCACCCAGGTTGGGGTTATCCGCCTGTTTAAAGAGGCGCTCGATCAGGTCGCCGATGAGCACCGTGTCGGTGCCGCCCAGCTTTTGGGAAATATAGAAGGTGGACACCGCCGGCACGAATACCATGGTGATACCGCTGAGGATGCCCGGCACGCTCAGGGGCAGGATCACCTTGGCAAAGGTCTGCACAGGGCGGCAGCCCAGGTCTTCCGCCGCCTCGATGAGCCGATTGTCCAGCTTTACCAGGGTGGCATACAGGGGCAGGATCATATAGGGCAGGTAGTTATACACCATGCCCAAAATCACCGCGCCGGGGGTGCGGATCAGCTGGAGGCGGCCGATGCCGGTGGCCTCCAGGATGTTGTTGATGATACCGGTGTCCTGCAGCAGGCCCACCCAGGCCAGGGTGCGCAGCAGGAAGCTCATGCACATGGGCAGCATCACCAGCATATACAGCATCTTCTGTGCCACAGGGCCCCGATGGGCGATATAGTAAGCCACAGGATAGCCCAGCACCAGGCAGATGAGGGCAGAAACCAAGGCGTACACCACGCTCTCTCCCAGCACCGGCAGATACATGGACAGCTCTGTCAGGTTATTCCAGGTAAAGACGCCGGTATCCGGGTCGGTCAGGGCATAGTAGCCCACCACGCACAGGGGGATCAGCGTGAATACCAGGATCCATACCAGGTAAGGCACGCTGAGGAAAACAGACTTATTCTTCTTCATCGGCGGCATCCTCCGTCAGCTCGTCGTACTCGGCGGAGTAGGAGCTGTAATCGCCAAACATGCCGGAGTATTCGCTCTTGTGCATGATGTGAATATCTTCCGGGTTCAAACGAATGCCGATGGTAGAGCCTTCCGCGCAGTGATCCGTGGTCTGGATCAGCCACTTGAAGCCCTTGAATTCCACGATGATATCGTAGTTCAGGCCCTTGAAGGTAACACTGGTAACGGTGCCCACCAG
The DNA here is from genome assembly GCA_045660725.1 of Faecousia sp. Classification (GTDB taxonomy): domain Bacteria; phylum Bacillota; class Clostridia; order Oscillospirales; family Oscillospiraceae; genus Faecousia. Next base: position 8,001 of record JAZREG010000188.1, read on the forward strand.
GTGACCCTGATCCGGGGCCACGATGTCGATGTCCTCCGGACGGATGACCACATCCACCGGCTCATTGGGGGCAAAGCCCTTATCCACGCACTGGAAGGTACGGCCGAAGAAACGAACCTTATAATCTTCCAGCATCACGCCGTCCAAAATGTTACTCTCGCCGATAAAGTCCGCCACGAAGGCGTTCTTGGGCTCATTATAAATATCCTCAGGCTTGCCGATCTGCTGGATCCGGCCCTTGTCCATAACCACCACGGTGTCGGACATACTCAGTGCCTCTTCCTGATCGTGGGTGACATAGACAAAGGTGATGCCCATAGCCTGCTGGATGCGCTTCAGCTCGATCTGCATATCTTTCCGCAGACGCAGATCCAAAGCGCCCAGGGGCTCATCCAAAAGCAGCACCTTGGGCTGATTGACCAGGGCGCGGGCGATGGCAACACGCTGCTGCTGACCGCCGGACAGGGAATTGATATCCCGGTGGCCGTAGCCCTTCAGGCTGACCACTTCCAGCATATGATTCACCCGCTCGGTGATCTCCTCTTTGGGCAGCTTGGCAACCCGCAGGCCGAACGCGATGTTATCAAACACGTTCAGATGCGGGAAAAGCGCATACCGCTGGAACACGGTATTGATCTGCCGTTCATAAGGGGGAACCTCGTTGATACACTTTCCATCAAAGGTCACCGTGCCGGAGGTAGGCGTCAAAAAGCCGCCGATAATTCGCAGCGTTGTTGTCTTGCCGCAGCCGGATGGGCCAAGCAAGGTTAAAAATTCATGGTCATTGATGTAGAGATTGATGCCGTCGAGAATACGCTCCCCGTCGAACTCCATGACTAAGTCGCGGAGCCTGATGAGTTCCTTGGACATTATCCTCCCCCGTTTCTGTGTGTATTTCGCCATATTATGACATAGTATAACTATAGCTTAATTTTCCACAAAGTCAACTCATTTTTATACCCTGCGGGAATCTTCGAAGGGAAGTTTTTTTGAGTAATTTCGCAAACGCCAATTTCTTTTCCGAAAATTTGAAAATTCGTATTTTCCTGGTTTAAGTTCCGAAAATGTGGCAATACTAGGCTACGGAGGTGCTAATATGCGAAACCAAAAGAATACCAATGGCAGTTTTGCCGGCAAGGGCTACTACATAGCCCTGATCCTGTGCGCCATCGCAATCGGGGTCTCCGGCTATCTGTATTACCAAAACGCGGGGGAGCCTGATCCCCAACTGGGCAGCCCCACCCTGGGGGCCAACGCCACGCTGCCCAGCGGCAACCACATCCAGGCGGTGGCCACGGAGCCTTCCGGGACTTCTCCCCAGGTTCCCAAGCCCACCACCCCGGCAAAAGCCAAGCTCAACACCTGCCTGCCTGTGGAGGGGCAGACTGTGGCGGTGTACGCCATGGACAGCCTCAGCTACAACCCCACCACCCGGGATTGGCGGGTCCATGACGGGTTGGACATCGCTGCCACCGCAGGCACACCGGTCTGCGCCGCAGCTGAGGGTACGGTTTACACCGTCTACGAGGACGAAACCATGGGTACCACTGTGGTAATCCGCCACGACGGGGGCTATGTAACCAAATACGCAAGTCTTGCCGCGGAGGTCAATGTTGCTCCCGGCGACCGGGTGAG
>JAZREG010000189.1:0-4347 GCA_045660725.1 Faecousia sp.
CCGGACATAGAGCAGATCGCCCACGCTCAGCTCCGGTTCCATGGAGCCGGAAATTACCGAATACACCCTGTAGCCAATCAGCCGCGTACCCATGAGAAACACGGCACACAGCACGATCAGCACCACCAGGACCGTGGATACGACGCTCCAGGCCTTCTTAACTTTCTGCATCTTCGGTCCCTCCTTCCCCGGGTTCAGGCTGCTGGGGGGTATTGGACTGCATCTGCAGCTGGGCCTTCAGGGCCAGCAGTTCTTCCATCATCTTGGCGTTCTGGGCGCGCTCTTCCTCGATCCGGGCCTTCTCCGCGTTCATCTCCGCCACCTGTTCGCCCTTATAACGGCGGAACAGCTTGATGCAGTTGATGCCCTGGTACAGGATCAGCAGCATGAAGGGAACGAAGATGCAAACGATATAACCCTGGGGGGTCTTCAGGAACTGGAAGAAGGTACCCACATAAGGAAGGTGGCTCTGGTATTTGCCGAGGATGTAAGGAAAAGTGACCACAGTGGCGTCATCCGTATTGGTGGTGGTACCGTAAGTAACAAAGCCGGGATTGCCGTTGGCGTCGCGGGTCAGCTTGCGAACCTTATGGGTAACGGTCTGACCAAAGCTCTCATCATTCTGAGAGATGAAGGTAATGATGTCACCGACCTGAATGGTGGTGGGATCCACTTCCTTGACGAAGATCAGATCGCCGGCGTTAAAATCCGTAGCGGACATGGAGTCGGTATTGACAATATACGCCTTGTAGCCAAAGAGATCACGGTCGTTGCGGTTGAAGGTGGTCACGGAGATCACCGTGAAAATCATCATAAAAACCGACAGCGCAACGATGAGCCAAACGAAGGTCGTCTTAATGATTTGAAATGCTTTTTTCATGGGCAAACCTGCTTCCTGACAGAAATTTCGGTGGGTTTGGAGCATGTAGAAAAACGACGAAACCTGCAGGAAGGTACTCCTCTTTAAAAAAAAGGTAGTACCCGCCCACATTATTTGGAACCATTATATCCCATTCCGCATCAAAATGCAAGGGGTAAAGCCCACGATTTGTGTGCCAAATTCTAGAAATTTTATTCCCTCCCGCAAAAATCCCCCCTCGCCGCAGGCGAAGGGGGATCCTGGAAGGAATTTACTTCTCGTTCTTGTAGATTTCCTTGAAGTACTTGTAGGTATCCACCTTCAGCTCGCCGCAGGCGGCTTCGTCGCAGGCGACGATGCCATCGGGATGCAGCTGCAGAGCGGAAATGGTCCAGGCGTGATCCACGCCGCCTTCCACGCAGTGGCGCAGGGCCCGGGCCTTATTGTGGCCGCTGATGATCAGCAGCACCTGCTTGGAATCGCACACGGTGCCAACGCCCACAGACAGAGCGGTCTTGGGCACCTTATTGGGATCGTTGTCAAAGAACCGGGAGTTGACGATGAGGGTATCTTCCGTCAGGGCCCGGACACCGGTACGGGAAACCAGAGAAGTGAAGGGTTCATTGAAAGCAATGTGACCATCCACGCCGCTGCCGCCCAGGAACAGGTCGATGCCGCCATAGGAAGCGATCTTTGCCTCGTACCGGGCGCACTCGGCTTCCAGATCCTCGGCCATGCCGTCGAGAATATTGATGTTCTCCGCGGGGATATCGATATGGTCAAAGAAGTTGTGATGCATGAAATACCAGTAGCTCTGGTCATGCTCCCGGGGCAGACCCACATACTCGTCCATATTGAAGGTCACCACATTCTTAAAGGAGACCTGGCCGGCCTTATTCATCTCAATGAGGTTCTTATAGACACCCAGAGGAGAAGAACCGGTAGGCAGACCCAGCACAAAAGGACGGGCTTCATTATGATGATTGATGGCATCGGCAATATGATTGGCAGCCCATGCGCACATATCCTGATAATCGTTCTTAATGATCAGTTTCATGTAATACACACTCCTGTAAGTTATTCAGCACAGAGCAAGCTTTGCTCAGTGTGTATTATACACCCAGGCGATCTGTTTGTCTACTCCTTTTCCGCCTTTCTTTTTATCCATTTCTGTCACATTTTCCCACTGTTTTCTCTGTAATACCTTGTCCAGCGCCGACATGTATGCTACAATCAGGAAAACAAGGCCGTCGCCGGACTTCCAAAGGTGGCAAAAAACCGGAATGGCCGCAAAAGCAGCTGCGGCTTTGTACAGCCGGTAAAGGAGAATATATGGAAAAGCTTTCAAAAAGAGCTGTCACCTTTCTCGAAGAGACCTTCGAGGATACCATGACCCTTTTGGAAACCATCTGCAAGATCCCTGCCCCCTCCCATCACGAGGAGCGTCGGGCTGAATTCTGCAGGAATTGGCTGATAGAGCAAGGAGCGCAGGGGGTATACATCGACAGCGCCAAAAATGTGGTCTTTCCCATGGGCTGCGACGATTGCAACGACATCACGGTATTTTTGGCCCATACGGACACCGTTTTCCCGGACATGGAATATCCCATGCCTTACACCCGGGACGAAAAGCGCTGCTACAGCCCCGGCGTGGGAGATGACACGCTCTGCCTGGTAATGATGCTTCGGGCGATTTCCTATATATTGAAGCATGGACGAAAGCCAAAAAACGGAATTCTGTTCGTTGCCAATGCCTGCGAGGAAGGTCTGGGCAACCTGAAGGGCATAAAGCAGATCATGGAAGACTATGCCGGGCGCATCGGCAGGGTCTATACCTTCGACGCCCGCTATACGCATCTTTACACCCGATGCGTCGGTTCTCAACGGTATAAGATCCATGTAAAGACGAAAGGCGGACACTCCTACTCCGCGTTCGGAAAACGCAACGCCATCACTGCCATGGCACAGCTGATTTGCGCCCTGGATCGGTGTACCATCCCGGAGACCGCCCCCCTGAAAACCACCTATAATTTCGGCACCATCGAAGGCGGTACCTCTGTGAACACCATCCCGCAGCATGCTGCTTTCTGCTACGAATACCGCTCGGAATCTGCCGAGGCCCTGGCGCAAATGGAACACTTCTTCCACGAGACCTTGGCGCAGGCCCGGAAAGATCCGGAGGCCATCTTCGAAGTGGAGACCATCGGCATCCGTCCCTGCGGTGATTACAGCTGTCAGGCAGAGATCGACGAAATGGCCCGTTTGGCTTCCGGGATCATCGAAGCCCACGCAGGCACACCTCCCCTCTACACCGCAGCCTCCACCGATGCCAATATTCCTTTGTCCATGGGCATCCCGGCCATCTGTGTTGGAAACTTTTTGGGTGGTGGTTCGCACACCCGGGAGGAGTACATCGAGATTGAAAGCATCCCCGTTGGCCTGAAGATCACCACAGACCTGATCCTGCGCTACTTTACCGAAACCGCATAACAAAAGGCTCAGCTGATAGCAGCTGAGCCTTTTTCTATGATTTCTTACTCGCAGTAGCCGGGGGTGGTGTAGAAAGCCACGGCACGGGGTTCGGCACGGCCGTACTGTGCCACCACAGGCACATCGCTTTCCAGCAGGATGGCGTCCTGCTCTTCAAACTTGGCGGTGTAGGCACCGAAGTCCTTCTCCTCGTTGGTACGCAGGCAGCGGACACGGCGGGCACCCACAACAACATTGATATCCGTCACCGGCTCCCGGTCGGTGTACAGCAGAGAAATGCGGATGTAGGCATCCTGATCGCCGGTATTGGTGATGATAATGGATTCATGGCCCGGGATCAGGTTCACACCTACGGGAGGCAGCTCCGCGTCCGGGAAGATCCATGTGCGTTTTCCGTATGCGTTCATAGTATCCTCCAAATTATTCAAAATAGAAGATCTGCTTCAGGTCCGCATAGAACTCACTGTCCGGACGGATACTGAATTTTTCAAAGCAGGGCTTGGTGTGGGTCCACCACTGCTGGGTGTGGGGGCAAAGCTCCATTTTCGCCATATCCGCGTCGTAATCCTCGCCGATATACTCGAAGTAGGCAAATACCATATCCCCGTGGCGGAAGATGGAGTAATTGCGCAGGTTGCAATCATGGATGGTCTGCAGCACCTCCGGCCAGGGCTTGGCGTGGAGGGCTTCATACTCCTGGATCTTATCCTGCTTCAGCCGACCCAGCTGACCAAAGACGCGCTTACTCATACGATGGTCTCCCGAAGCCACTCCAGAGTGCACTCCACCATATGCTTACCGGTCTCGGCGCTGGCTTCCTTGGCGCTCTGGGCGAACCACTCGGTGTTGCGCTCACAGCGGCTCAGGTCTACCAGTTCGGGATATGTACCCATCAGCAGGCTGGTTTCCCACTTGCCGGCGTGGTCGAAGCCGCCGCACTTCCGCTGCGCCTCGGCACCGATCAGCGGGATGACCTTGATATAGGAGAAGGGATCGTC
>JAZREG010000190.1:0-7168 GCA_045660725.1 Faecousia sp.
TGAGCGCATGGATAGCGAAATCAAGAATGTTGTGGTGGGCAAGGTGCTGGAGATCGTCCGTCACGAGAACTCCGACCATATGTGGGTCTGCCAGATCGATGTGGGCGAAGAAGCCCCCGTGCAGATCGTCACCGGCGCCCAGAATGTAAAAGAGGGCGAGCTTGTTCCTGCCGCTCTCCACAACTCCCGTCTCCCCGGTGGTATCAAGATCACCAAGGGCAAGCTCCGCGGAGAGGTTTCCTGCGGTATGCTCTGCTCCATTAACGAGCTGGGTCTTACCACCCACGATTTCCCCGATGCTTGCGAAGACGGCATCTGGATCCTCAACGACGAGGACTCCAAGCCCGGTGACGACATCAACCTGGTTATCGGCAACGACGATACCATCGTTGACTTCGAAATCACCAACACCCGTCCCGACTGCTACAGCATCATCGGCCTGGCCCGTGAGTCCGCTGCTGCTTTCAATCAACCTATGCGTCATCACGAGCCCGTCGTCAAAGGCAGCGATGCCGGCTCCATCTTCGAGCATCTGGATGTGGAAGTCCCCGCTGAGGACAAGTGCTACCGCTACACCCCCCGGATGGTCAAGAATGTGAAGATCGGCCCCTCCCCCAAGTGGCTGCGTCAGCGGCTGCGGGCCAACGGCGTGCGCCCCATCAACAACATCGTCGATATCACCAACTATGTGATGCTGGAGTACGGCCAGCCCATGCACGCCTTTGACTACCGGTATGTTTCTTCCGGCAAGATCGTGGTGCGGGAAGCTGCCGAAGGCGAGACCCTGACCACCCTGGACGGCAATGTCCGCGCCCTGAAGCCCGGCATGCTGGTCATCGCCGACGAAACCAAGCCCATCGCCCTGGCCGGTATCATGGGCGGCGCCAACTCCGAGATCCTGGACGACACCACCACCGTGGTCTTCGAGTCCGCCAACTTCAACGGCACCTCCATCCGTCAGACCGCCCTGGCTCTGGGTATGCGTACCGAGTCCTCCGGCAAGTTCGAGAAGAACCTGGATCCCATGATGACCGTTCCCGCTGTGCAGCGGGCCTGCGAGCTGGTAGAGCTTTTGGAGTGCGGCGATGTACTGGACGGCATCATCGACATTCTGAACTATGTTCCTGAGAACCGCACCGTGGCTCTGGAGCCTGAGAAGATCAACCGGCTGCTGGGTACCAACATCTCCCGGGAGGAAATGATCCGCTACCTGAATCTGCTGGAGATCCCCGTGGAAGGCGATCAGATCCTGGTTCCCTCCTTCCGCCCCGACCTGAACCTGATGGCAGACATCGCGGAAGAAGTGGGCCGCTCCTTCGGCTACAACGAGATCCCCACCACCGCCTTCAAGACCTCCACCCAGGGCGGCTACAGCCCCTACATGATCGCGGAAAATCAGGCGGGTAACCTGTGCCGTGGCCTGGGCTACAGCGAGATCATCACCTACTCCTTCGTCTCCCCCACCATCTTCGACCAGATCCGGCTGTCCGGTGACTCCCCCCTGCGCAACACCCTGAAGATCCAGAACCCCCTGGGTGAGGATACCTCCATCATGCGTACCATCGCCGTGCCCTCCATGCTGGACATTCTGGGCCGGAACTACGCTTACCACAACAAGTCTGTCAAGCTCTACGAGCTGGCAAAGATCTACCTGCCCCAGGCAGGCCAGGTGCTGCCCCAGGAGCCCAAGATGCTGGTTCTGGGTACCTACGGTGCCGGTACCACCTTCTTCACCGTCAAGGGTGAGCTGGATGCCATTCTGGCCGGCCTGCGCTTCCCCAAGGCCCGCTACACCGCCGTGTCCGACAACCCCACCTACCACCCCGGCCGCTGCGCAAAGGTCAGCGTCGCCGGCGTAGAGCTGGGCCACATGGGTCAGATCCATCCCCTGGTGGCCGCAAACTACGGCATTGAGGCCGAGGTCTACTGCGTGGAGATCGACTTCACAAAGCTGTTTGCGCTGAAGCTGCCCGATCCCACCTATAAGCCCCTGCCCAAGTACCAGGCCGCTACCCGTGACCTGTCCATCCTGTGTGATGAGGCTGTCACCGTGGCGGAAGCAGAGGATGTGATCTCCGCCGCTGCCGGCAAGCTGCTGCGCTCCGTCAAGCTCTTTGACATCTACCGGGGCAAGGGCGTTGCCGAGGGCAAGAAGAGCCTGGCCTTCTCCCTGGAGCTGCGGGCTGACGACCGCACCCTCACCGACGCCGACTCCGAAGGCGTCATGACCAAGGTGCTAAAGGCTTTGGAAGAAAAGCTGGGCGCCACCCTGCGCTAAATTTCAACACACCAAGGGCCTGCCGGCAAACGGCAGCCCCTGACTGTTTGTGCATAGAAAGGGCCGCGGCTTTTTGCCGCGGCCCGGTTTCTATTATTCCTTGGGTTGATACTCTGCATAAAGCTGAGCAACTTGGGTGACAAGCTCCTTACTGACCACCTCTTGGTAGTAGGCCCAGTTCAAACCGCAAAATGTTCCGTCCCGGTAGATATAAATGAACGAATTCTCTGCGAAACGGAATTCAATGTCGGCAATGGTTTCGGTGCTTGGTTGGCCTTTCCCGTCCTTCCACGCCACATAGACGATCTGACAGCCGTTTTCCTCACCAAAAATCCGGAATTCTTCCAAAGGACCCATTTTGTCCTCAAAGAAAGCTTGGGCACTGTCGTAGACCTTGGGAGGCGCATCTGTTTTCTTGCCCTCACTGGCTTTGTGGGCTCTTGCGATCCCGTCCCTGCTGACCAGCCCCAGGAAGAAAGCCTTTACAAGGTCAGTAAATTCACCGTCCTTGTAGGCCATGAGCCTTGTGTCGGAGGTGGTATTGAATGTATAGCCCGCAATCGTTACTGTCTGCATATCGGCGGTATTGCCGCCCCAGCGTACAATATGATAGCCGTTTTCGCTGGCGCAATATTGAAGTCGGTAGGGTTCATAGCCTAATGCTGCGGTGACCTCATTCCATACCTTGCTACGATCTACATTGTCCTTTCCTTCGGTAGAGTTCACATTCGCGGCGGCGCAGGCCGGCAGCAAGAGAAGAATACATAAAATCAGGATCATTGCGGTCAGTCTTTTCATAATCGTCGCCTCCATTTTTAAGATTGGGAAACTTTTCCTGCTTCCAATTTCATTATACAAAAAAAACATTTGTCTGTCAAGTGCGGACGCCCCGGACTTCTTCCTGCGTGCAGAAAATTTTTCCGGACTTTCCCCTTTACATAATCGAAAATATGGGCTATAATATACCCAATATTGCCAAGGAGGTCGATCCCATGACGGAAAACACCATTAAATTCACCGTTCCCAGCGATGACAAAGACAATATGCGCCGTATCCTCCGGACCGTGTTCGACGCTCTGCAGGAAAAGGGCTATAACCCCATCAACCAGATCGTCGGATACCTTCTGACGGAAGACCCCACCTACATCACTAACTACAACAACGCCCGGAGCATGATCTGCAAGCTGGACCGGGACGAGCTGCTGCAGGAACTGGTGCGGTGCTATCTGGCCTAACAAACCCGTAAGCCAAGAGGCTTTTGCCACGGCAAAAGCCTCTTTCCTTTCCAAAAAACAAATTTCATACTCCCTCCGTCTTACAAAATCCGTTTTTCCTAAAATTAGCCAAAGTTGCCAATTCCCGGTAATATGGCGGAAACCGTTGACAAAACGGTAACAAAATGTTACTATTTCACTACATTCTCAAAAGGAGGTAACCGAAATGGCTGAAGAAAATTCCGTTCTGATGTATAAGGGCGATCCGCTGATGCGGAAGGACAATCTGATCTATTACGGATCCATGGCAGATTCTCACATCGTCATGCTTCAGGTGCTGGAGACCAAGAAGGTCGGCGACCTGGACGTGGCCAGCAAGGTCTCTGTGCAGCTCCAGCTCACCGATCCCGCCGCCAAGAGCCGGGACCGCGTGGTCAAGAAGGGCGAAAAGGACGGCCTGTACACCGCTTTGGATTTTGGCTGTGTATGGCTGGAACGTGCGCTGGCCGGCAAGTAATTTCTCGTAAGACGGAGGGCAACGTATGAAAACTTTCACGCCCATTGTCAGCCTTGTGCTGACAATTTTTCTTTTTATCGGCACTTTTTCTATCACCGCTCAGGCGGCCGGCGGCAACCAAAAAATAGGCATTGCTTTTATCACCGCCTCCTCCCTGCGGCTGCGGGGCGGCCCCGGCACCCAGTACACCACTTTGGATTACGGCTACAACCGGGAGGTGGTGGTCCTGGAAGAAAAACTGGGGGATTGGTACAAGGTCATCTACAACCTGCAGCCGGGGTACATGCACAAGGACTATCTGCGAACCACTACCCGGGAGAATGCGGAGCTGGGCTACGGCCGGGTCAACGGCAGCCGGGTAAATCTGCGCAGCGGCCCCGGCACCGGCTACAGCGTCGTGGGTCAGGCCACCCTGAACGACCGGGCCTATATCATCGGCATCAATGCTCAGTGGTACAAGATCATCTACAAGGATCTGATCTGCTACATCCGCAGCGATTACCTGGATCTGACGGAAATCCCCTATGAAAATCAGGCATCGACCAAGGAGCCGGTTTTCTTCCGGGGCGGCACATCCACCGGTACGCCCGTCAGCCCCGGCGCTTTGAACCAAAGTGCTGCGCCGGTGCGGGGGCAGCAGATCGTCAACACCGCCAAGCAATACATCGGCGTTCCCTATGTGTGGGGCGGCAGCACACCTGCGGGCTTTGATTGCTCCGGGTTTGTGCAGTACGTATTTCAGCTTCACGGCATCTCTCTTCCCCGCACCAGCCGGCAGCAATGGACGGCCGGCAAGTCCATCGCCACTTCCCAGCTGCAGCCCGGAGACCTGGTGTTCTTCAACACCAGCGGCAGCGGCGTTTCCCATCTGGGCATTTGGGTGGGCGACGGACAGTTCATCCATGCCTCCTCCAGCAGGGGCGTGATGATCTCCGCTTTAAGCAATTCCTACTGGTCGCCCCGGTATATGGGCGCCCGGCGGGTCCTTTGATTCAAAACGGCATCCGGTTGGGTGCCGTTTTTCTTTGTTGCTAAACCGCCGAAAATTGTGTATACTGAAAGAAAAAGGACTGTTTCAAGAAAGGATGTGTGTTTATGGCCGGCCGCTATTATGACCGAAATGCCCGACGCCGCAGAAAGCAGCGGAATTATATGACCGCCATATTGCTGTTGACCCTGGTGCTGGTAGGTACCATTGTCCTGGCGCTGGTGCTTCCCGCCCTCACCGCCACTTCTCCGGACGCACCCACGGGACCCAGCGTCACCGACATACCGTCCACCACAGTAACTTCCACCCCGGCGCCCACCACCACTGCCCCTACCCAACCGGGGATCCCCGCAGAGGCTGCTGCCCTGATGGAAAAAGCCGACTTCATCGCCGCCGGCTATGACTATGCCACCGCCATCACCCTGCTGGAAAACTCCGATTATCTGCTGACTGTACCGGAAATGGAGGCACGGATCCAGCAGTACCGCCTGCTGGAAAGCCAGCTGGTGCGTTATGCCTCTCCCGAAACCACCACCCATATTTTCTTCCACTCGCTCATCGTCGATCCCAGCCGGGCCTTTGACGATGACCGGGATGCCGGCGGCTACAACATGTATATGACCACCGTGGACGAATTTTGGGCCATCCTGGAGCAAATGCATGCCAAGGGCTATGTGCTGGTCTCCCCCTATGACCTGGCCTATGAAGTGAACGGCAAGTTCCAATACGGGGATATTTATCTGCCCGAGGGAAAGACCCCCTTCCTCATGAGCCAGGACGACCTGAACTACTACAGCTATATGGTCGGTACCGGCGACGGCAAGGACGAGACCCCCATCTTCGCCGGCACCAACGGCGACGGCTTTGCCCATAAGATCGTCATTGGGGAAGATGGCTATCCCACCTGCTTGTATATGGACAAAAACGGCAATGTCACCACCGGTGACTACGACCTGGTGCCGGTACTGGAAAAGTTCATTCAGGAGCATCCGGATTTCTCCTACCGGGGCGCCCGGGCGATCCTGGGTGTAACCGGCTATGAAGGCGTCTTTGGTTATCGCACCAAACCCTCCTACGAGGCCGCCATGGGTACAGAGGCTTACCAAAAGGAAGTGCAGGAGGCCAAGGCTGTTGCCCAATGCCTGAAGGATCACGGCTGGATCATCGCCAGCCACTCCTACGGACACCCCGCTTACGGCAACATCGACGCAAGCCGGGTCGCCGCTGACTCTGATCGCTGGGAAAATACCGTCCAGCCCATCGTGGGCGACACGGATGTGCTCCTCTTCCCTCACGGCTCCGACATCCACACCTGGCACAAATACCCTGCCGACAACCAGAAATTCCAGGCCCTGTATGCCGATGGTTACCGGTACTTCTTCAATGTGGACGGCGCTAAGTACTGGAACCAAATGGGGGACAACTACTTCCGGGGCGGCCGCCGGAACCTGGACGGTGTGAGAATGTACCACAATCCGGAGATGCTGGCGGATCTGTTTGACGTGGCCACCGTCTTTGACAAAGCAAGACCCACCCCCGTTCCCAGCAGCGGCTGGGGTATGTAACATGCAGAAACCGGTCAACCTGAGAGGTTGACCGGTTTTTATATGCGTTCGTAGGCGATCCGGGGAGTACCGTCGGCGATATAGATGATGCCCCGGCGGGAAAAGCCGTGTTTTTCCACCACATGCTGCATCACCAGATTGTCCCGGTGGGTATCGATCCGCAGGTGCCTGCATTGCCCAAGGCACCAATCCAGGCAGGCGCCGAATACACCGCCGCTGCCGTCAGAGGCGATCCGGTGGATGGTACCGTATACAGAATCGTCCAGCCAGCTGCCATCCTCGATCACCTGATAGGTCGGATCCGGCTCCATGGAGAAGAAAAATACGCCGCAGATCACTTCTTCCCGGCACACAACATGCAGCCGCTGCCGGGCAATATCCGCTTCCAAAACTTCCTGGGGCGGATTGGTTTTGCCCCACTGGTTGGGGTTTCCCGTTTCTTCCATAAAACGCCGGGCTTGGGCATAAATTTCCAGGATCCGGGGAAGATCGGTGGTGGCGGCCCTGCGAATGGTGTGAATCATAAGCGTTCTCCTGTCTTCAAATTTCAGTTTAGCGAACAGTTGGAGCGCGGAGCGCGAGCCTCCCCTGTGTAAGGGGAGGTGG
>JAZREG010000191.1:0-7971 GCA_045660725.1 Faecousia sp.
GTCAGCTCGGTCTCACCCTTGGGAGTGACCTTACCGACCAGGTAGTCGCCGGAACGGACCTCGGCGCCGATACGGATGATACCGTTCTCGTCCAGATCCTTCAGGGTATCCTCACCCACGTTGGGGATGTCACGGGTAATCTCCTCAGGTCCGAGCTTGGTGTCCCGGGCTTCGGTCTCGTGCTCCTCGATGTGGATGGAGGTAAAGACGTCTTCCTTCACCAGGCGCTCATTCAGCAGAATGGCGTCCTCGTAGTTGTAACCTTCCCAGTTGACGAAGCCGATCAGGACGTTCTTACCCAGGGCGATCTCACCGCCGGAGCAGGAAGGACCGTCGGCAATGATTTGGTTGCCTTCCACGCGCTCGCCAACTTCCACGATGGGACGCTGGTTGATGCAGGTGCCGGCGTTGGAACGGGCGAACTTGGTCAGGCTGTGGGTCACCACATCGCCATCGTCATACTTGACGGTGATCTCAGTAGCAGAAACAGCGGTAACGGTACCGGCCTTCTCAGCCTTGACACAGACCTCGGAGTCCACAGCGGCCTTATGCTCGATGCCGGTGGCAACGACGGGAGGCTCGGTGGTCAGCAGAGGCACGGCCTGACGCTGCATGTTCGCGCCCATCAGGGCACGGTTTGCGTCGTCGTTCTGCAGGAAGGGAATGAAAGAGGTAGCGATGGAGATCATCATTCTGGGAGAAACGTCCAGATAATCGATGACTTCCCGGTCAACAGCGATGATCTCGCTGCGGTGACGGCAGGTGATACGGGCATTTGCCAGGCAGCCGTTCTCGTCCAGGGGCTCGTTGGCCTGACCGATGTAGAAATCGTCTTCCACATCCGCGGTCATGTATTGCACAGTATCGGTAACATAACCGGTGGCCTTGTCCACCTTGCGGTAGGGAGCCTCCACGAAGCCGTACTCATTAATCTTGGCAAAGGTAGCCAGATAGTTGATCAGGCCGATGTTGGGACCTTCGGGGGTCTCAATGGGGCACATACGACCATAGTGGGTGTAGTGAATATCACGCACGTCGAAGGATGCGCGCTCACGGCTCAGACCGCCGGGGCCCAGAGCGGACAGACGGCGCTTGTGGGTCAGCTCGGCCAGGGGGTTGTTCTGGTCCATGAACTGGCTCAGGGGGCTGGAGCCGAAGAACTCCTTGATGACAGCGGTGACGGGACGGATGTTGATCAGGCTCTGAGGCGTGACAGCATCCAGGTCCTGAACGGTCATACGCTCACGGATGACACGGTCCAGACGGCTGAAGCCGATGCGGAACTGGTTCTGCAGCAGCTCACCCACGCAACGCAGACGACGGTTGCCCAGGTGGTCAATGTCATCGGCAACGCCGATGCCCATAGCCACACAGTTGAGGTAGTTGATGGAGGCCATGATGTCGTCGACAATGATGTGCTTGGGGATCAGATCGTCCATGCGCTCGGCGATGGCTTCTTCCCAATTCAGGTCGGGGGTCTCCAGCATTTCCTTCAGGACGGAGTAGCGGACCTTCTCCCGGATGCCGTACTGGGCGGGGTCAAAGTCCACGAACCGGGCCATATCCACCATGCCGTTGGAGAACACAGTGACCTTCTGGTCGCCCACCTTCACCACAGCTCTGTTGACGCCCTTGGCAGACAGGGCATGGGCATGCTCCCGGGTGATGAAATCACCGGGCATTGCCAGAATTTCGCCGGTCAGGGGATCCGCAATGGGCTCCGCCACTTCCTGGCCGGACAGACGGGACCAAATGTCCATCTTCTTATTGAACTTGTAGCGGCCGACCTTGCTCACATCGTAGCGGTGTGCGTCGAACAGCAGGCCTTCCAGGTGCGCGATGGCGGTCTCCACCGTGGGAGGCTCACCGGGACGCAGCCGGCGGTAGATCTCCAGCAGGGACTCCTCGCGGGTCTTGCAGGGATCCTTCTCGATGGTAGCCAGGATGCGGGCATCCTCGCCGAACAGTTCCTTGATCTCGGCATCGGTGTTGACACCCATTGCACGGATCAGGCAGGTAATGGGCAGCTTCCGGTTCTTGTCGATCCGGACCCAGAACACATCGGAATTGTCGGTTTCATACTCCAGCCAGGCGCCGCGGTAAGGAATGACCGTAGCAGTATAGGTGTGCTGGTCAGCCTTGTCCACCTCGTGACCGTAGTACATGCCGGGAGAACGGACGATCTGAGAAACGATAACACGCTCCGCGCCATTGATGACGAAGGTGCCACCGTTGGTCATCACGGGGAAATCGCCCATGAAGATCTCCTGCTCCTTGATCTCGTCGGTCTCCGTGTTGCGCAGGCGGACCCGGACCTTAATGGGCTTTGCATAGGTCGCGTCCCGCTCCTTGCACTCCTCAATGGTGTACTTGGGAGGCTCGTTCATGGAGAAATCCAGGAAAGTCAGCTCCAGCTTACCGGAGAAATCGGTAATGGTGCCCACATCCTTGAATACCTCCCGCAGGCCCTCCTCCAGGAACCACTGGTAGGAATCCTTTTGGATCTTGAGCATGTTGGGGATCTCGAGGATCTCATCGTACTTCGCGTAAGACTTACGCATGGTCTTGCCGAACTTTACGTCCTTGACCATTGCCATATGGATCATCACAGCCTTTCTTTCGAATTGTGTGTTGCTTAAGATTTGATACGCTTGGTGCCGTTGTAACATTTGTACAACTTTGTGCTTGACAGACTCCACAATCTGTGGTAACATGACCATGCTGGACAGGATTGCATAAATGGGCATAGTATCACAGTATGGAAGACCATCATACACTATGTGCGCCCGTTTGTCAATCCACTTTTTTCTATTTTACCGGTTTTTTTTCGTCAAAAAAGTACCGCCCGCTTCCCTTTCGGAAGCAGGCGGTTTTTATTTTCCTTATTACAGAGCAGAGAAGCCAAAGCAATTGACCAGGCCATCCAATTTCTGGCCGGCCTTGCAGTAGGGGCATTCCTTATAATCGTAGCTGCCGTAATCCGGCAGGTCGCTGATGCTGTAAAGGGAACGGACGGGATAGCCCTCGATCTCATCCACATTTCGGTAGATGGCCGCCACGCCGGCGATCTGACCGCCGTAGTAGCCAATGGCCTCCACCGCTCTGCGGGCGGTGACGCCGGAGGCCACAGAGGCCATCAGCACCAGGACATACTTGTCCCGAATCATGGGAACGATATTCTCCCGGAAGATGATCTGAGAGTTGGAGTTGTACTCCGGCTCCAGGATGTGGATGGTGCCATGCTCATTGATGGTATGGAAGCCCTCCCGGGTCAAAGCCTCTGCCACGCAGGTGCCCAGCACGGAAGTGCCATCCAAACAAAGGATGGTATCCACCGGAGTATTATTGATAAAGTGGGACACCAGCTGATTGGCCGTAGCCTTGGCCTCGGACAGCCGGGTCTTCTGATCGGTGATATCGATGTAATAGTTGATGTGGCTGTGATTGGTGGCGAAATGACCCCGCATGATCTTCATGGGAACATTTCCGCTAAGCACGGGTAAATTGATGATTTCCAGCATAGTGCGCGACCTCCCGGTTTCTTTTCCAAAAAGAAAAGCGTTTGCTGTGCCGGCAACAAATCCGTTTGTTCCGGCGAAAACAAACGCTTTCTTTAGACTATACCACAGAGGGTGCGCAAAATGCAAGCGGATTCCAAAAATAATCTGTATTTATTTCCCAAATGTGCTGCCGTTTGCCTCCAGCCAAGCGTCCAACTGCCGCTGCAGCTCCGCCTTCACCGCGTCGCCGCCTGCGTCCCGGACGGCTGCCAGCACCATGTCATACATTCCCTCGCTGACCAGGGGGAACATAGGCAGATATTTCCGAAGTTCCTCATTGATGTTTTTCAGGGTAATTTCCATGTAGACCCAGTTAAATTCCACCGGCAGCCAAAGCTGGGCATTGTCCACATTCTGCCGGTAGGTCTCCAGCCGGGTCATACCTTCCGCCTTCGGCAGGTATACATTATTCTCGTTCACCGAAAATTCCGTAAAGGCAGCCAACTGGGTGAGAAAGTCCATTCTATAGCTGCCATCCTCCCGGGCCAGCGCCCGGCAGATCCCGTCCTCAACGACATAGTCCTTCCCTTCCACACCATAGCAGAACCTTGTGCGGAAGTCTTCATCCCCAGCGATCCGTTCCAGCAGTTCCAGCACCAGGGTCTTTTTTATAGACGCCTTGCAGATGCCGGTGGCGTAGCAAGCCCCGGTATACACCGTGTAATGCAGCTGCTCCTGAGGCAGCATCCAAACCTTTCCGTCCTGCTGGTAAGAATACGCTTCTGCGGGGTAGGTGTTGCCGTAATCCACCAAATAGGTCTGATTCTCCAACACCATATACCCCATAGCAGCATAACGGAACAGCTTCTGCTGATACGTCCGGAACGCCTCTGTCTCCAGATAATTGACCACCACCGGCTTTTCGCCGCTGTAATCAATGGCGTAGCAGCCGCCGATCAGCTGGAAGCGGTTGTTCAGTACAAATTGCATGGAGCCTGGGGTGAGGGTTTTCACGCCGTTATAGCTTCCTTCGCACAGGCTGTTGTGCAAGTCCCCATCCAGGAAGCCCTTTTGCCCGTTTTTCTCATAGATCCGGGCAAACAAGCCATCTATATCTGCCTGCTGAAAATCCTCCTGGGTAAAGCCCAGCTCGGTAAACAGTTCCTCCCGGACCCACCAGCCGTTTCCCACAGCAGTATGGTTGCCGGAATATATGGCATAAATCTCCCCATCCACCTGGGTTTCCAGCCACGCATATTCATGGGCCACCGCGCCGGACAGATCCACTGAGCCAGTACCATCCACATATTTGGTAAGCGTTGAAAGATACTTCACCATATCGTGCCGATCCATGGCACCTGTCACCAGGTCTGCGCTCTCCAATTCCGCACAGACCTCAGGAATCCGGAACCAATCCACCTCCATCCAACGGGACAGGGAGAAAATCGTAAACTGCACCCGGAAGGGCATCCCCTCCTCTTCCAGCAGCCGGTTCACATCCCGGCCTGCCTGGTCGCTCCAAACATAGTTCCTCTCAAAGGGATAAAACAGGCGCTCATCCTCCGGGGAAATGCCGGCACCCAGCACCACCCACTTCAGCACCGGAAGGCTGTCAGGGTTGTCCACCGTCTTCGGCAGCACCGTCTTGGACAAAACATCCGCGTAAGCGGCTTCCGGAAGAAGCGTCTTATCCACCGTCTGCACCGGCGCCACATTATTTGCCGGAGGAAAGGACTGCTCCGTGTCCGGTGCTTTTGTCGGCCCGGTTGCCGTGGAGGGCTGCCCCGGAGCTGTGGTAGAAACCGCCGGCTGTGTATGACAGCCGCAGAGCAAGCACATCAGCGCCGCCAACACGCCTGCAAGCCATCGTTTCCAGTTTCTCATAGCCGAACCTCCTTACTGTCGTGCTTCCCGCAAATTTGTAAAGTCAATACGAATATTCTCCATAGCCTTTGCCTGGGTATCCTTTTCCACTGCGGTAAAGGTCACGGAAATCTCTAAAAGCTTTCCCTTTTGATTGGGCGAACGGGTGATCCGAACCACCTCTCTGCCCTGCGCTTCCGTGGAAAGCTGAACGCTCTGCGTCTGCTGATCACGGCTCTGGCCATTTCCTTCCGTGCCGTAGGTATAGGTCACCACAATGGTATACACATAGCCGTCATCATCCTGCATGGCATCAATAGCAGCGGTAATGGTATCCTGCTCCAGCACCAGCGTACCCACTGCAGCGAAGTTGCCCTCCTTGTCGGTAATGGCCATGCTGTTGGCAGTCAGGGGCTGCAGCCGGAACTGCTTGGGTTGCGGCTGCTGAATTACCGGCGGCTCTGTGGGCACATTGGGGCTTTGCTGCGGCAGCAGCGCTCCCAGCGCCACCGCCACCGCAGCCACCGCTGCGGCAAAGCCCACGGCCCAGCGCAGCATCCGCTTCTTCCCTGCCGGCTGACCGGGGGCGTAGAGGCTGTCGCTGCCGCGGCGCACCGGCAGATAGTTCGCCTGAAAAGAAGCATAAGCCTCTTGCGCATCGGGAACATTCTCCCCCGCCCGCTGCTCCAGGAGCTCCAATACACACAGCACCAGTTCCGCATCCGACATCTCCGGTGCCTTATTAAAATCTTCCTGCAGGATCGCTTCCAGTTCTTCCGTTGTCAGGTCCTGCAGCTTTTGGCGCTGATCCGACATGCCGATCCGCTCCTTTCACTTCTATATGTCCGATGCCGTCCCTTTGGGGACAGCTATTCAAAGTTTCTTTTGCAAAAATTCTTTTGCCCGCTGGATCCGCTTTTTGCAGGCATCCACCGTGATCCCCCGTTCCCGGGCAAGCTCCCGGATGGGAATCCCCTCCGCCACCGCCTGGATCAGGCGGAATTCCTCCGTCTGGGCCAGTTTGCCATAAAGCAGCTGAAGATCCGGCGTCTCCCGGGACACGGCGTCGCATTCCGGCGACAGCGCCGCCATCAGCCGCCCGGCCCGTGCCTGGCTGCGGAGCATATTGCGCAGCACATTCTTTAATGTATTCAGGAGCCACCCCTCCGGGTTGGGGCTGTGGCACAGATCCTCCGGCTTGCCGCAGGCAATGCGGAAGGTATCCTGCACCGCCTCCTCCGCCAATGCGTCGTTTCGCAAAACGCTTTGGGCATACAGAAGCATTTTCACAAACATCCTGCCGTAAAGCTCCTCAATTATGGAATTGTATCGGTTTTGCATGGCTTCCGTATCACCACCTGTTTGCCCCTTAGGAAGGGGCTTCTATCTCTTTCCGCCTCTATATGTCCGCACCAATAAAAATAGGGACAATTATTTTTCAAAAAAGCAAAAAATAATCGTCCCTATGGGTTTTCTTCATTTTTTTGCCGCAGCACCGGCTCCTCGTGGAGGAACTGCTGCGCAATGATGGAGCAGATCCGCTTCCTGCGGATCATTTCATGGATTTCGTCAAAGCTGACCCACTGTACGCCGTCGGTCTCTCCCGGCAGCAGCACGATCTGCGCCAAAGGGGTATCCCGCCGCAGGCAATAATGATCGTAGAAGGTGTTCCGGTCCCGGACCCGGCGAAGGAATTCAAATTCCTCCTCCCCGGCACGGATCCCGGTCTCCTCCTGCAGTTCCCGGGCGATGGCCTGCCGGCTGGTCTCCCCTGCCTTGGCCGCACCTCCGGAATTTTCCCAGGTGCCGGCGAAGCTTTTTCCCGGTGCCCGCCGGGTCAGGAGGATCTTTCCGTTGCCGTCATAGACCCAAACGCACACCACCAGGCCGTATTCACCGCTGCGCCACGCCGTACCCCGGCGGTGCCGCCTTCCGGTAAGATTGCCCTGGGCATCATAAATATCGTTCCATTCCATCACTTCGCCTCCCTTCCTGTTATTCATTTCCCCCTGCCTCCTGACGGAAGCAGGGGGAATTTGTATTAATCCAATGTATGGCCCTTATCCCGATAGGCGCTGTCCATGGGGCTGACCCGATCGGTCTCCGTCTGATAACGGCCGATGACCTTCGCCGCCAGATCCACAGGCAGCAGGGTGCCTGCACCGGCCACACAGCCACCGGGACAGCCCATGCCTTCCAGCAGATAGCCGTTGTACTTGCCGGCCTTCGCCATGAGCATCAGCTTCCGGCAGTCCCGCAGGCCTTCGGCCCGGGCGGTCTTGATCTCCATTTCCGGATGGGTCTCGTGGACCAGACCCTCCACCGCCTTGGCAACGCCGCCGGCCACCGCGAAGCCACGGCCCGCGGCAGTGCCCTCGTCCAGGTCGTACATAGGCTCGATGGTCTCAAAATCGATCTCCTTGGCCTCAAACATACCTTGCAGTTCCTCAAAGGTCAGCACGAAGTCCACATCAGAGCGAATATCCTCCCGGATAGCCTCCAGCTTCTTTGCGGCACAGGGACCCACGAAGACAACCTTGCAGCCGGGGTACTTCTTTTTCATGAGGCGGGCGGTGTAGACCATGGGGGACAGGGTCATGGAGATGTT
>JAZREG010000192.1:0-6017 GCA_045660725.1 Faecousia sp.
ATAAATAGGCAGATATTAATAAAAAAGGCCCCCGCCGGGAATCCCCAACGGGCGTTCCTTTTATTCAGATTCCACTTGGAAGGGATGCTGGGGTAGCAAAATCAGGATCGACAGTACGCTCAGCACTGCCCAGGAAGCAAACATGAAGGTATAGCCCATCACGCCGCCCTCGATCCACACGCCGTAGATGGCCGCGGCGATGCCGGCACCTAAGTAGGTAACAAAATCCGTGATCCCGCTGACGCTGGATACCAGGCCCTTGGCTGCGAAATGAATGGGCAGCATAGAAAGAAACGAGGTATTGATCATGGAAACCAGCGCGTAAATCAGGCTCAGGCACACCGCCGCCAGTAGCGGCGAACCGCCGGGCAGACACAACACGACTGCCAGCACAGCGGACAGCCCGAAGCAGATCACACTGATCATATTCTCCCGCTTTTTGCACAGCCTGTAGCACAAAGGATACGCAAGTCGTCCCACCAGGCCCACCACCGGGATCAGCAGCACATACCAGGCAGAGCTTTCCAGATCCACCAGGAACCGGTCCGCAAAATACACCGCCATAAAGAGGCTGATGTTATCCTTCATGGTGCCATGGAACATGGCCGGCAGCAAAATGCCCCGGACTTTCTTATCCTTCAGCAGGGTCTTCCAGGGGAAGGGCTGGCTCTGCCCTTTTTCCTTGGGCGCTGCGGGAACGATGTACAGCACCGCAAGGCCCGCCAGGATCGTCAGCGCCCCGGGAACAAAGAATGCCGCCTGCAGGCCGATGTTTTCGATCAGCCATGAGCTGACCAGGATGCCCAAAATGTTACCCACGGACACCGAGGATACCAAAACGGACACCCGATCCCCTGCCCTGGACTTATCGTACAGGCTGGAAACGGTACGGATCAGGCTGCTCCACAGCATGCTTTGGGCAAAGGCATTGATGCACCACAGCACCAGCAGCACCACATAAGGCGGCAGAAAACCGATGGCCAAATTGGCAATACCGGTAAACACCAGGCCCGTGAGGATCAGCATTTTCGGTGCCAGCCGGTCACCCAGGATGCCGTTAAACAGCCGCCCGCAGGAATAAATGACCGAAAAGGCGCTGCCGATAAAGCCCAACTCTGCCGCAGTGAGCAAGCCCGCCTCCCGCATCCCGGGGGATGCCATGGACAGATTCAGCCGGGCCATATAAATGGCCACATAAGCACCGTACAGCAGCCAAAAAATCAGGCTTTTCCCGGCATTTTTCTTTGTCTGCAGCATTTTTACATCTTTTCAGGGGCGGCAAAGCCCAGGATGTGGATACAGGTCTCCAGGATGTTCTTGGCAAGGCCAATGAGGGCAATGTGTCCGGCCTTCTTATTTTCATCCTCTTCCTTCAGGATGGGGGTCTCATGATAGAACTTGTTGACACAGCCGGCCAGCTCGTAGATGTAGGCGCAGATCTGATTGGGTGCCAGGTTCTGAAGCGCCATTTCCATGCTGGGGCCGAACTTGGTGACGCACAGCATCAGATCCTTGGCTTCCGGATTAGCAGGTGCCTGGATGGGCAGGTTCTCCCAGGCGCCGTAGCGAGCCAGGATGGACTTGATCCGGACGATGGTATACAGGATATAGGGGCCGGTATTGCCCTCGAAAGCGGCAAACCGCTCCAGGTCGAAATTGTAGTCCTTGGTAGGCTGATTGCTCAGGTCACCGTACTTCAGGGCAGCCAGGGCGATCTTGGCAGTGGTCTCCTCCACTTCCTCCGCGGCAACGATCTTGTTTTCCACTACCTTGGCACGGACGAAGTCTGTCATATCCTGGATCAGCTGCTCCAGCCGCAGAACACCGCCGTCACGGGTCTTGAAGGGCTTGCCGTCGGCGCCGTTCATGGTGCCGTGACCCACATGCTCCATTTCGGTGGTATCGTGGATGATGCCGGACTTTCTCGCGGCACGGAACACCTGCTCAAAGTGCAGATTCTGCCGCTTGTCGGTGACATAGAGCATCTTATGAGGATTCCAGTCCTGCATCCGCTGCAAGATGGTGGCAAGGTCGGTGGTGGCGTAGATGGAAGAGCCGTCGGACTTCACGAGGATCATGGGGGGCACTTCCTTCTTGTCGCTTTCCTCAGCAACAGGCACCACCCAGGCGCCCTCGCTGAGCACCGCGATCTCCCGCGCCTTCAGGTCCTGGACCATGCCGGGGATGTAGGGATCGGCATCGCTCTCGCCCAGCCACTTTTCGTAGTGGACATCCAGAGCGTCATAGATCCGCTTCAGATCCGGCAGGGAGATGTTCATAATGTGCTGCCAAATGGCCCGGTAACCCCGGCGGCCCTGCTGCAGCTCAAAGGTAGCCACATGGGCCTTCTCCGCAAACGCGGGATCGGTTTTCTTGGAGGATGCGGTGGGATAGATCTCCTCCAGGTCAGACAGGGTAAAGGGAGGCTCCACAGGATACTCCCCGGTAAAATCGGGATCAAAGTAGGGCAATTCCGGCTGGCGCTCCTGCAGTTCGGCGATGATCAGGCCCATCTGCAAACCCCAGTCACCCAGGTGGATGTCACCGATGGTCTCATAGCCCATAAAGCTGTGCAGCCGCTTCAGTGCCTCGCCGATGATGGCAGGCCGCAGGTGGCCGATGTGCAGGGGCTTGGCAACGTTCGCGCCGCCGTAGTCCACCACGGCCAGCTTGCCGGCACCCACCTTCTCCACGCCAAAGTCGGGAGCGGTTCGCATGCCCTCCAGGTAAGCGCGCAGGAACGCGTCGGACAGCTTCAGATTGATGAAGCCGGGCATAACAGCCTCTACCACGTCGTAGTCGTTGGCATCCAACTTCTCGGCAACGGCCTTGGCGATCATGATGGGAGCGCACTTATACTGCTTTGCGGCAGCCAGGGCGCCGTTGCACTGGTATTCGCACAGGTCAGGCCGGTTGGAAACGGTCACCCGGCCGAAGGATGCGTCGTAACCCGCATCCGCAAAGGCCTGCTGCATTTTTTCTGTGATAATGTCAAGAATCTTTTTCATTACACATTTCCTTTCTGCTGTGCCATCCACTCCAGGTAATCATCGTAGGTGCCGTAGCGGTCCACGATGGTGCCGTCGGGCTGGAAGGCGATCACGCGGTTACAGGTGGAGGTCAGCATTTCGTGGTCATGGGATGCCAGCAACACAACGCCCTGGAATGCTTCCAGGCCCTTGTTCACCGCCTGGATGGATTCCATATCCAGGTGGTTGGTGGGCTGGTCCAGCAGCACCACATTGGCGCCGGAAAGCATCATCTTAGACAGCATGCAGCGCACCTTCTCACCACCGGACAGGACATTCACAGGCTTGAACACATCGTCGTTGCCAAAGAGCATCCGGCCCAGGAAGCCCCGGAGGTACACATCGTCCTTCTTGGCGCTGTACTGGCGCAGCCAGTCCACCAGTTCCATCTGATTACCCTCGAAATACTCGGAATTATCCTTGGGAAGATAAGAGCGAATGGTGGAAACGCCCCACTTGACGGAGCCTTCATCAGGCTCCAGCTCGCCCATCAGCACCTTAAACAGAGCGGTCTGTGCCAGCTCGTTTTCACCCACGAAGGCGATCTTATCGGTGCGATTGACGGAGAAATAAACCTTATCCAGGAGCTTGACGCCGTCGACGGTAACGGAAACATCCTTAACAGTAAGCACGTCCTTGCCCAGTTCCCGCTCCTGCTGGAAGCCCACGAAGGGATACCGGCGGGTGGAGCAGGGCATCTCTTCCACGGTCAGCTTGTCCAGCAATTTGCGGCGGGCGGTGGCCTGCTTGGCCTTAGACTTATTGGCAGAGAACCGCTGAATGAACAGCTGCAGTTCTTCGATCTTTTCCTGGTTCTTCTTGTTCTTGTTGCGGATCATGGCCTGAACCATCTGAGAGGACTCGTACCAGAAGTCGTAGTTACCCACATACATCTTGATCTTGCCGTAGTCGATATCCACCGTGTGGGTGCAGACGGTGTTCAGGAAGTGACGGTCGTGGGACACGGCGATGACCATGCCGGGGAAATCCAGCAGGAAGTCTTCCAGCCAGTTGATGGCCTCGATGTCCAGGTTGTTGGTAGGCTCGTCCAGCATGATGATGTCGGGGTTGCCGAACAGCGCCTGGGCAAGCAATACCTTGACCTTCAGTCGGGGGTCGGTGTCACCCATCATGTCGTAATGCAGCTCGGTGCCGATGCCCAGGCCCTGCAGCAGGCGACTAGCGTCGGACTCTGCTTCCCAGCCGCCCAGTTCCGCGAATTCCGCTTCCAGGTCGGCAGCCCGCAAGCCGTCCTCATCGTTAAAATCAGGCTTTTCGTAAATGGCATCCTTTTCCTTCATCACATCGTAAAGGTGCTGGTTGCCCATGATAACGGTATCCATGACGGTGAATTCGTCGTAGGCGTTCTGGTTCTGCTTCAGAACGGACACCCGCTTACCGGCCTCGACAGAAACGTTGCCGTTGGTGGATTCCAGTTCACCGGTGAGGATGCGCAGGAAGGTGGATTTGCCGGCACCGTTGGCACCAATGATGCCGTAGCAGTTACCGGGCAGGAACTGCAGGTCTACATGCTGAAACAGCCACTGGCCGCCAAATTGCATACCAAGATTCGAAACAGTGATCATTTGTCTTCTCCTTTGCTTTTGCACATAATCGTTCAGGATAATCATACCACAAAATAACAAATAATCAATGGCTCTTTTCAGCTTTTTCTTCTGTTTTTTCGAAACTTCTCCCCACTGCGCCCCAAAAATACCTTGCAACAGGTATTGGGGTATGGTATCATTTCAATAGAAATCCAACAAACCGAAAGGAGTTATCATTATGGGACTTATTAAGGCAGGCATCGGCGCTCTTGGCGGCGTTTTGGCCGATCAGTGGAAGGAATTTTTCTACTGCGACGCAATGGATATGGACACCCTTGTGATTAAGGGTTCCAAGCGCACAAGCGGCCGTTCCTCCAATACAAAGGGCGAAGATAATATTATCTCCAACGGCTCCGGCATCGCCGTGGCCGACGGTCAGTGCATGATCATCGTGGAGCAGGGCAAGGTCGTGGAAGTCTGTGCCGAACCCGGCGAATATACATACGATACCTCTACCGAGCCTTCCATCTTTGCAGGCAGCTTCGGCGAGAGTTTGAAGAACACCTTCAAGGCCATCGGTAAGCGTTTTACCTACGGCGGTGACACCGGCAAGGATCAGAGAGTTTACTACTTCAACACCAAGGAGATCATGGGCAACAAGTTCGGCACTCCCAGCCCCATCATCTTCGAGGTCATGAACAAGCGTATCGGCTTCAGCCGTACCGTCAATATCCGTTGCAACGGTACTTATTCCTACATCATTACAAATCCCTTGCTGTTCTACACCAGAGTTTGCGGCAATGTGGAATATGATTTTACCAGAGATAAGATCGACGATCAGCTGAAGGCTGAGTTTATTGATGCCCTGCAGCCCGCCTTTGGCGCTTTGGCTGAACTGGAGCTCCGTCCTGCTCAGATCCCTGCCAAGTCTACGGAACTGAAGAAGGCAATGAATGATGCCCTGAAGATGGAGTGGAGCGAAACCCGGGGTATCTCTATTGAGAAGATCGCCCTGAACCCCATTACCCTGAACCCCGAGGATATGAAGAAGATTCAGGAGATGGAGGATTCCATGTCCTATGGTTCCAATGCCGCTATGATGGCCGGTCGTATGGCCACCGCTACTGCCAATGCTATGGAGACCGCTGCCGGCAACTCTGCCGGTGCTATGACCGGTTTCATGGGCATGGGTATGGCTGGCGGTGCCATGGGCGGCGGCTTCAATGCAGCGCAGAATTTCTATCAGATGGGTCAGCAACAGCAGCAACAGGCTGCTCCTGCACCTGCAGCACCTGCTGCTGACGGCTGGAAGTGCGCTTGCGGTGCAACCGCTACCGGCAAGTTCTGCCCCGAGTGTGGTGCCAAGAAGCCCGAGCCTCAGGCAGCAGGTGGCTGGAAATGCTCCTGCGGTGCAACCGCTACCGGTAAGTTCTGCCCCGAG